>NZ_PDEQ01000001.1:300000-600000 GCF_002554795.1 Longibacter salinarum | reverse complement strand
TATTAGCGTAACCGCGTGGCGACCGTGCCGCGTTGTACGTGCGCTAGCCTGATGCGCCTGCAGTGTTGTGGCTCCACGGCTTACGTCCGTTTCGCTCGTTCGGCGAAGTGTCTCGTCAGAACATCCTCCACTTTCGGCATCAACGTCGACCAGGCGACGCCATCCGTTCGAGAGATCGTGAGGAAGGCAGGCAGGAGGAGAATATCTGCGACGCCCTTCACGGAAAGGAGTTTGTGCGCGAGTGTGTCTTCTGGCACGTCGTCGGGTGAGGAGGCCGATACGAGACCATCATCGATGAAACGACCCGCGTCCGTCGTAATCTTAAGACTGTTGGGGTTCGGGGTCGTCTCGGTCTGAAAGTCGGGCATGTACGGGAGGTGGTCGATGAGCGATATCCCTGTTGCGGGCCCATCCAATTGGAACGGGGGAGGAGAAGGATCGGAATCGTAACCATGGGAATCAACCGTTTGGATTCGATCGGTTGGATCCGACGGCGTGACACGAGAGCAAGGCTTCGGGCTGAACGACTGGAGAACCTGCTCGTCAGGGTGTGGAGAAAACCCCCAATCGTATGCCAGTCGTTTCGATTGAACCTGTTGCTGACGGCATATTCACTTGCACTCCCGGCTGCGCATCCTATATTGTCGATGTCATTTCATACTGCTGAGCAAACCCTGTGACTATGGCTTCGCTTCCCGATCGACCGGGCACAGAGCATCCCGCGCAGACTCCGTCGCGCCGAGGCGGAAAGCTTCAGCGGATGACGGACGACACGAAGGGCATTGTGACGGATCTTCGCGAGTGGATCGATTTACGATTGGATCTCGCCGTTCGGGAGATTAATGATAAGGTCGACGACGCGGCGAGCCAGGCGGCGCTCGGCGTTGTACTCGCAATCCTGGCTTTCTTTACCGGCCTCTTCGGGTTGACGACCATCGCGTTAGGTCTGGGTTGGTGGCTCGGCCGCCCATTCTGGGGATTCCTGATCGTTTCCGGTCTGTTGTCTCTGGTTGCCTTCATCGTCGCTACTGTAGCAAAACGTCATCCGATTGTAGTGGAGACCCCTCTCTTTCAGAAGATTCGAGGCGACCGTTACCAAAGCGACGACGAGTCCACCGATAGCGCCTCGGATGACACGCCATCCCCGGAGTCGGCAACCTCCCAGGCCAAGACGTCGCAAGCCACACCGTCCGCCGACCTCTGACCGTCGGCGCGATCATACTGAGCAGTACGACACCTCCCGCATCATTTCCTCCCGTTTCAGTTCTTCCTCTCCATGTCGAAAGAGCCAAGCAAAGCGGAACTTGAAGCTCGCTTGCAGTCCGTTTCGGACGCGATGAATGAGCGATTCGACTCGCTACAGGGTGAGATCGTATCGACGCAGGATCTCGTCCGGAACAAGCTTGCGAAGCATCCGCTGGCAAGTGTCGGTGGAGCCGTTGCTGCCGGTCTCCTCATCGGATGGGCGTTTGGCGGAAGCAAGCGTCGCCGGGTTCAGAGCGAGCACCGGAAGCTGACCTCCGCCTATATCGACGCCGTGCGAGACGAGGTTCGCGAGGCCATCGGGGAAGGGGAGGATGTAGAGGACGCCGTTCGCGGCGTGCTGAAGGAACGCGTCCCGCTCGTCGTCTACGACGACCGTTCCCGCGATAGCGAGTCAAGCAGCTTCCTGTATGAGATGTTTGAGATGGTGGCTCGTACTGCGATCACGATGCTTGCGCGGGACGTGATCGAGAAAGTGGTCGCGAACGCGAACCTAGACGAGACCATCGACGAAAACCTCTTTTCGTGACGAGGCGCACCAGGTTTTTTCTCCTGAAAGGGAGGCGTATTCGTTTGCTTGCGCCCTCGCCAGCCTCCGCTGCAGATTCACCCACTTCATTCACCTACGACGCACTCCGCTCTGAAATCTATGCGTATCATTCTGTTTGGCCCGCCCGGCGCGGGCAAAGGCACGCAGGCTCGACTTCTCGAAAGCAATCGGGGTCTTGAACAGATCGCGACAGGAAATATCATCCGCTCGGCGATGAAAAATGAGACGCCGGTGGGGCTGGAGGCGAAGTCGTACGTCGAGAAGGGGGACCTCGTACCGGACAAAGTGGTGCGAAAGCTTGCGGAGAACGCCATTGCTGATCGGGATTACGACGACTTTATCCTCGACGGATATCCGCGGACGACGCAGCAGGCGGAGTGGCTGACCGAATTTGAGGAGGCGAATGACGCTCCGATCCACGCCTGCATCAGCCTCCAGGTCCCCGATGACGTGATCGTGGATCGTCTTTCCAAGCGTCGTGTCCACAAGGAAACGGGGAAAACGTACCACCTCGACCATGACCCGCCGCCCGCGGACGTCGATTCGGACATGGTCGTGCAGCGCGATGACGACAAACCGGCGACCGTACGGAACCGGCTGAACGTGTATCGAGAGGAAACCGAGCCGCTGGAGGACTACTACGATCGTCGCGGACTCCTTGTCAAAATCGACGGTACCGGTTCGATCGACGATGTCCATCATCGCATCAACAACGTGCTGGACGACCTCGCGTAGATCCGTTGATCCCGCCCCCTCGGTTCTCTCTCCGCATCACCGGTTGTATGATAGAGTCTCCTCCTGATTCGAAGGATCGCGTTGACGCGCTTCGGAACCGGATCGACGAGGCGTTAATCGACGCGCTCAAAGATCGCGGTCCGGACCTGATGTACGATCCCATTCGCTACGTCCTCCGAGGAGGAGGGAAGCGCGTCCGTCCGGTCTTGCTCACGCTTGTCGCGCAGTGCTACGGTGCAGATCTCGACGACGTGATCGATGTCGCGCTTGCAGTCGAGGTGTTTCACAACTTCACGCTCGTTCATGACGACATCATGGACGATGCGGATGAGCGAAGGGGGAGGGCATCCGTCCATATCAAATGGGACGAAGGCACCGCTATCCTGGCCGGCGATCTGATGCTGGCGCTATCCTACGAATTGCTGACAGCCAATGAGGCGCTTCCCGCACGGCCGCTCCTAGCGGTCTACAACCGGATGGTCGAACAGCTCTGCGTCGGGCAGCGGCTCGATACGCACTTCGAAACGCAAGATGACGTGTCGGTCGATGACTACCTCGAGATGATCGACGGCAAAACCGCCGCCCTGTTGTCGGCTTGCTTCGAGCTCGGCGCGATCGCGGGCGGTGCGCCGAAGGATCACGTTTCCACGCTTTCAAAAGCCGGACGTGCTGCTGGACGGGCGTTTCAGATTCAGGATGATCTGCTCGATGTCACGGCGGACAGCGAGCGCTGGGGAAAAGCCGTCGGCGGCGATTTGCAGAATGGCAAGCGCACGTACGTTACGCTGAAAGCACTAGAGATCGCGGACGGGGATGATCGCGTCTGGTTTGCTCGACTTCTCGATGGCGGTATCCTGGCGAGCGAGGTGCCCGAGGCGCGGCAACGCATGGAGCGGCTCGGAGTTTTCGACGAGGCGCGCGCTGCGGTTCAGTCCTACACGGAAGACGCGTTCGAACGACTCAGTGTGCTGCCAGAAGGTGCTGCACGTTCGCATTTACAATGGCTTCTTGAGACATTGCAAGCACGCTCCCACTAGTTCGTTCGCCATCCGATCGATTGGAACGCATGATTGAACGCGAGTTGACCGTTCGAAATAAAGCCGGTATCCACACGCGACCGGCGTCCATGATCGTTCGGACCGCTTCGAAATACACCAGCGAAGTATTCCTGCGCCGGGATCGGTACGAGATCAACGCGAAGAGTGTGATCGGCGTTATGACGCTGGCGGCCGAGCAGGGGGCGACCCTCACCCTGGTCGTGGACGGCGAAGACGAGCATGACGCGGCGGATGCGCTGGAAGATCTCTTCCACAATGGGTTCGGCGAAGAGATCTAATACGTTTCAGGAATGACAATGTCGGAGTGACCTCGCCATGCCGACTCAGTTGCCTTGATCTGGGCAGGAAAAACGTTTCCACCTTATCCGTTGAAACGTTCTCATGCTGAGGCTCATCCCGACGACTGTCGGAGACACCGACATTTTACAGTTGAAACGGTGTAAGATTGCTAGGCTCCAATGTGAGCGGTTCGTGATTTATTCGGCTTGTCGTCATTATCTCTCGCGGTCTGCGAGCATTTCGGTCGAACCCGAACATGCGCGAGTGGAGGCACGGGAACGACACACCCGCTCCGTCGTGAACCCACGCATCGCGCCTCGGTGGACACGCGCGATTTCCGTTTGTTACCTCTCGATCTATCGGATCTTTAGTTATGGCAGAGCAATCGATCATGGACCGCGTCACGCAGGAGATTACGGACGCGATGAAAGCACGCGATAAAGTCCGGCTTCGTACGCTTCGTGGACTGCGCTCGGCGCTGATGAACAAAACGATCGAGAAGCGTGAGGGCGGCGACGCTCAACTAGACGATACCGAGCAGCTCGCCGTCGTGCGCAAGCAGGTTAAGCAGCGGAAGGACTCGATCGAGCAATTCGAGGAGGCGGGACGCGACGATCTCGTGGCGAAGGAACAGGAAGAGCTCGAGGTTCTGAAGGAGTTCATGCCCGAGCCGATGTCTGACGAGAAGCTTGAGGAAACCATCGATGCGATCATCGAGGACGTCGGCGCGTCTGATATGTCGGACATGGGCGCCGTGATGGGCCGAGCGATGGGCCAGCTTCGCGGAAAGGTGGACGGGTCCCGCGTGCAGCGAGTCGTGAAGGAAAAGCTCGGATAGGGACGTTCGCGTTTTGATACGGCACCCGGAGACTCAGCGAACGGGAAACGAGTGTCTGGAATCCGCCTGAAGATGTTTACCCAACGTCGAACGGTGCGGCGCGTGCATCGTACAACGGCCGCCTATTATGTAAACGTGACCCCTCCGCCGGATTTCGGCGTGTGCCACCCGACTTTTGCCCGACCCGCATGATGACATATCTCGACTGGTTCATCCTGATCGCCCTTGCAGGAGGGCTCGTGCGCGGACTCATGGCAGGGGCGATCCGGCAGGTTGCAAGTATCTTCGGCCTGATCCTCGCCTTTATTCTCGGCGTCCAGCTCATGCGCCCTATCGGTGCGATGACGGTCGACACGATCGGGCTATCAGAGTCGACCGCGCCGATTGTCGGATTCGTCGTTGTGTTCGGCGGTGTGCAACTGATTGTAATCGCGCTCGCACGAATGATTGAGGCAGCCGTCGAATCGCTGAACCTGTCGTTCGCGAATCGTGCTGCCGGTGGCGCGCTCGGAGCGTTCAAGGCGGCGCTTCTGCTCAGCGTATTATTTCTCGTGACCACCCAGGCCGGCTTGCCGGACGATAAGACGCAGAAGGCGTCTGCCCTGTACACACCGATTGCGGAGGTGCTGCCCGGGACATGGGATCGCGTGGCACCATACCTTCCAGCTGTGCAACAGGCTTCCGAAGCGTTCGGTCGTAGTGTTCGTCCTCAACTTCAGAATGGAGGCGAGAGCGAAACGTCTAACGACACGAGCGCAGAACCGGAGACGGACACAGACGCAGCGCGCGAGACGGACCCGGATTCGCTTTCGGCAGACCTCTAACAGCCGGCGGGCGGGCCACCGCTTCGCCTTCCTTCCGGCTCCACGCAGACCGGTTTAGGATGGAAGGGAAGCAGATCTTGTGCTCGCACTCCCGCGTGCCCCATTCCCGTCGGCAGAGGAGCTGGCCCCATCGTACAGCACCTCGTCGAGAGATTGTGACCGGGCCTTCTCGATTCTTGCGAAGCGTTTCTGAAACTGACCCATTCCGTACTCCACGAAGTCATCGGGAGAGATGCCGAAGGGGACCGGGTCATATCCGCCGAGTGTCTCCTGAATGTTGCTTATGGCGAGCGCAATCAGTTCTCCCATCCGCTCGTCAATCACATCCCATACCGCTGGTCCGTGCTCTGCGACGAGCCGCGACAGCAGGTACACGCCGTAGCCAACGTGACGGGACTCGTCTCGCTGCACGTTTCGAATGAAGGTCTGCATCCCCGGAAGAATGTCTCGTGCTTCCAGCACAGTGTAGTAGGCGTGGTACCCCGTCTCGGCGAGCGTGCCCTCGACGATCATCTGGTAGGTAACGGCTGCCCGCGCCACGGTCTCGGGCGAAGAATCCGTTTTGAGCGCGTTCATGCTCCGAGGAAGCTCCTCGTAAAAGATCGTGCGATAGGCGTCGGTGAAGTAGTGTTCGAGGCTGCCCGTTGCATTTACCACAGTACGGAGGAAGCGGTCGAAGCCTTCGACGTGTTTGGCCTCCTCCCACAGGTAGGAGGTGAGAAACATCTCTTCCTCGACGCGTCCCTCTCGGCCGACGAGCATCAGCATGGGTAAGAGGTCGAGCGTGACGGACTCTTCCCCGCCCGCGAATTGCGACGTCAGACGCAAGAGGAGGTCGCGTTCGTCATCGGCCAGGGACTGCCAGTCGCTTGCGTCCTTTGAAAAGTCGATCTCTGCGGGATCCCACGTACCCAGGGATTTGGCTTTTCGCCATAGACGCATGGGGACGAGGTCATAGTCAAGACCCTGGCTGGACGTGCGAAAGGAAGAGCGATACGGATCGGTCGCGGCAGAACCCATGACGGTGTCGGGCTAGGCAAAGGGAGATGTGGACCTGGGCGTAGGTACGTTCAAGATACGTCAAGCGTTGGGCAACGTAAATACCTTCTGGCGGATATGTCGTTCTATTGTGATTGAAAAGACGTAGGCCGACGTCCGTTTTCTTCCCATGGACGATTAGGGATGGAGGGCCGTTGGTTCCCGCCTCGAATTATTATCTGCGTCCGACCAGCTTCGAAGATTGCGTGCTCATGCGGAATCAAAGCGTTCCGTGTACCGTTTTGCTGAAAGCCGGTTGACGGTGGTACCGCGCCGCGCGATATCCAGACGTATCCGCTGAATTTCCCCTCCGTCCGAATCTGTGGTTCCTGTTCGTCTAGAGCTTCAAAACTTCCTCAGCTACGGGACCGACGCTCCGGTTCTGGACTTCGACACATTCGATGTCGCGTGCTTGTCCGGTCGAAACGGCCAGGGGAAGTCGGCTCTCCTGGACGCGATCACGTGGTCGGTGTGGGGCGAAGCTCGTAAGTCCAGTGGCAAGCGCAAGCCCGACGACGAACTGATTCGTATCGGGTCGCGGCACATGGAGGTGACGTTTACTTTCGATGTGGAAGGCGCTCGGTATCGTGTCAAGCGCTCGTTCAGTCGGTCGGCAACAGGGAAGACCACTACGTCGGATCTTGAGTTTCAGCTGTACGAGCCGGACAAGGAGGCGTACCAGCCCCTGACCGGCGCGCACCAGCGGGAGACGCAGGCGATCATCGAGGACACCGTCGGGCTCGACTACGACACCTTTATCAACTCGGCATTTCTGCTTCAGGGCCGCTCGGACGAGTTTACGAAAAAGAGCCCGAGCCAGCGGAAGGAGATTCTCGTCAACATCCTCAATCTCACGCGATACGAGGAGCTCGCCCAGGGTGCGCGAGAGAAGATGAAGGTGGCACGCGATGAGGCCGAGCGACAGGCGACAGAGATTGACCGACTGAATGAGGCACTGGAAGATGTGCCGGAGTGGAAGGAGGAACGGAGTACGGTTCAGTCGGAGATCAAGGAGAAAACGGATGCACTTGAATCCCTTCGAGAGGAAGAGAAAGCGTTGACGGAGCGGCTTGCCTCGCTTCGTGCAAAGGCGCAAGAGGCCGAGTCAGTAACGGCGACAGTGAAGGATCTTGACGAACGGCTGGCTTCTCACCGCGAGGAGGTGGAGGAGCTTCAGAAAAAGATTCAGGGGGCGGACGATCTTTTAGCGCGTAGCGAGAAAATCCAGCAAGAGTACGAGCGGTACGAGGAGCTTCAGGAAGAGCGTGAACGACTCGACGAGAAGCGAGACCTTCACCGCGGGATCGAGAAACAGATCGAGTCCAAGACGTCAGAGCTCGAGCGACGCCGCAACGAGCTCGAGAAAAAGTTGAATCGTCTCCAGGTCGAGCGCAAGAACAACCAGAAGAACCTGAAAGAGATACGCCCGAAGCTTTCCCGTAAGAGCGACCTAAAAGAGAAGCTAGAGGCCGCCCGGAACGCGAAAGCGAAGGCGAAGGAGATGGCCGAGCGTCGCGATCAACGAGAGTCGATGAAAGAATCTCTTTCACAGATCGAGACGCGTCTCGTTGGAATGCGCCAGCAGCTACAGGGGGAACTAGATGCCCTGAAGGAACGCATTCGGCGAGAGAAGAAGCAACTGGCACGTACGGACGCGCTGTCGGAGCAGGTTGAGGCAGTTAAAGTAAAACTTGAACGGAAGGAAACCCTCGATTCGAAGCTCGAGCAGGTAAAAGAACGCGGGACGAAGATCCGCGAGACGTTGCAGGAGTACAGCGGAGAAGTTGAGGCTCGAAAGGAGGAACGGGAGGAGGCAGAAGCGACTCTTGAGCGACTTAGGACGAGCGATGGAGGGGCCTGTCCGACCTGTGGAACGGACCTTACCGCCTCTCACGCGGAACAGGTTGAGGAAACGCTTCAGGCCAAGCTCCGCACGACGAACGAACGGATTAAGGAGCTCGAGCAAAACATCGAGTCGTCGAAGACGAAGCGCGAGCGCCTTCTGACCAAGTACAGGGAGATTGAGTCGGAGTTGAAGCCGCTTGACGGCAGCGCGGAGAAGCTGGCGACGTTGCTGGAGCAGAAGCGGGCTCGCGACGAGAATGTTCGGAGTCTCCAGAGCGATCGGCAGTCCGCGGCGGAGCTGCATCGGAAGCTACAGGAGAAAGCGTACGGGCACGAGCTGCGGGAGAAGAAGAAGGCGATCCGAAAGCAGATGTCCGAGATTGCCTTCGATGCGGAGGCGTTCGAGACGCTCACCAATCGGGCCGCGCAGGTCGATCGGTACAAGGAGCAGCTTCGCGAAATTGATAATCTCGAAGGTCGCCGGGATGAGCTGGAGCGCAAGATCGAGGACCAGGAACGGCAGATCGAAAACCTGCGAGAGTCCCTTGACACGGGGAAAGCATTCGCTCCGTTGCCGAAACAGATCGAACAACTGGAGCAACAGCTTTCGAACGTCGACTTTGACCCCCAGCGGTTCGGTGAGGTGAAGAACACGCTCGCCGATTTAAAGGAGGCGGCCGGTCGGATGAAGGATCTCGTCAACGCGCAGCGCAACCGGGATGACTGGAAGACGCAACGCGAGCGTGTACGTGAAAAGATTGAAGCTGAAAAAGAGAAGCGAAAAGAACTGCAGTCGTCCCTGGCGACTCTAAACGAAGAGATCCAGGGGAAGGCGGCGGTTCAAAACAAGCAAGAGAGAAAGGCAGAGGAAGTGCAGTCTGCGGAGACGAGTCTGAATGAGCTCCAGAAGCGTCTCGGCATGCTCGACGAACGACTCGACCAGGCCCGGGAAGACCGGAAGGCGATCACCGCTGCTCGGAAGGCGCGAAAGGAAGCGAAGCGTCAGCAGCAATTGTATAAACATCTGCGGCGCGCTTTCGGCAAGCACGGCATTCCGTCTCTCATCATCGAAGAAACGCTGCCGGAGATTGAGGAGCGCGCAAATGTGCTTCTCGACCGATTGACCGATGGCAAGATGAACGTGCGGCTGGAGACGCTCAAGGATAAGAAGACGGGCGGTACGAAGGAGACCCTGGAGATCATCATTACGGATGAGCAGGGCGTTCCTCGTCCGTATGAGACGTTCTCAGGCGGGGAAAGCTTCCGTGTCAATTTTGCTCTACGTCTCGCCCTAGCCCAACTGCTGGCGGAACGGAGCGGCGTGCGGGTTCGGACGCTCGTGATCGATGAGGGCTTCGGCACGCAGGACCGTGAGGGCATCGAGCGACTGGTCGAGGCGATTCAGGCGGTTCGGGAGGACTTCTCCAAGATTCTCGTCATCACGCACCTGCAGGAGTTGAAGCAGGCGTTTCCCGTTCGGATCGAAGTCGAGAAGGATCCGGTCACAGGCTCCTCGTTCGATGTGATTGGTGTGTAGGCCATGGTCGTGATAACGTAGCCAGTGCGAGTGAAATCGCTCCAATCCTTGAGCATCGGATGAGGATGTAGGGGGGGCTGTATTGACGAACGGATGCAGGGCGATGCTACTCTTGGGAGCGTTTTCCTTGTTGCTTCAAGCCGCCTCACGCAGACGGTACCGTCGCACGAGCACCAGGCCGGCAATGATGAGGACGCCCCCTGCGATCTGCCAGGCATTTACGGTCTCGTCGAGGAAGAGAACGCCACCCGCCAGCGCGACCAGGGGCACGAGGTTGTTGTAGATCGCCGTGTTCGAGGCGCCCACATTTCGCACGGCGGTGTTCCATATCACGAAGGCGATCCCCGTGGAGAGGCCGCCACTGAAAATAATGGCAAGCCAGACCCAGAGGTCGACCTCGCCCCAGGCGACGCCCGACGCGTACGGAGCACCAATGCCGGCGAGCACGGGGAGCGCGATCATGATACCGAAGAAGGTGGCAGCGACTGGGGAAATATCGCTCACGACGGGTTTGTTCAGCGCCGTGTAGGCTCCCCACAGAATGGCGCCCAGCAGGATCACAGCATTTCCGAACAGGGAGCCGGCGCCCACGGCCACGGTCTCGGATCCTGCGGCCACGACGAACGCGGTGCCGAGCATCGATACCGCGAGTCCGATCCAGGCGAAGCGTCCAAGATATTCTGTACCGGCTATTTGCCCGACGACGGCTGTCCACATCGGTGCGCTCGTCATGATGAGTGCCGCACTTCCCGCCGTCGTATTATTGACGCCGACCACGAAGCACACCTGGTAGAACACGTATCCGATAAGAGCCAGAACGATGAGGCGTCGTGCATGGCGCTTGAATGGGGCAAAGAATGTCGCCATATCCTGGCCTCTGCGGCTCCAGAGGTACATGCTTCCCAGGACGCCCGCGGATACGATGAAGCGAAACACGTTCAGCACGTGAATCGGCATCGCCTCAAGTGCCACCTTAAGGATGGGGAAATTCGCGCCCCAGATCAGGACGACGAGGAGGAGAGAGGCGTCGGATTTCCAGGAATCAGTCGGCACAGGCAGATCGCAGATAGGGGATGGACGCGGTGCTCGCAAGATGCAGCAGACGTCGTGCCCGGTCAATGCGGATGGGTTGCACTTACGGCTTCTGGACCGTTAAATCACAGTAGCTTTCTTCCCACGCTCTGTCGACGATCGACCGACATGTCCGACTCTTCAACCGTGCCTGACTCCGCACAACCTGCGGACCTCTTTTCTCAAGCAATGTCCACCGAGTCCAATATGGAAGACAGGCCAACGTCCGCGTCGCCGGAAGACGCAGAGGACGACGTGACAGACACAGAATCCGGAGATCGACCGCGACCGGAGAGGTACACGATTGGAGAGGTAGCCGAACGCGTCGATCTTGAAGCCCACGTACTGCGGTACTGGGAGAGCGAGTTCGAGCATCTCTCACCTGGAAAGGACGCAGCCGGGCGTCGAATCTACACGGAGGCGGACGTCGACATCGTGCAGCGAATCCAGCATCTACTGAAAGAAGAGATGTATACGATTGCTGGAGCTCGCGCCGTTCTCGACCGCGAAGGCGTCCATGGAAGAAAAGCGTTCCGTGATCAACTCCAGGACCTGCGCGATTTTCTCGTGCGGTTGCAGCAGCAACTTTAGAGCGGTTGCCCTTCGTCCCGAGCTTCGCGGCGGGCTTTCAGTGGAGCGCTTCGGACCCATTCGACCAGCTCGTCGACCGAGGTGGACGCTGCGTAAACAATCGGGCTGTCGAGACCATTCTGGTAGCTACAGAAATAAGCAACGGCGCCGTTTAGTCGGTCGGGTGGATGAAGATCACCTTCGCCGATCGCATTCACGTTCGTCGTCGATTCCAAGCCGTAGGCTCCGATCGTCCATTCCCCGTGGGTAAGGCGGATCTCCGTGTTTCGGGTGTGGATCGCGTCTCGCAACGCTTCCATCGCTTCAGGCTGCCAATCCGGGAGCGAGAAATAGCCGTGTGGGCGGAGACGGACGCCGGTCTGACCGCCGGTGGAATCGTTCGTGGCGGAGTCGGACATGATGGGGATGACGCGATCTTCCATGCTACCGATGCTGGACGAGGTCGTTAAAGGAGAGGAGACGATGAATCTAATCTGCAGGGGGGCGAGCACGTCCGGGCAGCCACATCGTGGACCGAGCGAACCTGCGAGTACACGGGCCCTCTCATGCCTTCGGATGGCTCCGAATTTGACTTCTCAGCATCGACCGTAGTATAACCTAGCCGCGATGAGGGAATTGTCAACCGCACCGGTTCGGGCAAAACATCTCAACGACTCAAGATTTGCCCTGTCAATGCGCGGAAAAACGGCGTTGAGCCAGAAGAAAAGCAGTTGTCGGGCTCGAGGTGAACGGCGCCCCCGTGTTGTTACTAAGTGGTAATTGGGAGGCATGTCGATGTAACCGGTGCTTGTGCGGCTCGTCCGAAGCAGGTGCTGGGAGTAGATCGGCTCCAGATCAACGTTGCTTCTCGCTCGACATCGTCATGACGGGCACATGGGGACAAACGAAGACGGGGCCGGTCAAACCCGTTTTTTCGGATTCCACCGTGCCCCGCATCTTCCGTTTCTTCGCGTGCGTCGAATATCAGTTCTCAAGGTCGTGGCCGCGGAGGCGATTCGCGTTTCCGACGACCGTGATGGAGCTTGTCGCCATGGCGATCTCCGCCAGGACCGGATGCATCCAGCCAATGACCGCGAGCGGGATCATGACGACGTTATAAAAGAAGGCCCAGAATAAATTCTGTCGGATCGTTCGGAAGGTTGCACGACTCAGCGACAGGGCTTCCGCAACACCAGTTAGTTCCCCGCGGACGAGTGTCACATCGCTCGCTTCGATGGCTATGTCCGTTCCGGTCCCGATGGCGATCCCGACATCTGCCTGCGTGAGTGCAGGAGCGTCGTTGATGCCGTCTCCGACGAATGCGATCCGTCCGTACGCGTCCTGAAGACGCCGAATCTCGTCGGTCTTGCCGTCGGGAAGCACCTCGGCGACGACGTGGTCGATGCCAACAGCTTCTGCGATCGCCCGGGCAGTTTGCTCGTTATCTCCAGTGAGCATTCCAGTCTGGATGCCCGCAGCGTGCAGTTGCTGGAGCGCCTCTTTTGATTCTGGTTTCAGGGTGTCGGCGATGCCAATGACGGCAACGATCACATTATCGATGGCAACGAGGACAGCGGTTTTCGCCTCCTGCTCGAGTGCAGTCATCGAGTCATCTGCAGTAGCAGGGTCAAGGTTCTCCTCCGACATCAGTCGCCGCGTCCCGATAACGATGCGCCGCCCCTCAACGGTCGCGCGAATCCCTTTACCGCGCACGGCCTCGAAGTCAGTTGCGGACGGAATCTCTTTGTACTTGTCCTCGGCATACTGCACGACGGATCGCCCAAGCGGGTGCTCGCTCCCGCGTTCGGCTGCCGCTGCGAGTCTGACGATGTCGTCTTCAGAGGGACTGGTATTGGATGCCATGACAACCACGTCGGTCACCTCCGGCTCGCCACGAGTGATCGTACCCGTTTTGTCAAAGACGATCATGTCCACGTCCTTCAGCGTCTGAATGGCTTCACCGGAGCGGATCAAGATCCCGTTTTCGGCGCCGAGACCGCTGCCGACCATCAGGGCCGTCGGTGTCGCGAGACCGAGCGCGCACGGACAGGCGATGACGAAGACCGCGACCATCGAGGAGATCGCCAGCGTCAGTGTAGACAAACCCGGCTCGACCCACGGCAAGAAGGCGCCCCATTCAGCAAGGACGTGCATTCCCGAGGGGAAGAGGAACCATAGCAGGAAGGTGGTTATCGCCACGCCAATTACGGCCGGAACGAACCATCCCGTTACCCGATCGGCTACGGCCTGAATCGGGACCTTGGTGCCCTGCGCCTCTTCAACGAGTCGGACAACCTGTGATAGGAACGTGTCCGATCCGACGCGAGTGGCGCGCACCTGCAGGACACCATCCTGGTTTACGGTTGCGCCGATGACTTCATCGCCGACTCCCTTCTCCACGGGCATCGACTCTCCGGTAGCCATTGACTCGTCGACTGCGCTGTATCCGTCGACAACCTCGCCGTCCGTGGGAATCTTCTCACCGGGGCGGACGACCATCACGTCTCCAGGCTGCAGGTCTGCTACGTCGATCTCCACCTCGTCGCCGTTCTGGAGCACGACGGCGGTTTTGGCTTCCAGCTCCATGAGCTTGCGAATCGCCTCCGACGCCCGGCCCTTTGCCGACTCCTCGATGTATCGACCGGTCAGGTGGAACGCCATGATCATCGCTGATACGCCCGCATAGCTGGCCACCGACATGAAGTAGGCGAGTGGTCCGGTAATGAACGCCGCGGACGTACCGAGAACGATGAGGGAGTCCATATTCGCGCCGCCATTCAACAACGCTTTTATCCCGCTGCGGAACGTCTCACGACCGACCCCGGCGAGAACGGGTAGCGCGAGCGCGATCATAATGCCACGAAAAATAGGTTCGCTCGGCCACATCACGCCGAAGCCCATATGAAGGATCATGCCCAGCATGATCGGGGCGGTGTATGCCCAGGCGACCCACATTCGGCGTCGCGCCTGATCAACCTTCTCTATCGTTTTCTCCGTAAGGGACGTTGACTCCTCGCCGTCGGTGTCACTGACGTCATATCCGGCGTCGCGGACGACCGAGGCGAGCGTCCGTCGGTCCGGCCCGCGTTCGAGAACGGTTATCGTCGCGGTTTCGGTGGCGAGATTGACGGCCGCATCGATGACCCCGTCGGTTCCCTTGAGCGCGCGTTCGACGCTCGATGAGCACGACGCGCAGTGCATCCCTTCGATCTCCAGGGTCAGCGTTCGCGTCGCGACGCCGTACCCCGCGTCTTCTACAACATCGATGAGGTGGGGAAGAAGAGAGTTTGACGCCGTATTTTCGTCCTTGAGAACGATGGCTGCCGTCTCGGTTGCAAGGTTGACGGACACAGATCGCACGTTCGAGTCTTCCGCTAGGCGCTTCTCTACGCGGGAGCTGCAAGATGCACAGTGCATCCCGGTGACGGGAAGCGTAACCGTTTGTGCGGCCCCATTCGTTCTGAGGGTGGAATCAGCCTGCGGTCGGGATTTTTGGGCTGGGACCTCGCAGGTCTCGTCAGAAAGCGTTTCTTCGGTGGGGGCGTCCATGAGTGGGGAGATTTGCAGAAGGGAGTCAGCGTCGCCCGTGAGCGTCGGTTTCTGAAGGTCAACGAGCGCACCGCGAAGCCGGGATGATAGCGGTCTACTTGATTTGATCGAAAAGGAGGTCCATCACCTCATCGTAGGTTTCCTCGGCCGCTTCGCGGTTGCCCGAGCGGAGCGCATCGGTGACGCACGTCTCAAGATGATTCCGCGTTACGATTTTTCCGACCGACCGCAGGGCCTGCTGGACAGACGCGATCTGGTTCAGGATGTCGCCACAGTAGCGGTCGTCATCGACCATGCGCTGGAGGCCCCGGACCTGCCCTTCAATCCGCTTGAGACGATTGGCGATGTCTGACCGTTTTGCATCATTGATGTCCATGAAAGCCGTGAGCTGAGTCCAAAAACTGAGCGGTGAATCTACGCAGAGACCGTATAACCGGCTTCCTCTACGGCCGTGATAAGGCGTTCACGACTTGCGATACTCTCGTCGAAGCGCACCGTTGCCGTTCCGATATCGGCCTTAACAACGTCCGTTGAATCGACAGAGGATAGGGCCTCGCGTACCGCACCGACGCAATGCTGGCAATTCATTCCATCGATCGAAAGAGTAATCTCACGCTTGTCGGTCATCATCACGCTGAGGGGATATCAGGGGTAGGGGGGTAGGGTATCTGCATTCAGTTAGATCGTCCAGCTTCTTGTCTGTTCCCATTTCGATATAGGAAAGGGGAGGGGACCGTTGGCGTCTCGCCCGTACAAGAGAAGAGCCGCCGGCCTTCGCTATTGGGCGAACACCGGCGGCTATAAAAGCACGTCAGAATGGAGAGGGGCGGGGCGACAGGTCGGTTGGAGGCAGTTAGTGCCGGTTCGAGCGTTCTCGGAACCGATGTTGCGCGAGTCGGAGTTCGTCCTGGAGACGAGTTGCTTCGTAGGCTGGACCGTTCGTGAGGGCGTCCCAGTATTGTTCGCGAAGGGCGCGGATGCGCTCGGCATCGCGCAGCAGTGCTCGTTCGCGGTCGGAGAGTTGATCCTCGGGAGCAGCGGCTTTCGGTGGCACCATAGGAAGAGCGGGAAAGTGGTGGGACAGACATGCGAGCGAAATCGCACGTGACCAACCGTCCCGGCGGCGGGATACGTCGCAAGCCGCCGGCAGAGCAGCGGACCGTGGTGCGAGACGGTGTTAAGATATGATGTGTATGCCTGAAGTGCCAGTCACAGAGGCCTCGTAGCGACACGTCGCGCCAAATTCCCATCCCGAATCATCCAATCCGAGTGCGCCATTTCCCGTCGCATTTGGATGCGCTAGAGACAAGCCTCCCGATCCGAGGGAGGATCGTTCGTTCGGTGCCCGCGCTTCCCCAGACTCATCGATTTCACACCCGCACACCCAGAAAAAACACCCCTCCGACATGTGCTTTGCATAGTGCGAGCGCGGGGTTATACGCTCAGCGCAACGCCGACAGCGCATTGAGAAATCCGCTCTCGTCTTTGAGGCGCAGCGTGAGCCGCTCTCTTGCACCGCGGTCATTCGTAAAATCGATGTCCACTCCTTCTTCTGTGGAGCGAACCTCATGAATCTCGGCTGCTGGGATTCGGTGCTCCAGCCCGGTGATCTCAGGAAGCCGAGGAACCAGTGTGGCTGGAGAGAACGGACGGACGACCAGCTCTTGGCTCGTCACAGCGACAACAAGGGCCCTGGTCGCTCCCCCAAGCTGCGCAAACAATGAACGGTGCGAGTTTCCCGAAGCGAATGTTTCCTTGAACAGGGGGGAAGGCGGGTCAGAATAGACGATGGGTTTCCCGCGGCGCCAACGATCTACGATGGCCACGATGATTGGCAACACGCCAAGCAGGATGATCGCAACAAGCATCCACTCCTGAATTTCGGCCATTGGGTATTCAGTCAGATGCGTGTAACGGATAGCGCTCACCGGCGGTGCATACGCCAGGCCTCGCCGTGAGCAAACGAGACGCGCCGTTCGACTCAAAGCGCACACCGGCACCGTCCGGTCGAGCCCGTGTTATCTAGCCTTAAAGATCCCCGATCTCAACGACGCGATCATCGCCGTTCAGCATGCGGACCGCTGTGGATAATGTCTTCTTTAGAATCTTCCGCATGCGTTTATTCGAGGTATTCCCGCATGTCACCCAGATCACTTTTGGAGGTGGTCCATACTGGTCGAGCAAGTTCAGAAAATCGCTATCCTTGCTCATCATGATCACACCCTCATCTCGCGCCGCGTCAAATATTTCGCGGTCCGACGCGTCCCGCAACCCAACGGCACGAACCGATTGGGCGGTCATGTCTTCATACGTACGGTTGATCCAAGCAGCAAGCGCCGGTGAGAGTTGTGCATCAATCCAGATCTCGATCATGCCGCAAGAATAGGATGATCTACCCGTCGACTCGCGTACCGCAGCGCAGCTTCAATGTCCCCTTCTTCTAGATCAGGCAACTCGTCTAAGATCTGCGCCCGCGACAAGCCAGCAGCCAACAGATCCAGCACATCTACGACACGAATGCGCATGCCCCGAATGCAGGGCCGACCCCCACACTGCTCTGGATTAACGGTAATTCGTTCGGTCCAATTCATGACCTGTATCCGTTTGGTGGTTCATGAGGATGACAAACAAACGACCGACCGAAGGAAATGCTTCCTCGGCTATATAACGGTCGAAGCTCTGCAGACCTGGACGCGCCAAGCTATGAATCAGTCGACGGAGACGCCTCGACCCAAATTTGGCAGCAGTTCAGGTTCCGCAGCAGCGCCTTGTTATATGGCTTGACCTACGTGGGGCAACACCCAAGGACGCATGCTACGCCGCGAGCTCCCTTGCGTGCAAGATCTCGCGCCGGTCCATCGGCCGAATCTCTTCTCGGCTCAACGTGAGGACCGCCACCGTCTCGCCCTCGCCTGTTACAAACTCGAGCTCGTACGCCTCTCCCTCTCCCTCTCCCGCATACCGGTGCACGACTGCACCGATATCACCGTACTCCAGTCCGTGTTCCTTTGCGTCGCGCAGTAGCACGACTGTGTCTAGTTCCTCAATTGCCATGGGTCTTGGGAGCAGGTTTCGTTGCAATAGAAAGCCGATTTGCATCTGAAGGTGACGCTACGCCGGATACGCCGTAACGAAGCGACGCGCATCCGGCTCTGACTTCTCGATCATCCACACCGTTCGGACGACCACCTCGTCTCCGCTGGGCGTAGAGAGCGAACCGTCGACCACGTACTTTGTGCCGTAGGCGGTATGCTCGGTACGCGCAACGTCCGCGTGGCGGGCGAGGGCGAGGGCGAGAAGCTCGTCTCTCAGCAGGTCGGTGTTGGACGCGTCGAAGCCAAATCGGTGGAAGAACCGTGCCTTCGCTCGACCGACCGGATGCGAGAGCGAAAGCAGATAGGCAGTCAGTTTCCGTTCGGGGACGAAGGCGCGGTCGCGACCGGGAAGCTTCATGCAACACAGAGCGAGTCAGACGAAGGGAGAACGCTCCAGGCCATATAATATTATAATTATCTCGAAGGCTTCGAGATAGTAAAAACGATCCGGATTAAATCGGGCCTCAGCGACGTTGGTACGATATTTTCGCAATGAATACTATCCGTAATAGTTGCAAAATTACGCACACGATCCGCACAAAGTCTAATCTAGAGTTACTCTTGATCGGTTGTGCCAAAATTGTTGAGACTGTATCTCTTTGCGCTGCGCATTGCCCCAACCCTGTTGCGACGTCATGGAAGACAGCCCAGGACAATAATGGACCGCTCTGACAGAACGGCCGCTTTCGCAGTCAGCTACCGCTCGCGGAAGATGTCATCTAGACCAGCAGCTTGTGGTCGCACGTGGACGGGTTGAGTGGGCGGTATCGGATTTCGACTGCGGCGTCGATCGAGTTCCAGGACCGGAATTAGATACGGAAAGCGCGTGTCTTGATGAAGGAGTCCGGACCACGGGGCAACATTGCGTCTGCAGCGTCACGTACGACGTTATCCCGTTTCGATCCTGAAATGTCGGTGTCTCCAACGGCTTCGACTCTCCGGGCGCGCCACCCCTTAGCAGTAGAACGTTCGCACGTATACCGTTGAAACGTTTCTCTTCCCAACTCGGAGCCGCTGCGATGACAGGGGTTGAGCGATCCCGCCAATATCATTGGGAAAACGTATGATTACACTTTGGGCAACGTAAAGCGAAGGATCGGATTCAGCGCAAGAATCCGTGTGCCGGCCACTCCTTCTGGGTCGTCGCGTTTCGCGAAACGGAACGGCGTGCGGCAACGAGAATGCATGCTGCGTACGTGGAGCGTTTCGGTCCAACGCGACCTGACAGGTGCGAACATGCGATGGGCTGGATTCGCATGCCGAAAGCGCTATGTCGGATAACAAACCCAGTGGCTATGACACCATCCCGTCCCGGCGCCGTAACAGGTGGTGCACGGGCGAGGGCGTTTTACATGCTACCTGTTTCGCTGCACGAACGCTGGTAGCAGAGAGAGGGCGGAGCGTGACTGGAAGCACACGCGTCGGGAATATACTTTAGTATACAGTAGTGCGTCATCCTCCGGACGCTAACGACCATCCAAAGGATGCGAAAGGATCCGGAGAGACGAAGATCGGCCGCTCATTCGCCGCGACCATCGAACGATGTCAGAATCTACACACGATGGAAGATCTTGAAGACGTAGCAGGTGCATCAAACGGATCCGGTGAACCAGCACCCGAATCTGCTGGCGAGCCGCCCGCAGAGACGGCCCCCGGGAGCGGCGTGTTGGGAAACGACGTGGAGCCCTCGGCTGAGACCGCCATTATGCCGAAGGGAACCAAGTATGGTACCTTCGCCGGCGTGTTTGTGCCGACGCTGTTGACCATTCTGGGCGTTATCATGTACCTGCGCACCGGCTGGGTCGTCGGCAACGCAGGACTCATCGGGTCGTTGCTGGTGATTGGGCTTGCGTTCGGCATCGTGACCGCTACTGGATTGTCGATGTCGTCGATCACGACGAACATCCGGATCGGGGCGGGCGGAGCCTACTCGATTATCTCACAGTCGCTGGGCCTCGAGGTGGGCGGTGCAGTGGGCATCCCGCTGTACCTGGCGCAGGCGCTGGCCGTGACGATGTACATCTTCGGCTTCCGGGAAGGCTGGCTCTGGGTCTTCCCCGATCATACCGCGCTGCTGGTAGACCTGAGCGCGTTTGTGCTCATCTTCGGCATCGCGTATATCAGCGCGAGCCTCGCCTTTCGGGTGCAGTACGTCATTCTGGCTGTCATCGTGACGTCGCTGATCTCTGTGGCAGTGGCCGCCGCGACGGGCTCCATGGTTGTGCCGTTCGAAGAAATCCAGCTGTGGGGAGACTTTCCCGGGGCACCGGAGGACAACTTCCCCGGGGTGTCGTTCTGGGTCGTGTTTGCCGTCTTTTTCCCGGCTGCCACCGGCATCATGGCCGGGGCGAACATGTCGGGCGAACTCAAGAACCCGCGCACGAGCATCCCGCTGGGCACGATGTCAGCCATCGGACTCAGCTTTGTGATCTACGTCTTGATTGCGATCTGGCTGCTGCGTTCCGCACCGACCGAGGAACTGCTGACAAACTACACGGTCATGATCGACATGGCCTACTGGGGGGCGCCGGTCGTTGCGGGTTTGCTCGGGGCAACGTTCTCATCGGCGCTGGCGTCGGCGGTCGGCGCACCGCGGATTCTTCAGGCGCTCGGCAACCACGACATCCTTCCGGCAAGCAGCTGGATGTCACAGCGAACCGACGCGGGCGAACCGCGCAACGCCATGATGATCACGGGAGGACTCGTGCTGGCCGCGCTCATGGTGCGCGACCTGAACGCGATCGCGCCGCTGATCACGATGTTCTTCCTGATCACCTACACGATGATCAACGTCGTCGTCTTCGTTGAACAGACGCTCGGCCTGGTCAGCTTTCGGCCGATTTTGCGGCTGCCGCGTACAGTGTCCTTTGCCGGGGCGGCGGGATGTTTGCTCGCCATGTTCATCGTGAATCCAACGTTCGGACTGGCCGCCCTGGCCATTGTCGTCGTGTTCTACGGAGTGCTGGTGCGCCGCACCCTCGACCACTCCATGGCCGACGTTCGCAGTGGGCTCTTCGTGTCGCTTGCGGAGTGGGCCGCGAAGAAGGTGAAAGATTTGAGCTCGCGGCAGGAACGCGCCTGGAAGCCCAACATCCTGGTGCCCATCCGCGATGCCGACACGCTCCGGGGCTCGTTCCTCTTCGTCCAGGACCTGGCCGCACCGAAGGGGGCCGTCAATCTACTCGGGCTGGACAGCAAAGACGCCTCCGACGACCTCGCCCGTCAGATCGAAGACATTACCTCTGCCTTTCGGAAGCGTGGGGTGTTTGCTTCGTCGGCTGTGGTCTCGGCCGACCGCTTTGCGCCGAGCCTGACCGCCAGCATTCAGACGATGCAAGGGGCGTTTTTCAAACCAAATATCCTGTTCCTGCCGCTGCCCGATGATGACGAGCTGGAGGGCGACTACGGCCACCTGGTTCACACGGCCAGCGACCAGCAGATGGGCACGTGCATCTACGCGCCGCACCGTCGGGCCGGACTCGGTCAGCGCGAAACGGTGAACGTCTGGATCAACGACCGGAGTCCGGACTGGAAGGTGTCGATGGACATTGGCAACCTGGACCTGCCTGTGCTAATGGCCTACAAGCTGAAGCGGAACTGGAATGCGGAGATGCGCCTGCTCACGGTCGTGCGTAGCGAAGAGCAGGCAGACGACGCCCGCGCCTTCCTACATACCCTGACAGACCTGGCCCGTATGCCCGAAGCGACAGCGGAGGTACATGTGGGCGATTTTGAGTCGTATCTCGAGGAGGCACCCCGCGGCGATGTGAACATCTTCGGCCTCATGGATCCGCCCAACTTCGCCCGGATGCGCGAGATCGTCACCCGTACGCGGACGAGCGGTCTTTTCGTGCGCGACTCTGGAACCGAGAGCGCGCTGGCGTAGAAGGTATCCACCCGCGCTCTCCACATGCCTTCGCGGTTGCTGCCGGAGGCCGGCCCTGATGGGGGCTTGCCTCGCCAAAACGTACAGCCGGCGGAGTGGCCCGTCGTCGTAGAGTTCGACCGGCATCTGTATCGACAGCATTACGTCGGATGACCACCTGCTGAACCTGGATGCCCGACCTTGGCATTTCATTGACGGTGTCTCAAGTCTTGTACCGGAATCAGTCGATGGGTGGATCCGGTGTCGATTCGTTGATCGGCATCTCAGCGGTCGTCGGATCGTGCATCGTTTTTACCTCGGTGATCTTCGTGGCTGGGAAGCCGCTTCGCTCGGCGTGTTTCCGGACGATGTCCTTATTGTCCGCGATGTAAACGCAGAACGTCTTGTTCCCACAGATGTAGCTCTGCTGCCATTGAATTCCAAGCTCCTTAACCGCGCGAAGTGACTTTAAAGCACCGGCTTTTTGCTCGCGCAGCGAGAGTGATCCAACGCCGGGCACGTCGCGTTCAATAATATATTTTGGCATAACTAATGTCTTCCAGTTGGGTTGGCCAGGTTCGGTGTGCTCCTCGGCTTTGTAAACAGCTATACTTCATCATAAAGTGCTGAAGCCTTGTGTAATAGTGGCAGAATCGACATACTTACAGGGTGATTCTGCCAGAAGGAAAATGGAGCGATGATTGACGTGGTTGTGGTACTGGTCGAAGGAGGAACACCGTCAACGGCCGTTGTGCCGGTCGAGATTTTGAGTAACGCGGGATATCTATACGGAAAGCTTCAAGGCTCAGAAGGTGAACGAAAGTTCAATGTTCGAACGGCCTCGCTTGACGGCAACAGCGTACAAACCCTCACTCCATTGATCCTGGAGCCACAACTGTCAATCGATGAAATAGGATCTCCGGATCTAATGATCGTGTCGGCGGGTGGGGCCGACCTGGAGCTTGAGTGTAAGCGAAATGCGCGTCTTTTCCCTGTGTTGAATCGAGCCTACGAGAATGGGACGGCGATCGGTGGTGTCTGTGCAGGCGCAGCGCTACTTGCCGAAGCGGGTCTCTTAGATGGTCGCCCGGCGACGACGCACTGGGCCATCGTCGATGCATGCCGGAAGCGCTATCCGGAAGTAGATTGGCAACCCGAGCGATCTGTGACCGAATCAGACAACATCCTTTGCAGTGGCGGTGTGTTCACGGGTGTCGACTTGAGCTTATATCTGGTTGAGAAGCATTGTGGCCATCGGGTTGCAGCGGAGACAGCCCGGGCACTTCTCTTGCAGACGCCTCGCATCTGGCAGGCAGGCTACACCGCCGAGGCACCGGAAATTACCCATGAGGATGCACAGATCCGGGAGGCGCAAGAGAAGTTATTTAAGGACTTTTCTGAGTCGATTAGTGTGAAGGCACTGGCCGCCTCCGTCGGTATGAGTTCGCGTACATTCTCGCGTCGTTTTAAAGCATCCACGGGTGAGACGCCGATTCAATACTTACAACGAGTGCGGGTTAATGCGGCAAGGCATCTTCTAGAGAATGATCTTAAGACGATTCAGGAGGTGTGCTGGGCCGTGGGTTATGAGGACGTGGGTCACTTCCGTAAGCTGTTTAAGCGCTACACGGGCATGCCGCCTCAGACGTATCGGAACCGTTTTTCAAGGACCTCTTCAGAAACTGTGTCGATTGAAGGGCGCACCCCACACCAGTGATTTGAGTTTCCGGTAAACGATCGACGATCAGTGGAGGAGATTGCTACTGAAGCGATCGTCATAGAAGGGGGGTGTTCGGAATCGCAGTAGAGTTCTAACACACCACCGGCGCTAAAACCACCGGGCAATACCAACGCCTGACGATGCGTGTGGCTCACCGCAGTGCCCGTACGTGCCATTTCTCCGTTTACGTTCGCACTGCCCTCTGCACGAGAACGTCCGTTGTTTACGCATCTTATGGTAGGGTTGCACGGTGATGCTTGCATTCGCCCTCAGGCGACGGAGCCTGGTAAAACAGTAAAGCCCCTGAGTCTGCCGTTTCCGGCGCTCAGGGGCTTTGTCTTCGCTGAAAGTGTGGTAGGCCCGGGGGGACTCGAACCCCCAACCCACGGATTAAGAGTCCGTTGGGTCATGCTCAATAATCGGCTCTCAGCGTCTCAAAACGGTGTTGGGCTGACAGACTGTGTACAATTTTGTGGCAGTGCGGAATCAACCTGACTCGATTCCGCACTATGGCTTCGATCTACGAACGCTCCGGCCGCTACTACGCTCAGTTCTACGACAGCAACAAATCCCCGTCACGCAAGCGCCTATCGCTCAAGACCTCGAAAAAGCGAAACGCACGCCGCAAACTCGTTGAGTTGGAGGACGCGTATGAGCAAGGGGGCTTTGATCCGTGGGCGGAAGGAAGCAAATCCGACCCGTTCAACTATGAAAGTGCCGGCCCACGCACTCACTCAGTGAAGACAGTCATTTCTGCGTTCATTGACGCGAAGGAGGCGCAAGGCTGCTCTGAGAGGACAATCGACACATACGAAGGGGTATGGCGGCGCCTCGTCGAGCGAATCGGCTCAGACGTTGATCTGACGGATCTCTCGCCGGCGATAGTCCAAGACTACTGCCACGACGCTACGGTATCACAAGCCACCCGACACAAACGGTGGCGTCACGTCCGCGCGGTCCTTGCATGGGCGGACTGCGACGTGATCGAAGACGTTGATGCGCCACGAAAATCCGATAAACTGCCGACTCCCGTGCGGCCGGACGACTTGGAGTTGATCGTAGGGGAGGTAGGGCGGGAATACCGGGAATTGCGCAAACGGGATCAATGCCGGCCGGGGCAGCTGATTTGGACGATCCCTGTATTCCGGTGGGCCTTCTACACGGGAATGCGTGCGACGGAAATTGGTCGGCTCAGGTGGCGAGACATTGACCTCGACCGTGGACTGATTCGGATTACGAGGCAGAAGAATAACCGGGAGCAGACCATTCCCCTCATTTCAAAGGCGAAATCGGTTCTCGACAACGCTCCGCAGGGGCAAGGTCCCCGTTCATATGTCTTTAGGACGCCAAACGGACCCACCCATGATCGCAACCCTAAGTCGTTCGGTCACCGTGCGTCTAAGCGGTTCTGCAAAGCGCAACGTGAGGCCGGCATAGAACGTAACCTCACGTTTCATGATCTCCGGGCAGGGTTCGCTACGGCGCTTGCTGACGCCGGCATGAGCGCACACATGATTAAGGAAGCAATGCGCCACGCGGATCTATCGACGGCACTAAAGTACGTCAATGTGTCGCGCAATCGGCTGCGAGACGAGATGGAGCAGGCGATGAGTTAAGCATAGTATGCTGTTATTGCCCTATAAAACCCCTGCTCTGTAGGCCTATGTGGAAGAGTGTGTGGACAAAGTTGTGAGTGATAATGCCGAAACTGACGGGCTTGAACAATAACGGATCTTTCGTCTCATCCATATTCGCCGATACCCCAATTTCGGACGCTAAACGTATTTCCGTTATGCAGATCGCGGAAGCCCTTGACGTTAGGAGATTGTGGATAAACAGATTTGCATAACGGCTTTTCGGGCGGAATATTATAGGTATACCAAACACAAGACGCCCGCAGTCTCCGCCAAGAGAAAGCTACGGGCGTCTGTGTCTTCACATTTTCTGCTGCCGGCGTGGTAAGCCGTTGCAGCACAACAAGCCTTCACAGACTCGTCATGAATAGCATACCCGACTTAGGGGACAAGTGCAACATTCGCATCCGACGTGATGCGGCAATCAGCTACAAAGAAGCAATGGAAGACAGTCAAACTGCCGCTGTCGTCGCTCAGCTGCACGAGCGTGCTTCATTCTACGCAAAATCTTTGACGGCGGATACGCCGTACTACCTCCGGTCAAGGGTTTGGCTCGCACGAGTTGAGAATGCCGAAATGGCATTTCGCGTCGAGGATGACGGTACGGTTGTAGTCGAGGCATACTTTTTTGAGCAGGCAAGGATATAATCCGAGCACGCGGGCGCAGGTGGGCCGGCGATGGTTGGGACGTCGCCGGTGCCTTCGCTCTGCGTTGCCAAATTTCGGTCCCGCTGTCGTACGCGTCGGTGGCACCTACACGTCTCCTGGATTAGTAGCCGATCCATCGGTTATTCAACTCGCCCGGTCGAGGGCACGGGGGGGCGGCTTAAAGAAACGAACGCATAAAACCGTCACTGATCGAACTGTGTGCGTGCGGTCCATGTGCGGCAAGTCTGCGATGTTGCCTAAGCCCGAGGAAGCGACCGGCAATACGAAACGCTTCGTGTTCAGCCGGTCGAACATGCGGCGCCGAATATGCCGGCTTAACGGCTGATTTAGGATTGGGTTAAACGGAGGTTAAACACCCAACGACCGGACCGGGAAATCGGTTTTTATAAAGTGACGACTTCGTGCGCTTTCGAGATAGCCGATTGAGTACGACAGATGTCCGGAAACCACCCCGCAGATTTAAACGAGGAGGCCGAGCAGAACGACGAACGGGACACCCTCGACCGGATTGAAACGGACACGGACCGGGACGAGAGGCCGGACAGGGACGGGACACGGGAGACAGGGACACCGGGAGGAGACGGAACGGGCGCCCATACGTGTGTACCTCCTTCCGGGGGGTGGAATTGGAGCGACGGCTATGAACTGCCTAAGCAGCCGCAGAAGGCCGATTTGGAGCCTCATCCGGTGGTTTGGGACCTCAGGCAGCAGTTAACAAAGATAGAAGCCGGAGATCCGGCCAATCCGGGAGAAGCGGTCAGTCCAACTGCTAGCACGATCCTAAAGGTCATCAATCGGTCATTCTCGCGACCCGAAGGAGCGATGGACTTTCGATTCATCCGGGTGAGTGCACACGAAGTTGACCTCGTGGAGAAATGGCGGCCGATTCTCGCAGAACACGACGGGCTTCGAGGAATGGCGCAACTCATCATACACCGGAAGCGAGATGAGAAAAACGCTGATAAGGACTATATACCCGTACCGAGGGACTCAATTCGAGGTGCGTTTGGATTGAGGCCGCAGAAAAGCGGAGACCAAACGCAGGCCCTCTTGCTCCTTTGGACATACCGCGCGTTAGTTGATAGCAAGTTGGAGTGGAGCGACTACGCTGATGGACATTGCCGGCGTATCACGAATCACGGCACTCCGGAGGAGATTATGGATGAAGCAACGTCGTTCTTTCTTGACAGGCAGGGAAAGAAGAGCGTCCTATTCATGAAAGGGGACGTGTCGAGACCAACCAAGGTCGATTTCCGACAAGACTGTTTCGAGAAACTTGACGGGAAGCGAAGAAGGGCCGACGACGCCGAAGTGACTCCTCCTGGTGAGAGTCAGCGTATCATCAAGTATCTCAACAATCTCACGCGGGATGCGCGGTCTCCCGGTCGGGATGTATATACCGAACTCGCTCACAACGTGCAGAACGGCGTGGATGCTCTCATGGAGGCCGCAGAGCGAGGTTCAGAGGTCTACAATAAAGGCATTCGGCAGTCGATCACGAACCTCCGGCGCTTTCAAGACATGCCGTTCATGCTGTATCAGGCCGGCAACCGCACGCCTCGCCCGACGCCGGTAGGGGCGAATCATCTCGTCGGCGTGGACTCGAAAGCAATTCCGCCGATGCTCGGAGATCGGCACGTCGCGCTTGACCTTTCCAAGGCCCAACTCGCTATGTTTGCCCGAGTGGCCGAGGGAGAGTATGACGTAGATATGTCAACTACGTCGCAGGCCCTTGCCTCTCATCTCGACGATTCCGAAGACTTCGATATGTGGGAGTCGATGAGGGAGGCCCTTGACATGCAGGCCGGCGAAGCCGAGGAATATGCCGTCAAGCGTGGAACGTACTCTGCCGTGTACGGCGCATCCGAGAATACAATCATGCACAACGCGAGCAAGGAGATCGCTGAGCGGACTCGGTACGACTATCCGGACCGGGAGAAAGTCAACGGTCTACTTGACCACCCTGTGATAGAAGAGGTCTTAACCGCTCGTGAGGAGGCATATGAACAGATTAAGCAACACGAGCGAGACGGGGACTACACGACCGATGCATTCGGGCGGGTGCTCGACCGAAATACATTTGTGGATGCGGATGATAGCGAACTGAGCGGTGAGCAGCCGGAAATCAGCAAGGCCAAAAGGGGAGAGATCACGGACAAGGCGGCACGATCACTTTTGTCGTACATCGTGCAGAGCGTGGAGGTGAAGACGATGTGGCCGGTGTTCGAGGCGGCAATCGAAGAGAGGCAGCGCGACGGGGAGGATCGTTGGCGTGTCATGCTCTACAAGTACGATGAAGTTATCCTTTGGGTGCGGTATGAGCAGCAGGTCGAGACGTACGCCAATCATGCAACTTCCCTTGTTAGGGACCATGCCGATAAATACGACATTCAAACCCGCTTGGATGTCGAATACACTCCTGTCTGATTCGGTCAATTTGTTCGTATGCTCCTTCATTCAGGAAAATAGGGGGCATGACGTGGCTGCAGCGTTGTGTTCGTACGGCGTTTAATTTATGTTTGGAGCAGATGCTTCAAAATGCGAACGATAGGTGACTAATATGGCACAGTTATATCTCAAGGCTGAGCGGTTTCATGTAAATGTTCTTGCTGATGATATAGATAAGGAACTAAGTGGAGTCGCTGAACGATTTTTTGATAATCGTGTGCATAGTGGAGCGTTTGGTAACCTTAACAAGAGCGACCAAAAGAACCTTCGTAATGACTTAGCTACGGATGCCAACCGCGTTCTGCAGAATTTCTATATCGATGGAATACGGAACTTGCTCTCACGAGGGGTTCGAACGCAGCTATCGATAGATTGGAGCGGCTTTAAGGCCGAAACAGGGAAGCTCCCGCCGAAACCTGAGAAGCCATCCTACGAGGAAATACCGGAGAAGCCTTCGAAGTCAGAATATGAACCTCGTATTACACTATTAGATAAACTATTTAAGTCTCGTGCTGAAAGAAAGTGGCGCGAAATGAAGGATCGGTATCAGATTGCCGTGGGCAATTGGAAGGCCGAGAAAGAAGAGATAGAATTTAAGAATAGGTGGGCGAAAGAAACGTACGAAGAAGAATTGTCAGATTGGCTTGAGCAAAAGAAGCAGATTGAACGTAAAAAGCGTCAGTCTGAAGAACGTCTGAGGTCTATACGTGAACAATACGAAACCGGTGAGGGCGACGCTGTAGCCGAGGTGATTAATACAGTTCTGAGTTCACCGATATATAAAATTGACAGTATAATCCCCGAGGCTTTTGGTGGGATTAGGTCGTCTAGCTTTGACAGTGGCTCTAAGACGCTCATATTGGACTATTTTATGCCAAGCCCAAATGATCTGATAAACAGAGAAGAGATAAATTATGTAAAGTCGAGAGATGTATTTAAAAGCAAGGCTTTCAGCAAGCGAAACTTCGAGCGGTTTTACGAGCCGTTGCCGTATCAGTTGGCACTGAGGACCGTGGATGCGATATTCACTCTAGACTATCCCAACAACATCGAGAACGTCGTTCTTAATGGGGTAGTAGATCAAATTAATGCCTCAACCGGTCACGAGGAAACCGTTTGTATACTCTCTCTGCAGGTATCACGAGAAGAAGTTAGCGCGTTGAATTTGGAGCATGTGGATGCCAAAGCCTGTTTTCGGAGTCTGAAAGGAGTTGCTGCATCCAAGTTAATAGATGTTGCTCCGGTTACCCCAATTGCTCAAGTTGATACATCCGATTCAAGGTTCGCAGATTCTAGACGTATCGGTGAGAACATGGATGATGGGGAAAATGTCGCCTCTATGGATTGGGAAGACTTTGAACACTTGATCAGAGAGTTATTCGAGATGGAATTCTCAGCCAATGGAGGAGAGGTCAATGTTACGCAAGCGAGCAGAGACGGTGGAATAGACGCCGTGGCCATCGATCCTGATCCAATCCGTGGAGGGAAGGTTGTAATACAGGCCAAGCGATACACGAGAACAGTAGGGGTCTCTGCCGTACGCGATCTGTACGGGACCGTCATGAACGAAGGTGCGAATAAAGGCATCCTCGTCACCACTAGTGACTATGGACCCGACGCATACAAATTCGCCAAAGATAAGCCTCTCCAACTTTTGAACGGGGGTAATCTCATGAGCCTGCTCGGCAAGCATGGTTACAACGCACGGCTCAACTTGGAGGAAGCGAGAGAAGTTAGAGACTAGCTGTTTTCAGTTTCCCATCACCGACCTTGAGTCGATCTCTACAAAATGAGAAGGGATTGCTTTGTATTAGAGCGGTGGGGACAGCGTATTATCGCCCCACCCCCGTCATGATTTAGACCATCCGCCGAGGCGCAAATAGTGGAAACACTTTCAGTCTCCGCGTTGTGTCTTTAGCCACACCAACCCGCTATCTCATCTGCACTGTGTACAATTTTGTGTACAGTCGCCGCGGATACAGCACGAGGAGAGGGAGAGCGGATAATCATTCGCTCTCCCGCATACCGGCTGAGATGCCGGCATCGGACATAAAAAACGCGCCCCAACGGCTGTAGCAGCCATTGAGACGCATCTCGTGTTAGTACATCGTGGTAGGCCCGGGGGGACTCGAACCCCCAACCCACGGATTAAGAGTCCGTTGCTCTACCAGTTGAGCTACGGGCCTGGATTGAGTAAAACAGGGAGTCGACCTGTCCGAGAAGAATAAACATCATAACCACCGGGCGGTTTCGCTTCTGCTGCGTCTCATGCAGGCTTCACCCGTGGACCGCAGAACGTTTGTCTGATAGGGAAAGCCAAACATACGCCGAGACGAACGGATGCTGTACTTCCGTTATTGCAAATAAAAGTAGACGATGGAGGAAGTACCGGCGTAGAGGATGTCGAGGCGGGGGCGTCGTCAAACCGCAGACGGTTTCCGCCTGCAGAGCGGATCACGCCTGATCCGGCACGTTCTCAAGTTCATCGAGCCAAGCTTTCGCGCTCGCGTCCGACGGCGCACGCCAGTCCCCGCGGGGCGACAGGGAGCCGCCCGATCCAACCTTCGGTGCATTCGGGATAGCTGAGCGCTTGAACTGGCTGAACTGGAAGAAGCGTTCGATGAAAAACCGCAACCACGACTTGATCGTCGCGAGATCGTACTCCTCGCTTTCGACGCCAGGAACGCGGTCCGTCGAGCCGGGCCCGAATGCGTGATGGGAGAGGAAGGCCACTTTGCTCGGTCGGAAGCCGAAACGGCTGATGTAGTACAGGTTGAAGTCTTGCAGCGGGTACGGGCCCACGATGTCTTCCGAGGACTGCGACGGCTCCTCGCCGTCCCCCGAGCCGGGAACGAGTTCGGGGGAGATCTCGGTGTTGAGGATCGAGCGAAGCACGTCGGTCGCCTCATCACCGAAGGGGTCGGTCTCGCAGACCCACTCGATCAGGTGGCTGATCAGCGTTTTGGGCACGGACGCGTTGACCGCATAATGCGACATGTGATCTCCCACGCCGTATGTGGCCCAGCCGAGAGCCAGTTCGCTCAGGTCGCCCGTTCCAACGACCATCCCGCCCTCGTGATTGGCGAGGCGGAAAAGAAGAGAGGTTCGAGCCCCGGCTTGCACGTTTTCGAACGTAATGTCGTACACATCCTCGCCGCGGTGGAAGGGATGATCCAGTGCATCGAACATCGCTTCCGTGAGCGGTGTGATGTCGATCTCGCGCGACGAGATGCCGAGCGCGTCCATCAGCCGATGCGAATTTTCTCGCGTCCGATCGCTGGTCGCGTACCCCGGGAGGGTGTATCCGAGAATGTTTTCGCGAGGCAGTCCAAGCTGATCCATCGTGCGGGCCGCGACGAGAAGCGCCTGCGTCGAATCGAGTCCGCCGCTGATGCCGATGACGAGTTTCTCGATTCCAGTTGCACGGAGGCGCTGGGCGAGGCCCTGGACCTGAATGTTGTATGCTTCACGGCAGCGTTCGTCGCGAAGGGCGGGGTTGGCGGGTACGTACGGGTACCGCTCCAGCGTGCGTTTCAGAGGTACGGCTTCGGCCGGGACGTCGAAGTCGAACGGAATACGGCGGAGGCTCTGAATGCGCTCTCGGTGCTCGGCAGCGTTGTCGTTGAAGCTCGTCATGCGCATGCGTTCCTGCTGCAGCCGTCCGACATCAATGTCGGCTGTGATGAGCTGCTCCTTTTCCGCAAATCGCTCCGACTCCGCCATGCGGCGTGCGTTCTCGTAGATGAGCGCGTGCCCATCCCATGCCATGTCGGTTGTCGACTCGCCCGGCCCGGATGCGGCGTAGAGGTATGCGCTCAGGCACCGCCCAGACTGGTTGGCGCAGAGCTGGCGTCGATAGCTCGCCTTGCCCATCGTGATGTTGCTCGCGGACAGATTGGCACAGATCGTCGCGCCTCCCATCGCGGCATACGTGCTCGGCGGGATGGGCGTCCACACGTCCTCGCAGATCTCGGGAAAGACGGTGAAGCCGTCAAGCGTCGATGCATCGTACATCAGGTTGTTGCCGAACGGGACGGTTTCCCCGAAGAGCTGGACGGAGTCGAATGTAGCTTGTCCGCCGGGTGTGAACTGGCGCTTCTCGTAGAACTCCCGGTAGTTCGGCAGATACGTTTTCGGTGATACACCCAGGATTCGACCGCGATGGACCGCAACGGCAGCATTAAACAACTGTCCTTCGACACGGAGCGGCAGACCGACCAGAAGCAGGGGCCGGAGTTCCTGACTAGCGTCACGCACGTGCTTGAGGGCATCCCGAGCCGCTTCGAGGAGCGCGTCCTGGTGAAAGAGGTCGTCGTTCGTGTAGCACGTGAGACCCATTTCTGGAAACAGAACGAGGCCTGCGTGTTGGTCGTCCGCGCGGCGGGCCAGGGCGATCGTTCGCTCCGCGTTGGTCGATGGTTCGGCGACGCGCATCCGAGGTACACCGACGGCCACTCGTACGAAGTCATGTGAATACAGCGACGAGAAAGGACGATTCATGCGCGGAAATAAGGAGTAAACTCAGACAGTATCTGATGTAGCACAAATTTGTAGCTGCGTCGTGCCGCGTTGCGTACCCGGTCCAGGTCGCGTGGATCCGTTTGTCGCTGATGCTGGAGGCGATTTGCATGTGAGGAACGCTCTTACACGGCAGTCACAGAATGACGCAGGCTCGCATAGCAGAAACGAAGCAGACATTCTGGTCCGTGTTGGTGTATTGTGAGAACACGAGGAGGTTGACCCGTTCCGGTGCTGCCTGCCTGTAATCTGTCGTTTCCACTTTGCACGAGGAGCTCGCATGGAAGATCGTACTGCCTCCCTGACGCAACGAATCGGCATTGTCGGCTCTGGACCAACGGCTGCGTCCGTCGCTCACGCTCTGCTTCGAATCGGAATTGCGAAAGATCTTGTTTCTGTACCCCCGCCGGGTGGAAGCGAAACACATTCTCTCACAAGTCTGATGCGAACCCATACGCCTGTCGGAGCGTCATCACTTCACTCAGGCATCGTTGAGGACTTGAGTGACGCTCGGGTTGTGGTCATAGCAATGGAGCCTGTAGAGGACCCGTCCCAGGAAATCGAGTCCCTTCGAGAACTGGTGGCGAAGCTTGATAATGTGGCGCCCGACGCTGTAATCATTGTAGCCGGCAAACCGGTCGATGAAAGCACGTGTGCTATTATCCAGGCAACAGAACGCCCACGAGAACGGGTGTTCGGCATCGGGACGTGCATGGAAACGATGGAGCTGCGACGACGCGTGTCCAAACACTACGAAGTCGACGAGTCGTCGGTCTACGCGATGGTGATCGGGCATCACGGAGGAGCGGCCGTGCCGGTCTGGAGTCACGTTTTGATCGGTGCGCATCCGATTGTGCGTGGGCACGTGGTGGGCAAGCCGTTTGACCGAAAGGCGATGTGGGACGCATTCGACCGCGGGTGCGACCGGGCTGCTCATCCCGTCGACGATAAGCGTACACGCCGGGGCTTTGAGCAGTGCGTGGCCGATTGTGTTCGCTCGGTGGTCCGGGACGAGCGTCGCGTGCTCCCGGTTTCAGCTCGTGTCGACGGTCCGTTCGACGTGCGGGGGGTATGTCTCGCTCTGCCGACGATCGTTGGTCGGAACGGTTGCCATGGACGCGTTCTCCCGGATCTCGCTCCAGATGAAGTCGAGGCTTTCCGCGCAGCTGCCGCCACAGTCCGAGAAAAGCGCTCTGTATTTGCATGACCACCTGTCCGGCGGATGCATGGCGAAAACGGAAGCGTAGTTATTCATGCCGTTCATAGACCTGACGGGTATCCTTTCGCGATGACGCCGTGGACACGAGACGCGAGATCAAACGACCGGAGGGTTGTGAATGTCGTGAGGTCCGTACCTTCGGATGGTCGAAGTCTGTCCGCCAAACAGATGCTGAGGTTGCCGTCGAGTGGACAGTTGGACGAAGGAAATGAGAGGACGTCCAGGGTAGTCGATCGAAATTGGCGAGGGTGGCCGTTGACCCAGGTGCAGAGGTTGACCCAGGCGCAGACTGCGGCGGCACGAGATACGGCTCAAGTAGAACGTCCGCATCCACGATGTCAGCGCGTTGGCCGGGTCGAAGGCTTAGAGTGAGCGGGTTGCCGAGCGCATCCACGGCGCATATACCTTTGTCGAAAGGCCACCGCGGGAGCGACCAAGAGCTTCCGCCTTCAACACGACCTAGTAGCGAAAGACGGCGGCCATCGGTTTGCCAGAGAGAAGTCCAGTGTCCTGCACGTTGTGGACGGTGCCCCCCGCCAGAAGTGTTTGAGCCATGGTCTGCTCAACTCGGGATCCGCATTTCGGTCGTGTCATGGTCCCGACGTGCGGGGTTGTCGTCGGCGACCCATTGCCGGTCTGAGGCTCCCAGTGCTCGTGTTGCTCTGCGTACGTAGTGCGAACGAACAGCGTCTCAACGCGCCTCGATGCTGCTTCTGTTGCGATTACGTACGGGTCGTCTGAGTAGCGGTCCGGCGCATGGGCCCGCGTGGTTTCGAGAACACGAAGGTCATCGATGGACTGTTTCTCCGCGCGATGGACTGCCGCCTCGGTTGCCATGTCCAGAGCGCTGTCGTGAGACGCATTCTCAGCACCCTTCGGAGGAGGCAACGGCATCAGCGTTCGGTGCAGGTTCAGCGACATGTACGCATCTCGAAGTTCCGGCGGAGCGATCAGGGCAACCGGATGGTGGCTGCGCGGAAGAAACGCCCCGAGGGCCTGATCAACAGCTGTGAGCCACTGAATGAGGGGACGCATCGACGCCATCGTGGGCGCATTTGCCGAGACCGCAGGCGGGTCCACGTTCACCTCCAGCGGCATCGTGGACGTCCAGTCACCGTAGCGGCGAAGTAGCGTGGCTCCGTGCGGCTCGAGGCGAAGAGCGACAATGTACGTCGAGTCGAAGAGGTGAAGAAGCGGGCCGAGACAAACACCCTCACCGACAGCGACGTGAGTCGAGATCGGCATCGGAAGCGGAAGGTACCAGGACCGTTCGGGGTGCGCGAAGATCCCGATGCCTTGGTGTTCGACCTCAGAAAACGTGGTGCCGTCCGCCAGAGGCTGAAGATCTACGTGGAGTCGCTCGATCGCCTGATCAATATGACGTTCTACTCTTTTTGTGCGGGATCCATCGATGGTCGGCCGGTGTGATTCGATGAGGTTGAGTGCCTCTGGCAGAAGGGCGGTGGACGCGTAAAACGACACGCAGATCTTGGATGCCGATAGGAGAAGCTCACGAAGATCGTCGATTGACGCGATTGTCGTGCGTTGTGATAGCGTATTCATCGAAGAGCCTTCTGCTAGAGGCGTCCTTTAGCGGAGAGAGTGCTGACCCCAGTCGCCAGCGCGATGCGGTATCGCGGGGGATCCGATTCGACCGATCGCGTCACGGCGATCGATGACGAGGTGTGGCGAATCTGCAAATGAAACTAGCAAGTCGGATGCCGGTCTCGAAACGGGTTTTCTGCATGCGGTTGTCATTCAATGGGAGATGACGCTGTGGGGGAAATCCTGACCGTCGCTAGGCAAATTGGCCAGCTGATGTCCAATCGGTACACGAACTGTCGGCGTATCAACAGACGTTGATCGGCTGCACGCGCGAACGGTATCGTCGACACATTGGGCCTTCTATGGGCGTGAGGGTGTGGTTGACCGTTATTTGATCCGAAAAACATAAATTATGGATCCATGTCTCCGGGGTCATGTAACCTAAGCATCGAGTGTATTGGCATAGGTATACAACTTTTCCTGACCCGACTGTCCGGTTCTCCCCCATAGTTTTGTTGCAACGTGGTCGCTAGCTTTTCTCTGAATTATGAGGAGGCTACGCTAGGTTGTTCAGAATCACGAGGGCTCTCGTGACATCCGACGACCGGTCCTGAGGGTGGATTTATGAAAACGTCCCCGTGGAAAAACGAACGTGTACCGGAGAGCTTTACCGCTGCCATTGTCGTACTAGATGAGGATTGGCGGTTCCGGTACGTGGACCCAAATGCGGAAAATGTACTGAAGCGGTCGGTCGATGAACTGATCGGTCGAACGATCTGGTCTGAATTCCCAGAGGCGGTCGACACCGTCTTTTATCGTGAGTACTACCGGGCCATGGAAGAGGGTAGGACGGTGCGCTTTGAGGGCTACTACGAGCCGCTGGATCTGTGGGTACAGGTATATGCGTATCCGATCGAGCACGGGCTTACGGTGGTCTTTCAGGACATCACCAAACGCAAGGTGGCGGAGCAGGACGCGGAGCGTTTGGAGGCGCGCAATCAGGCGATCATTAAAGCGATTCCCGATGACCTATACATGATTTCGGGGGCGGGCGTGATCGTTGAAGCGGAGCGGGGCGGTGTGGGGCCCACGGATGACACCAAGTCGATCCTGGGGCGCAGCATTGACGATGTGTTTCCGAGCGGCGTAGCGCGACGGTTCCACGATACCATCACCCGCGTACAATCCAGCGGGGAGACCAGGGTCATGAGTTATCGTCTTCCGGCGAGTTCATCGCTCATCGCTTCCCGTGAGGAGGTCGTGGAGGATGACGAAAACAGCATGCGGGCGATGGAGGCACGGATTGTGCCGGTACAGGGAGACGGTGTCTTGGCCATCGTTCGCGACGTGAGCACGCAGCGAAATCTTGAGCGCCAGGTTCTTGAGGTTACGCGTTGTGAGCGAGAGCGGATCGGACGAGATCTACACGATGGGATCGGCTCGCTGCTGTCGGGCATCGCCATGATGAGTAGCGGCTTGGCTAATGCGATTGAGGGAGGAGAGGACGTGTCGGCAGAAGAGGTGCGAGAAATCAGTCGTCTTGCGAAAGAGGGGGTCTCCCAGGCGCGCGCCCTGTCGCGCGGGCTCAACCCCATCCACGTGGAGCCGGATCGGTTCGTGGCTTCTATCGAAGAGATGGCGTCAAACATGAAAACCATGACCGGTGTGGCCTGCTATCTGGATGATCCCGATGACATCCAGAGCTTGAAGTCCGACGTCGCAACGCAGTTGTACTGGATTACCCAGGAGGCCGTGAACAACGCGACACGTCACGCTGATTGTTCGCAGATTGCTGTTGGTGTATGGATCGAGGAGGACGACCTGCTGATTCGCGTCCGCGATGACGGAAAAGGTCTGTCGGAGGAGAGCCGAAGTGGCCTCGGTCAGCAGACCATGCGATATCGAGCAGAGGTCATCGGAGCAACCCTCACCGTCAGAAACCGAGAACCAACGCCGTTGCGCCGAGCCAAAACCGAAACTGATACGGATGCCACGGTCTCAAGTGGTGTCGATGTTATCTGTCGACTTCCGATCTGGAAGGCGATTCCTGACGTGGATCACCGTACAGAAAACACGTCTCAGGAAAATCAAGCGACCGTGAGGTCGTAGGTACACGTATCCAGCCGCTTCTTCCCGAAGCTGGTTCTCTCACTCTTACTATAACGGACCCCCACGCTACGTACCATGATGCACGACATCTTTGTGGTGGATGATCATCCGGTCATGCGCAGAGGTTATGCGGCTCTGATCGGGCGGGAGTCAGATCTAAATCTGTCGGGCGAAGCATCTACGGCGGAAGAGGCTCTGGAGAAAATACAGGAGGACGAGCCCGACCTGGTCATCGTCGATATTTCGCTTGAGGGGATGAGCGGCATCGAACTCATCAAGCATCTACAGTCTCAGCATCCCGACCTTCCCATTCTCGTCGTGTCGATGCACGACGAAACGCTCTACGGCGAACGTGCGCTTCACGCCGGGGCGCGCGGTTACGTCATGAAAAGCGAGGTGGACGATGTCATAATCGAAGCCATCCGGCAGGTCTTGCAGGGAGGCTTTTATCTGACCGACCACCTGAATCGTAAGATCCTGCTTCAGTATACCGGACGCGGCCCGCAGGAGGGAACGACGCTGGAGCAACTGAGTGATCGTGAACTGGAGGTGTTCGAACTCATCGGCCGGGGGCGGAGCACACGGGATATCGCTGAATCGCTGCACGTGAGCGTCAAAACGGTTCAATCCCATCGGAGCCGTATCAAGCAAAAGCTCGCGATTGACAACATTACCGAACTCACGAGACGAGCCGTAATCTGGGTCCAGCACCAGAATTAGGGTGGGGGACGCCCCGCGTAGTCACACGTCGTGATACGGCGTTCTAGGTACTAAATAATCTGCCCGAGCATAGCGCGAATAACCGCTATGCCCGGGCAGTGGTATGCAAGGACGCCTCGTAGACGAGATTATCCAATTTCGATACGCTGGCTCGCGAGCGATTCCACCTCATCGATTGACTTGGCAATGGGCGGACCGATGATCTCGGGGCCGTCCGCAGTAACGTGTACGTCGTCTTCGATGCGGATTCCGCCGAAGCCGATGAAGTCTGTAGCGACATCATAGTTGATGAAGTCCGCGTGCTTCTCGCTGTCGCGCCAGCGCGCAATCAGCTGCGGGATGAAGTAGCATCCGGGCTCGACGGTAACGACAAACCCTGATTCGAGCTCGCGCCCGAGTCGGAGGGCGTTCAGCCCAAACTGATCCGACCGCTCGACATCGTCAGAGTAGCCGACGAAGTCTTCGCCCAGGTTTTCCATGTCGTGGACGTCCAGGCCGAGCATGTGACCAAGGCCGTGGGGGAAGAACAGTGCATGGGCACCGGCTTCGACGGCATCCTCTACCGGGCCGTTCATGAGACCGATATCGATGAGGTGCTCGGTCAGAACTCGACTCGCCGTCAGGTGAATCTCTCGAAACGTCGTTCCCGGTGTGCAGGCGGCAATGGCCGTTTCCTGGGCATCGAGCACCGCGCGGTACACGGCCCGCTGCCGATCGCTGAAGGTGCCGCTGACCGGTGCGACGCGCGTGACGTCCGCCGCATAATGCATCGGTGAGGTGGCTCCGGTATCGACGAGGAGAAGGTCCTCATCAAGAAGTGGATTCGCGTAGTGATGATTGTGAAGCACCTCTCCGCGCACGCTGCAGGTGATCGGGAAGGACAACTCGCCTCCGCCGGTCAGTGCCAGTCCGCTGAGCTTGGCTGCGATCTCCTGCTCGGTGCGCCCCGGTTGGGCCATTAACATGGCCGTTTCGTGCATGCGCTTCGTGACCTCAACGGCTGATGTAAGCTGACGAATCTCCTCGTTCGATTTAACTGACCGTTGAGCTACGACAGCCCGGATCAGGGGCTTCGACGCGAAATCATTGCTACGATCAGCGGTCACACCCAGAAGCTGTTCGAGGCGGATCCGATGGGTGTCGCGGTAAGGCGGGAGGACGTGAACGTCACGGTCGGCCTGGATCGCGGTCTGCACGTCGGCTTCCAGGTCGGCGCGACGGGCGGTGTTTCCGATGCCGGATACTTCGGCCCGGTCAGCAACCGACGGCTTGGGACCGGTCCAGACTACTTCATCCAGGCCCGCGTCCTTGCCGTACAGGGTGCATTTCCCGGTTGCTGTGTCGATCAGAAGCGCAAGACCCGGTTGATCTAGTCCCGTGTAGTACAGAAACGTGCTATCTTGCCGAAATGGATAGGGGTTTGCTTCGTAGTTCATTGGCGCCTCCTCATTCCCGAGAAGGAGGACGAGGCCAGGCGGCATCTGGTTCGCCAGCTCGCGGCGACGGGCGACGTAGGTCGGTGCAGAGAACATAGGCACAATAGCAGGTTCCGGTGAGCGCGAAACGCCGGGAAAAAGAATCATCCCTCGGCCCTCATAACGTACATTGAGTGAATCGGAAATGTGATGAGAAGCCGGGAAAGACTGGCCGGATACATCATCTTTTAGACTCGACGACACGTAACGCCTTCGACGCTGATTGAACCTATCGTGCCCGGGTCCGTCGCACCTACACGATGGGTTCCATTACGCATCAGGCGTGTTCTTTCCGAAATACCAAACTGCACGGATGAAAGACTTTTTTGAACAGAAGCGTCCGCATGACGGCTTCACCTACCTGGAGTACAAGAAGGCATGGAAAGAGAAGAAAGATCGACCGATCGGCGAGGTCGATCGGGAGGACCGAAAGATGTTGCATTATCTCCGGTACAACTGGGAACGGTCGCAAAAAGTAGAGAAGGCGTTTTCTCCATCCGAGGAGCTTTCTTCGGCCGTATCCTCGATTAACGAGCCCCAGCTTTGGATGGTGATCACGGAGCCTTGGTGTGGCGACTCCGCGTTCTCACTCCCGGTCATCAAGGCGGCAGCCGATACGAATGATAATATCACGCTACGAATCTTGCACCGGGACGACAATCTCGACGTCATGGATCAATACCTAACGGGAGGAAGCCGAAGCATCCCGAAGCTTGTGGCATTCGATTCGGAGGGGAACGAACGCTTCACGTGGGGGCCGCGCCCGGAAAATGGACAGCGCCTATTCAACAACCTGCGCGAGCAGGGCCGTGACAAAATGGAAATCATCCAGGAACTCATTGCCTGGTACGAAGGTGGCGGATACGAAACGGTGGGCGTGGAACTCGCCGACGAGGTCGAATCACACTTAACTGAGGCCTAAGCCCTAACAATACCTTATTCGAGCTGCGCGCGGCACCCCAAGGACATTTCCTCCGGGGCGCTGCACCGACCGGTTTCCGCATTGCGTACCAGGGGCACTAGCTTCGCGCGCCTTAATCCCGCCCGGTTCGCTCGCTCTGGCTCATCGAAGCACGGCTTGTTGGGCCCTTGGAACCGTCGTTCCGTGGCGCGGGATCTGCTCTTCTCATTGCGATCATACGTCGGTTTTCATACCCCCTGATCGGTGCCCAAAGCGCTGGAATATTGTCTCACGGGTGTGCAGTCTTTAGATCCAAACTTCGCAGGTGAGTGTTTTCCGGAGATTGCGTTTTGGGAATCGTTCACCGTATCCTGCCTCACAGTACGGGCAACGTTGAGGAATTTTAAATCGCCACGCATGGTTGACTTGAACGACGGCTGGACGAAAACGCACGATCTGGCGCTGCTGTACGTCGCACTCGCGTACGGAACGGATCACGAACTCTCCGACGGCGAGGTTGCGGCAATTACGGACGCGCTCAAAGACTGGGCGGTTGTGTCGGAAGACACGCACGTCCAAGAAATCGTTATGGAGGCAGCGACCGCATTCATCGAAGGGGATGCCAATTCGGAGCTCACGCGTGCGATCGACACGCTTGGAGGATCTCTCGGTCCAGATGAGCGCCGCCGGGCCCTCACGGATGTAATTCGTATCGCGGAGGCCGACGGCGTTCTGCTCGAACGAGAGCAGGGACTGATCTCGCGTGTTGCTGATGCGTGGTCGCTCCGTCGCCTGGAGCGCGAGTTGATGGATGAATCGGACGCGGCCGTCCAGCCCCGGGGAGAGGACTGGGGCCTGATTCACGAACTAGCCTTCCTGTTTCTTGTGGTGGCCCACGTCGCCAACAACGAATTAGCCGAAGGTGAAATCACCGTCATCCTCGAACGACTGCAGGAATGGCAGCCTGACCTCGGTCCCGAAGAGGCACGCGAGATCGTGCGGTCGTCGCTGCAAGTGTATGCCGAAGGGGAGCAGGAAGCGCTCATTCGAGATTCCATGACAACACTGAAGAAGGCGCTTCCGGACGTTCAGCGTTTGGCTGTCCTCGACGACCTTCACTGCGTCGCCCGCGCGGACGGCAATCTATCGGACAGCGAGCGCAAGCTTATCACGTCCATCGCCCGCGCCTGGGACGTGAACGTCCGCCTCAACGGTCGGCACCGCTGACGCGACCGTAGCGCCGGAAATGCATATGGTTGCGGGAGAAAACGAACGCCCCGGTCTCAACGAGAGAGCGGGACGTTTCTGTATTGATGTGAATCGCCATCCAGGTCGTAATACGTTTTCGGTATGACAATATCGGAGGGACCTGGCCATGCCGACTCAACTGCCTTGATCTGGGCAGAAAAACGTTGCTACGTTATAGGTTCACAACCTGTTTGGCGGATGGGTCGTGAAAACGTAAGAACGGCCGTTCATGTCTATTCGCAGACCTGAGCCGTTCCTTCCGCGATAACGACTTAGACGCGGTGCGCGAGTGCAACCAATCCGTGTATTGCAAGCGGCGCGAGGACCGATCGTGGAGAGGTCCGGATCTTTGAATCGCCGAAGGCTGTCCGCCAAACCGGTTCTCAACGGTTCTCGTGCTGAGGCTTGTCCCGACGACAGTCGGGGGCTGGCGCATCCGTTAAACGGAGACCGTCGGAGACACCGATATTTTGAAGTTGAAACGGTGTAAGACGATCGCGACGAGCTGCAGGCTTTTAAACCATCGTTGCGGTTTTAGGGACCACGATGGGATACCTTTCAGTCGAATCGCCGTCTTCTCTCCATGATGGGAAAAACGATGTCCCAGCACTCAATTACACGTCTTCTCGTCGTCATGGCGTTTCTTGCCTCGTCCATGCCGTATTCGCAGGCGTTCGCTCAACAGCTTGAATCACCTGCGACGTCGGTGGCTGCCGTGCCGATCCCGGTAGCGCACGATACTGCCAATCTCTATCCGCATTCGAATGAGCGCGTCGAGACTCTGGTGGAAGACAGAATGGCTGCAGAGCGCGCCCATCTGTGGCGCGTAGCGGCCTGGGGCAGCGTGAATGCGCTTGGAGGCCTCGCTCTCATTCTCGGAGCAAGTCGACCTGAACGCCCGGCGTGGTGGGGATTCGGAGCACAGTCCGGACTTTGGGGTGTCGTGAACATCGGCATTGCTACAGCCGGGTTGGTATCGGGCGACGATCCCACGAGAGGCTACGAGGCTGCGGTCTCAGCCGAACGCTTTTACCACGACATCCTGCTCTTTAACCTTGGGCTAAACGTCGCCTACTCATCTGTTGGGACGACGCTGGTTCTGCTTTCCTACAGAGGGGTCGACAGCGCACGCGCGTTGAGGGGCCACGGGAGCTCGTTGATTATGCAGGGGGCCGGGCTCTTTGTCCTCGACCTAATTGCTTTTCTCGGATCACGAACTCGACTCACCGGACTCCTCGATATGGCCGGGTCGTTGTCGGGGCGTGCCCTCCCAACCGGGTTCGCGTTCACGCTTTCGCTCTGACGGTTTGGGTCCGTTCGGGCGTGGCGACGGGCCGCTATCACCAGCCGGGTTTCCGCCTGGGCCGCCAGCGGGACCCGAGGGGCCGTCCGGTGTGCCTCCGCGTCCGCCTGACGGAACGCCTCCGAAGAAGCCGAACTGCATGTTGAGTGAGCCATCCTCCATCTTCTTCTGCACCCGCTTCATGATGAGCTTGCGGATGAGCGCCCGTGAGGGGGGGAGAAGCCCCATAAAACCAACGATATCGGTTAGGACGCCAGGTGTGATAAGAAGCGCGCCGGCGATCAGAATAATAACGCCGTCAAGTAGCTCCTTTCCGGGGAGACCACCCCGGGCGAGACTCCGGTTCAGCCGCTGCCACGCGGAAACGCCTTCGCGTTTCGCGAGAAAGCTCCCTGCGATGCCCGTGGCGACGATGATACCCACCGTTTCCCAAAAACCAATCAACTGCCCGACTTTCAGCAGCAGGGCGAGTTCAACAGCTGGGGTGACGAGGAAGAGGACAACGAGACGTGCAAGCATAGCGTGTGTCGTTCAGCACGAGGAAAGGCGGGCCGAACTGCAGCGTCTAGTTCTTGCAGATCGCTCCTGCATTCGGCCACACCGGGCCTGATCTCCCGGATGACGTTCGCCTATACGACCGAACGGTCAGGAGGCTCCCGGTTCATATGATCATTGGATGCAACCATCTATCGAAGAACCGCATCGCATCGTGTTTACCAAGACGACTCGGAGAGGAATGTTACGGCACCATCGCAGAGATTAACGGCGCCGTATCGTATCGTGCCTGATAGTTCGTCCCGTCACTCAGATTCTTCCGTCTTTGCGCAACCTATGGCTCGACTCGCTATCATCGGGGCTGGATTATCCGGTCTTGCTGCCGCCTGGAGGCTTCGAACTCAGCCGATTGAAGTTACGATCTTTGAGAAGAGCCGCGGTTATTCGGGGCGCGCAGCGACACGTGGAAAATATGGGGCCCGCTACGACCACGGTGCGAATTACATCGCGCCATCATCCGACCGGATTCGCACGCTGTTGTTTGACCATCTACCCACGGATGACCTTGTACAGATTGATGGGGAAGTCTGGGCGTTCGATGGCGACGGTGCGCTGTACGAGCCCGACGATCAGGATATATCGGAGAAATGGACGTATGCTAGAGGCATCAGTACGCTGGGGAAGGTGCTCGCACGAAGCATTCCTGCGGTTAAACAAACGGAGACGCGCATCGATCACATCGTTCGATCGGACGGTGCGTGGCTTCTAACGGACACGGACAACGTACGTCAAGGCCCATTCGATGCCGTGCTTTTAACTCCACCGGCGCCGCAAACGAGCACGATCTTACAGACGTCGGCCGATACGGCTCGCGATGACAACACGCGTGATCTTCTGACGGGGCTGGCCGAGGCTGTGGGCTCTGCCGACTACATTCCGCAGTTTTCGTACATCTTCGGTTATAACCGCAGGATCAAGCGTCACGGCAATTACTACGGGCTTGTCAACGATGACGAGTCACATGACATTTCATGGATCGGTTTCGAACACGACAAGCCCGAGCGCGCGGCAGACGGAGAGAACGTTGTGGTTGTGCAAATGTCGCCGGCGTGGACCGCGTCGCGCGTCAATGCCGACCCGGACCGGTTCATGTCCGACGTAAAGGATCTCGCATCAAAGGTTCTAAATGCGGATCTGAAGCGCCCGGAATGGTATGACACGCAGCGGTGGCGATACTCGATGCCCGTCAGTAGAGCCGACGTAGAGGCACTGGAGCCAGGAAAAGAAGCCGGATTGTTCTTTGCCGGCGACTACGTCGCGGGCGTCGGTCGGATCGGGCCGGCGATCGAAACTGGACTCGATGCGGGGGACCAGATCCGGCAGGCGCTATCGTGATTCAGGCAGACACTCGTTCGACGAAATATTTCTCCTCGTGGAGTGATTCTTCCTCCAACCCCGCGCGAGTCAGAATGCCCTGCGCTTTGTCGATCATTTTCGGGTGACCGCAGGTGTAGGCCGCCGTGTCATCGGCTGGAGGAGCCCACGCGTCCATGTGTTTGCGCAGCACGTCTTCTACGCGTCCCGTCTCCCCGTCCCACTCCGATTCGTCCCATGGACGACTCACCGTTGGCACGTAGTCGAGCCAGGGGTGCTCGTCTGCGAGTGTTGCGAGCTCGGGCACATACGTTCCGAGTTCCCACGAATGACTCGCGCCGTGGAGGATCAGCATGCGGAACGGTTCATCGAGGGCCCCCGTCTTCAACGCTCGAATCTGGTCCCGGACGATGCTCACGTACGGCGCCACGCCGGTTACCGTCGCAGCCATAACGTGAAACGTGCGGGACTCGTCGAGAACAAATCGGCCGACGATCTTATCCCGCATCCAGACCTCGGCTCCAGTGTCGAGCTCCCAGAGTCGCGGCGTGAGTTTGCCTTCGTCAACACGTTCGATAAAGAACTCAAGCGGGTCCTCGTTGGGTGCCGACGCCAGCGAATACGGGCGGAGTAGGGGGCGCCCGGTGTTGTCGTCCATGAGCCCGATGGTCGCGTACTGGCCCGGGATGAAGTCGACAGAAGTCGGCGGCTTCATCCGAAACAAAGCCAGGTCGTCGGCGAAGTCGATGCGTTCGATAAGCGTAAGCGCGCTGTAACCGGAGAGGTTCATGCTGCCAGCGGGTTTAGTCAGCAGAAGATTTGTGTAACGTAAAACGTGTCATCATCGATCGCGGTAGAAAGCGCTTCTGTCTCGTATCGGGAATCCAAAATGTTCGCTCGGTGGCCCGGTGAGTTCATCCATCCATTCACGATGCCGCGCGCGATCGAAGACTCGTCTTTCCAGTCATACTCTCGACGGACCATGGTATCGCCCTCGAAGATGTCGCGGTATCCTCGGTAGAGCGTTCCAGTGTAAAGGTTTTCGCCGAAGCCGTGGGCGGTCCGCTGCTCGTCAAGCTGTAGCGTGCAGGTGAGACCGAGTTGGCGCGCCCGTTCGTTCACCCCGTCGCCGTCCGGGTTCGTATGCCCGAAGAAGTCACGGCGGGCCATGTCTTCACTGTGCACGCGGGCCAGGGGGTCCAGGGAGCGGTTGTATTCCAGAGGCGACAAGCCACGTTCCGCCCGTACGTCGTTGATCTGCGCGTGCACCATATTCTGAACCCGCTCGACATCAATGACTGGACGGCTGGACTCGGTTGATGTCGGTGCGGAGGGCGTCTGCCCTGACGACGCGACGGCGAATAGTCCCGCTAGCAGAAAAACGACGGGAAACGCAAGGATGCCGCGAAGGAGTCGTTCTGCTGGGGACGTGAGCGTATCCATAATGTACGATCTAAGCGTAGACTGATCCCACCGGAAAGGTACGCAACACTTCTTCTTTCTGCAGTGGTAAAAACGGTGGGTGTACCCGTGAGTTCAGGTACCGTTGGTGTGCGACAGCGGCGCATCGGCGCGGGCAAGGGACAGACTCCACGTATCGAATGCCTCGTTATACGGATGTATCCAGCGCCGGTCGATCCAGTGCTTCATCCGGAGAGCAGAGCGGCCTTTCCACCATAGGCCATTGGATACCCAGAGTCCTTCCGGTGTGCCGGTGGAGAGGATGAGCGGGGCAACGCCGTACGGCCGAAATGACGCCAATTGACCGTCTGGGGGTGGGATACGGGATCGGTGGAGCGCTCGCACCGTGCGATCCAGGTTCGTGAAGAGGGCGGGGCCTTGTTTGACCGCGTGAACACCCACGCGTGGAAGCTCTTGGAACCCGTCAACGACAGCGCAATCTCCCGCTGCGAAGATCCGAGGATGTTGTTCGACAGACAACGTTTGGTTCACCTTCAGGAAGCCTCGCTCATCGGTGGGAAGGCTGCTATCGCGAAGCACGTCGGAGCCGGTGACGCCCGTTGCCCAGAGGACGCAATCTGCTTCCATGCAGGAGCCGTCGCTCAGATGAGTGCGGGAGTCCTTGACGGAGGCGACGCGGGAATCGGTGCGGATATCGACCCCCCGATGAGACAGGACGCTGTCAACGTGTTGCTGTAGCCCAGACGCAAAACCGGGGAGGAGAGTGGATTCGCCTTCTACGATCGTACAGGTGAGGTCGCCCTGGCGGCCAGCGGCCAGAAATCGCGCCGTAACGTTCATGGCGATTTCTACCCCTGCTGCGCCACCACCCGCGATCAGCAAAGACAAGGTATCCCCGGGCCGGTCAAGGACCGAGGTGATCTGCCGGTGGAGCTGAGGGAGGCGATGAAGTGGCTTTGTTGGCGTCGCGTCCGCGGGGAGGCCAGGGTTGCGTCCTCCGATGTTCACGGCAATAACGTCGAAGGGAAACGATCCTCCCGTTGCGTCGGTGATCGTGTGCGTCGTGGGATCGATTCGCGTAACAGCATGGGGGCGAAATTCGATCGACGAACGCCGACAGAGGGAGCCGAGATCGATCGAGACCTGCTGTTCTGAATAAACGCCGCCGAGATATTCCGGGATCATCCCGGAGTAGTAAAGTTGCGGACTCGCATCAAACAGCGTGACGTGAGCAACTTCGTCGCGTATCCATGCGCCGGCGTTCCGGATGGTCGGAAGCATCGCGTGGCCGCCACCAACGAGTGCAACGCGAAGCATGGTGCGGAAAAGAAGTTGGGAGGGGGGACGGAAAGCAGCTATCCCACGAGCCGGTCGATCACCTTGACGGGCGTGATGCCATCCGCTTCCGCGTTGAAGTTCGTGACAATGCGATGGCGAAGAACGGGGACGGCCATTCGTTTGACGTCCGCTTCCAGCGGTGTCATTCGACCATCCAGAGCTGCCAGCGTCTTGGCGCCGAGAACGAGATACTGCGAGGCGCGCGGGCCGGCACCGTAGCTCAGGTATTCATTCACGAAGTCCGGAGCCGCGTCTCGCTGAGGCCGGGTCTGCGAAACGAGACGCACAGCGAACTCGATGACATTATCTGCGACGGGGATCTCCCGAACGAACTGCTGGAAACGCAGAAGCTGTTCGGCGTCCATGACAGGCTGGACGGATGCTTCGGTCCCTGCCGTCGTGGATCGAACGACCTCAACTTCCTGATCGAAGGACGGATAGTCGAGCCACAGATTCAACATGAAGCGGTCAAGCTGGGCCTCCGGAAGCGGATACGTTCCTTCCTGTTCGATCGGGTTCTGCGTGGCGAGCACGAAGAACGGGCGCTCGAGCTCGAAGGTCTCGCCAGCGGCCGTTACGTGATTCTCCTGCATCGCCTCGAGAAGCGCTGCCTGCGTCTTGGGCGGCGTACGGTTGATCTCGTCTGCAAGGACGACGTTGGCGAAAATGGGGCCGCGTGCAAACTCAAAGGTGCGTGCTCCCCCGTCCGTTTCCTGGATAATCTCCGTGCCTGTAATGTCTGACGGCATCAGGTCCGGCGTAAACTGGATACGGCTAAAGTCAAGATCCAGCGCTCGCGCGAGCGTGCGGACGAGCAACGTTTTGGCGAGGCCCGGCACACCAATCAGAAGCGTGTGTCCGCGGGCAAGCAGGCACACGACGACCATCTCCACGATCTCCTCCTGGCCGACAATGACTTTACCGATTTCGCGCCTCAGCTGGTCGTACGTCTCACTGAGTTCATGAAGCGTTTCCGGGGTCTGATCAGCCATAGACAGGGCAGGCGGAGAGGGAGGAGGGCAGGAGAAACGAAATGTATCAAAACAAAAGCCGGCGCCCTCAATCGAGAACGCCGGCAAAACGACCGCTAGCGCGTGGCGGTCAGGTCGTTCTCGTCAATGCGGATATCGACGAAGACTTCGTTGCGCAGTTCGCTCAGCCAGTCGTCCATCACGCGCTGTCGCTTTGCTCGAAGGGCGGCCTGACGTACGAGTTCGTAGTCCTGGTCGAGGTTGATCCGGTGCGGCGGGAGACGGCGCTGCAGCAAGACGATGTGGTAGGCACGCTCACCGCTTAGCAGGTTGACCTCGCTCGGTTCGCTGATGTCACCCACATCGATCGAGTTGATCGTCCGCTGCCAGCTCGGGCCCAGACGTTGGAGGGCGAGATCGCGAATGCCAGTCTGTGGATCCGTTACGCGACCGCCATTGCTTCGCGACCGTTCCTCCTGCGAGTGGCGCTTGACCATGAGTTCGAAGGGAACGTCCGGGTTGTTAATCAGCGTGTCGCGTACCGCCTCGAGGTATTCGACCGCAGATCCGCTTTCTGCCTGCGACTGGTCAACGCGAATCAGAATGTGGTTTAGATCGACGACGTCTCCGCGACGGTCATTGACGCGGACGATGTGATATCCTTTGTGCTGAGGGTTGTAGAAGATCCGCGAGACCTCACCGATCGGGGTGCGGGCAGCAACAGCGGCGAAGTCGGCAACGAAGGCATCGAGGGGGAGCCCGTCGATCTGGCCTCCGTCCCGAGCCGACCCGGTGTCATCGGAGAACTGGCGGGCCATTTCTTCAAAGCTCGCACCCTTGTTAACGATGGAGTCCCGGATCGTCTTCAGGATGTTGCGAGCCTCTTTTTTCGCCGACTCACTGATTTCTGGGTACCGCACGATATGCGAGAGGCGGACCGACTCAGGCTGTCGGGGAAGGGAGTCCTGCGGCTGCTCCTGGAACCACTGTCGAACCTCGCTCGGGGTAACCTCTACATCGCTGAGCTTCTGCTGCTGAAGCTGCTGGGCGAGCAGCTGGTCGCGAATATCGGGCGTCATCTCCTCGCGCACTTCGAGGATGTCTTTTCCGAACGCCTGTTCGATGGCCTGCTCGCCACCATTTTGCTCAATCCACGAATTGAGTTGCTGCTCCACCATTTCGTCCGTCGCCGTGATGTTCGTGTCCCGACGGGCCTGTTCGATGAGAACATGCTCATCAACGCGTCGATTCAGCGCCTGCATCCAGAGGTCTGTGCTGTACTGAGCGCCGCGCTGCTGTTGCAGCATCTGGGCTACCATCTGGTCGACGTCACTCTTGAGGACAATCTCGTCTCCGACGATGGCGACGATACGGTCGACGATCTGCTTGTCGTCAGCCCGGGACGAATCCTGAGCCTGGACCGGATGGCTGAAAACACTCATGACAAGCATGAGCAACGCCAACAGCCTGACGCCGGAGAAGGTGGAAGAGAATGAACTCGGGGAAGAGGAAAGCATGCAGTCGAAAATGGAAATCAACAGGGAGAGAAACCGACGGCCCGCAGTTCGTGATGTCACAGGGACGCGCGGTTTATTCGGAAGAAAACGGTATGGCTGCGCTCTGCAGACGGAGTAAAGACAGCCGGCGGTCAGTTGGTCGTCGTGTCAGGGGCGGACGACGGATCGGCGTCGCTGGTATCGGCCTCGGTCGAATCCGTCCCTTGAGCAGGCATGCCCGTTGGTTCTGCATGCGGGCTGCCGTAGTCGGGGATGTCGAGTTCGTTCCGGGCCGCGGCCTGATTGCGAAGTTGTTGAACCTCACGAGCGTACATCTGTTTCCGCGAGCGAATGGTCAGCCGGCGCCGGATTTGGTCTTTCACCCATCTCAATTCCGGTTCGGAACCTTCTGGGATTCGCTCCACAAGTTGCATCACGTGGTACAGACTATCATCCTCCACAACGGGAGAAATCTGGCCGGGGCCGAGTTCCGAGAGTTCATCCCGAACGTATGGGTAATGGCCAAAGAGTCGCGACGCCGGGACGAATCTCGTCGAGAGCATGCGCGACTGTTTTGGGCGTTCGGCGTACTCGTTGACGAGAGTCTCAAACGTACTGTCTAGCGGCGCCCCTTCCGCAGCGGCCGTCTGCAGGGCCGACCGGGCTTCTTCCGCACGGTTACGTGTGGCAATCGAAAGATGCCGAACACGAATGAATGGCTCGCGCAGTGCAAGCTGGTCGCGATTGCTCTGGAAGTAATTCTGGATCTCCGTTTCGGATGGACCCACATCCGCCTGGTTGTACATCCGATCCGTCAGCGCCGTAACGAGGATGGACCGCTCCTGTTGCTCGATCTGACGCTGAACGTCGGGCTCCTCGCGGAGATTCAAACGCTCGGCCTCACGGAGAAGCAGCGTTCGGGTGATCCACTGCTCGATAATTTGCTGACGAGCCTCAACGGTATCGACGCCAGCTGGTAGCGCGCGCAGCGACGAACTCACCTCCGACTCGGTCAGATAGCTATCACCAATGCGAGCTACGTACGCCTCCGGTGCCGCATCGCCACTACAGCCCGAACTGAGGTGAACGAGAGCGACGAGTAGAATCGCTCCGAAGACGAGAGCGGGAACGCGATTCAGGTGGAGGATTCGAGAGGCCGAGTACGAGGCCATAGATCGTTTCGATTAAAACGGGGGCGGGGGAACGAGGTCGCAGCGGCGAAAGCACTACCGGCTCTCGTCCATCTGAGGAAGGTGCGAAGGAAAGGTCTCGACGCGGTACTCTTTGCGTAAACGAGAGAGTACCTCTTGTTCGTATGCGTCCTGATAATCTCGAATGACGCGGCTTCGCGCTTCCTGAAAGGTCATCCGACGGGCCGGGTCGACGCCCAGACGCATCAGCAATGCTCGCTGACCACCACTTTCTATCGGGCCGACGATCGCGCCGTCTTCAGCTGCGAGCAGTGACTGCTGGCTTTCGGGGGCATCATCCGTCAGATAGAGGGTATCCGCCTCGACGAGGGTGGACGCTTCTGCCCGGTCGATCATCTCGCCGGCAAAGGCGTCCGACGGGGAATCACCGGGATCGGGTAGCAGAGAGTCAGCCGGTGCGAGCAGGCGCAGAACGCGCACCCGATCTGGGAACCGGTATCGATCCGTATGCTCCCGGTACATTTTACGGAGTGAAGACGTGTCCTGCGTGGCGGGAGTCCAGACGAAGCGTTGCATGTATTCGAAGAGGAGCAATCCGTCGCGATATTCCTGCATCCGCCGGCGAAAGTCCGGATCGCGCTCTTCAAGTTCTGCCGCCGCGATCGTGAGGGCCTGTTCGGTCATGAATCCTTGCGCAGCCTCCCGAATCGATTGCCGACGGATCTGAGGCGTCGAGGCAACGTAGCGGGAGAGATCGTCGAGCGTGTAGGTGGAGTCGCCAATGACAGCGATCTGTGCGCTGGTATCCGTTTCTTCGTTTTCCCGAAACTCGACCAGCGGCTGTGCGAGTGAGTCGACCGCCTGAGGGGAACCGTAGGCTGCCGCCGCTACCGCTGCTGTGTCGAAGGATGCACCACGACGTTGTAGCACACGGGTTGCGACCTCCTTTTCCCGCATTTGCACGCGCGACATCCGGCTCGCTTGCTGCTTTAATCGATCATACGCCTCGTCGAGTGAGGGGCGCTCACGCCGTTCGAGGAGTTTGATGAGGTGAAAGCCAAAGCGTGTCGACACGACGTCGGAAACGGTGCCGACTTCATCGAGCCCGAAGGCAGCGTCGCGAAAGCTCGGTGGGATATTCTGACCGGGCTGAAGTACACCCAGTTCGCCCCCACGCTGTGCCGATCGTTCATCGTCAGAGTACTGGACGGCAAGGCTGTCGAAGCGCGCGTCGCCCGTACGCAGTAACGTCAGGAGCGAGTCGGCGGTTGTGCGAGCCGCTGCAGAATCCTCTGGGGACTGTGACCGAATCAGGATGTGGGCGATGCGAATGGGTGCGGGACGCTCGCGGCGGTCATGGACGTTCAGCACGTGATAGCCGTACTGCGTGCGAAAGACGTTCGAGCGTTCACCCACCGCTGTGGCGTACATCTCATCCTCGAAGGGTTTGACGAGGCGACCGGCGGTCATGTAGCCAAGGCGTCCGCCTGCGCCTGGACCGTTCTGGCGCGACGCGGAGGGATCATCGGAATGGGCACGGGCCATCGAGGCGAAGGAGGCGCCCCCTTCCAGGGAATCTACAATCGACGCCAGCTTTTTGTAGGCGCGTAGCGTATCCTCTGGAGCGGCGTTCTCATCGACGGCGATGAGGATGTGGCTGACATCAATCTCTTCCTGGCGCCGCTCATACATTTCTCGGACGATGGGCCCGATGATCTGCTCATCCATCAGTGTGGGGCGCGCGATCTGTCGGCGATACGACGCGATCTCCTGTTGCAGTGACGCAAGCGTGTCCAGACCGGCGTCCCGGGCGGCGCGTACCTTTAGTCGAAAGTCGATGTATCGTTCGAGAAAGTCCTCTGGCGATTCCGGGCCATCCGGTGATTCGGTGATGTCGTCGTTTCCAGGTTCAACTGCAGGCTCGTCGGAGTTCATGGCACGAGCGCTACGCGAATACCAGTCGGCGAACTGCGTATCGGTCAGCGTATCTCCCGCAATAACCGCAACGATGGAGTCCGGCGCCGCGTTTTGCGCTGCTGAAGGACCCGCAGTGCCGAGTGCAGACAGAATGATCACGGCAACGGCGGACATCCACCGTCCCAGTGAGTGGGGGAGTGTCGGATGGAAGGGAAGAGAATCCATAGAGTTACGTCAGGTAAGCCATCAATGAACGCCGGGGGTCGGTCCTGTCCGGTCCAAATTCTATGCTAGGGCGGTCCGGGTTACGATTGCAAGCAATGCGTATGTGGCTCTGCGGGATTCATTCGAGATCCGCTCTTCGTACAAGATCTGTACGAAACTGTGGGTCGCTCCCGGGTTATGATTTGGGTGCCACCCACGTTATGGATGTAGACACCAAGCTGAACCGGGTCCGAGAAAAACGCCGGTACGCCGCACGTCGAGGACCGTGGTGGGGTGCATGAACGCTATTGACCACACAGATATTGTACGCTTATGGCATCGAATCACGACGACACGCCCGTTCGAGTCCGATTTGCGCCGAGTCCAACCGGGATGCTGCACATCGGCGGACTGCGCACGGCGCTCTACAACTATCTCTTCGCCCGGAAGCATAACGGTACCTTCGTTCTCCGGATCGAGGATACCGATCAGACGCGCTACGTCGAAGGTGCGGAAGACGACATCCGCCGTGCCCTCGCGTGGACGAATCTCGATGTGGACGAGGGCCCGGATGCTGGCGGACCGTTCGAACCGTACCGTCAGTCGGAACGCGCCGGGACGTACCGCGAATATGCGGATCAACTGGTCGAGCAGGGAGATGCCTACTACGCCTTCGATACCGAGGAGGAGCTGGAGGCGATGCGGGAAGAGTTCGGCACGGAGCACGCGGCCGCCAAATACGACGCGTCCACGCGGCACAAGATGCGCAACTCCATTTCGCTGTCCGACGAGGACGTGCAGGAGCTGCTGGATTCTGGCGCCGACTACGTGATTCGCTTGAAAGTGCCGTCGGATCGATCGATTCGCTTCGACGACGAGATTCGGGGCACCGTCTCATTTGAGTCGTCGGGCCTGGACGACCAGGTTCTCATCAAGTCCGATGGGCTGCCGACGTACCATCTCGCCAACGTGGTTGACGACCATCTCATGGAGATCAGCCACGTAATCCGGGGCGAAGAGTGGCTGTCATCAACGCCGAAGCACATTCTCATGTACGAGATGTTCGGCTGGGAGCCGCCCAAGATGGCGCACCTGCCGCTAATCATGAGTCCGGAAGGAGGCAAGCTCTCGAAACGGGACGCCGACGACCTCGGGATTCCGGTCTTCGTGAATCAGTACGAAGAGGAAGGATATGAGCCAGACGCCCTGGTCAACTTCCTTGCGTTCCTGGGATGGAATCCCGGTACGGAGCAAGAGGTCTTTTCGCTTGAGGAGCTCTGCGAGGCCTTCTCTCTGAAACGCGTTGGTTCTAGCGGCACGCAGTTCGATCTTGACAAGCTAAACTGGTACAACGAGCAGTACATTCGCCAGCGGAGTATCGACGAACTCGCCGTCGAGGCGAAGCCGCTTCTCAACGCAGCTGGCATCGAAGCTTCCGACGAGCGGATCAAGGAAGTCGTCGAACTGATGCAGGACCGCATTACAAAGGTCCGCGATCTCGCGACCGAAGCGCGCTACTTCTTCGAGGATCCAACCTCGTACGACGAGAAAGGCGTCGAGAAGCGCTGGAAGGAGGATTCCGCCGATTTGCTTGAGCAGTACGCGGATGCGATCGAGGAGATGGACGAGTTTACGACGGACAATCTCAATTCCACGCTCCGGTCCATCGCCGACGAAAATGATGCCGGTGCCGGCCGCATCATCCACCCGTCTCGCCTCGCCGTGAGTGGGCGCACGTACGGTCCAGGGGTGTTCTCCCTACTCCACGCCGTGGGGCAGGACGCCTGCGTCCGTCGCATGCGGAAAGCGATCGAGACGCTCGGATAGCGCTGGATTGTGCTTCGGCATAAAAAAGGGATGCGCTGCCTCTCGGAGGCGACGCATCCCTTTTCTAGTTGAATCTAACTAAACGGCCTCGGCCGTTTAATCTCCAAGCTCCTCCTGAACGAGCTCACGGGCCTTCTCCGGGTTGGCACTGCCCTTCGTGCGCTGCATCACCTGACCCATGAAGAAGCCCACGAGGCCCTTCTTGCCGTTCCGATACCGATCGGCTTCGTCGGGGTGATCATCAACGACCGACTGCACGACCAAGCGGAGCTTTTCGGTGTCATCGATCTGTCGGAGACCCTCACGATCGACGATGGCTTCCGGAGCGCCGCCCCGGTCGACCAGAATTTCGAGTACTGTGCGTCCTCCGGAGCTCGACACCTGATCGTTTGCGATCAGGTCGAGGAGGGAGGCGAAGTCGGACGCATCAAACGGAAGGTCTGTGACGACAGCACCTTTCGTCAACCCCAGGAGCTCATTGACGATCCAATTTGCCGCCAGTTGAGGCTTCGAGCCACGATTGACGACGTCCGTGAAGAGGGCGGCGAGATCGTCTCGACCCGCTATGATGGCGGCATCTTCCGGGCTCACGCCGTACTCATCGCGGTACGTGAGGAAGAGGGCGCGCGCGTCGTCGTCCAGCGTCTCAGCGGGATCCTTTTTGTTGGCGATCGAGCGCTCGCGGTTGCGCCGCTTCTGTTCCTCCTTCTCGCGCCGCTTCTTCTCCAGGTCCACGGTGTCCTCATCCTCCGTCCACGTGTCGCGCAGCGGGACGATCTGGTTGAAGACCAATGCCTCGTCAGATGAATCTTCGGGATCCTGCCAGAAGTAGCCGTTTCGCTCGAACTGGAACCGCTGGTCGGCATCAAAGTCGCGAACGCTCGGTTCGACGAAGCCTTTTTTAACGATGAGCGAATCGTCGTTCAGATGGGCGTGGAAGTCTTCTTCCCCGTCGTCTGGCGCTGGAACGTCGAAGAGCCGGTCGTACAACCGCGCTTCGAACGGAACCGCGTGTCGTGCCGACACCCAGTGGATGGTACCGCGCGGCGACCGTCCGTCGGGGGCTGTCCCATCGCGGGTTTCCGGATCGATCGTCCCTCGGATTTCGGTGATGTCCCCGTTTTCGTTGTGGATGACGTCTTCACAGGTGAAGAAGTAGCCGGAGCGCAGGCGCACTTCGCGGCCCGGTGCCAGACGGATGAAGTCCGACGGCGGGTCTTCACGGAAATCGTCTCGCTCAATGTATATCTCGTTCGAGAAGGGGACGGAGCGCATCTCATCTCGATCGATGTCCCGGGGCCAATGATTCGCTTCCAGGGGCTCGAGGGTGTCGTCCACATTCGTGATGACGACCTTGAGCGGGTCAAGAACGGCCATCACGCGGGGGGCCTTCTCGTTCAGGTCATCGCGGATAGCGTGCTCGAACTGCGCGATTTCCACCCGGCTCTCCGATCGCGTCACACCGACGTCTTCGCAGAACGACACGATGGCATCCGGCGTGATTCCCCGCCGGCGCATGCCGAAGATGGTCGGCAGGCGGGGATCATCCCAGCCATTGACGCGACCTTCTTCCACGAGCTGGAGCAGCTTCCGCTTGCTCATCACCGTGTAGGTGATGTTCAGCCGGGCAAACTCGTGCTGGTGCGGCCGGTCATCGACCTTGTCCGGCTCCAGGCAATTTTCGAGCACCCAGTCGTAGACGCGGCGGTTGTTGTCGAACTCCAGCGTGCAGAGGGAATGCGTGATGTTCTCGATTGCGTCCTCAAGCGGATGGGCGAAGTCGTACATCGGGTAGATGCACCATTCGTCGCCACGCCGATAATGGTGCGCATGCTTGATGCGGAAGAGAAGAGGATCCCGCATGATCATGTGCGGCGATGCCATGTCGATCTTCGCACGCAGGACGTGCTCACCGTTCTCGAACTCTCCGTCTCGCATGCGACGGAAGAGGTCCAGGTTTTCCTCAACCGAGCGATCGCGATACGGCGAGGGTCTGCCCGGTTTATTTACCGTCCCGCGGTACTTGCGAATCTCGGTTTCATCGAGGCTATCGACGTATGCCAGTCCTTTCTCGATAAGGACGACAGCGAAGTCGTAGAACTGTTCGAAGTAGTCGGACGCGTGATAGAGATGGTCGTCCCAGTCGTACCCGAGCCAGCGAACAGCATCCTTAATCGACTCGACGTACTCCATCGACTCCGTCTCCGGATTGGTGTCGTCGAAGCGGAGATGGCACTGGGTGTCCGCCCGGTCGGCGTAGTCTTGCTTGATGCCGAAGTTCAGGACAATTGACTTTGCGTGGCCGATGTGGAGATATCCATTCGGCTCCGGGGGGAAGCGCGTAGCGACGCGATCGCCATGGCGCCCGGTTTTGAGGTCTTCGTCGATGATGTCGCGAATGAAGTTGCTGTGCTCCGAAGAGGGAGCGTTCGAGTCGGTCACTGCGGGCGGCACCGTCGGTGGGAAAGGGTGTGAGAACATCGTCAGATCGTGCGGTGGGGCAGGTACTCCACCGGTCGTGAGCGTGTTCTACGAGTGCACAAAAAAATGATCCGCCGGCGCAGGGCTGGCGGATCGAAGCGTGAATGAGGAAGCTGGACCGTCTTGAAAACTGCAGCGTGTTACGAACACGCGCTCTTGGACTCGACGGTCAACGCGTCACAGCCAAGGTCGATGTCGGGCTCTTCGTATCCTGTGCTGTGAACGCGTCGCGCAGAGAGCGATCCGCTCAAACGATTGTTGGTCTGGTGGCGGACGTCTTGCGATGTCGACACGTCCCACATCGGACGTTCGTAATATGCCGTAAACTCGTCGTTCTGCACGCGACCGTAGATTCGGATCTCATCGAGATCGAGCTCCAGGCGCTCACCACGATAGCTCACATCCACCGGGATTGTCCCGACCCGTGCATCCCGTAGCGTCCCTTCCAAACGGCCCTGCACCATCGTAATCTGAATCACGCCCTCGTCAAGAACATCAGATCCCGCCATGGTGCGGTACTTCCACGTCCCCAATACGTCGTTCGTGTTTCCCCGATCGGATGCGGATTGAGTCGACGCGCAGCCAGAGAAGACAACGAATGCAGCAAGGAGCGCGATGAAGGGCGTAAAATATCGGTACATAGACGTCACCTGACGATCGTCATACTTCAGATACGGAGGTGCACATAGGGCCGCCTCCTCATTTTCTTTATATTATGCTAATATTAACGACTCGTTCCGCAGCCGCTGAATTCCTCTCGTGGGTGACGATGGAGAAGCACATCCGGTACTGAGAAACGCGGGTGGCGACGATGCAGATAGAGTTCGGCATGTGCTACCGGTCGCTCGTTATCGGCCCTCGCGATAGGCGTCCAGCAGTTCGTCCGCAGCAGCAAACGAACTCATCGTACCATCAAGCACGCTGTCTTCGATTTCGCGGAGCTTCGACTGCACATCCGAGCTGGAGAAAAAGTCGTCCATGAGGCGCTGTTCGATCGTTTGGCGCATCCAGTAGCGTGCCTGCCGACGACGTTGTTCACCAAAAAAGCCGGTCGATTGCGTGTGGTCGACGTACTCAGTCACTGCTGTCCAGACATCCTCAATACCATCGCCCGTTTCTGCCGAACACGTAAGCACGGCGGGTTCCCATCCGGAATCGGTGGGAGGGAAGAGCTGGAGCGCGTTCTCGTACTGTCGTTGTGCCCGTTCTGCGCGGCGGACGTTGTCGCCATCCGCCTTGTTGATCGCGATGATGTCAGCCATCTCGACGACGCCGCGCTTGATGCCCTGTAGCTCATCGCCCGCTCCCGCGATCCCGAGCAGGAGAAACACGTCCACCATGGAGTGAACCGTGATCTCCGATTGGCCGACACCGACGGTTTCGACAAAGATCGTGTCGTAGCCGGCTGCTTCGCAGAGGAGGATCGTTTCGCGGGTCTTTCGGGCGACGCCTCCAAGAGAACCACTGGTGGGGGACGGGCGAATGTACACCGATTCATGCTGCGAGAGCCGTCCCATACGCGTCTTGTCCCCGAGAATGCTGCCGCGCGTCCGCTCGCTGCTAGGGTCAATCGCGAGAACCGCCAGCTTCCGGCCGTCGTCGACAAGAGACATGCCGAGCTTCTCGATGAAGGTAGACTTGCCCACGCCCGGGACGCCGGTCACGCCGACGCGAATCGATTGTCCGGCGTCCGGCAGTAGGCGATCCATTACCTCGCGCGCAGCGACTCGGTCTCGCTCCCGGGTGCTTTCGATGAGCGTGATGGCGCGGCTGAGCACGACACGATCGCCGCCACGAATACCTTCGACATACGCGTCGACATCGAGAGCCTGAGATGACGTGGGATCGGCCGACAGATTTGGGTTCAGGTTCGACGGGGCCATGCGGGCAACCCTTTAGAGCGTGGAATGAATGCGATGGCGGAGGCGGAGATCATCCACCGAGAGGGAAGGACAGACGTTCCCGATCCACATAGACGGACCGGGCGAGGGATTTGAGCCACCGTCAGTACAGAAGCACGAGCAGAAGCAGGCCGGCCAGAATCGTGGCGACGAAAATAAGTTGTATCAGCGTGGCGAGACCCAGCGGCTCGTTCGTCGTCGCACGACGATGGGCACGGGGCGTTCGTACCTCACCGACGACCTCTGCACCAACGGCCTCGGTATCTATTTCTGCGTCTGTTGCGACCGCGGGGCGCGTCGACCAGCTGTCGGGCTCGTCTTCAGGCACATCCTCACCCATCTCGTCTGAATCATCACCGTCTTCGGGGGTGATATCGTACTCCGGAGGGGTGAAGTCGTATTTATCTTGCGTATTAAAGTCGTACGTATCGGCGTACGATGCCGACGTATCTTCCTTGAAAGCAACCTCCTCCAGCGTCTTCGCCCACGATTTTGAGACGCCGCCGCCCAGATCCTCTTCCAAACTTCGTGTGGGCCCGAAGACATAGGTCGTCGGGCTACCGATTTCCTCCTCGATTGATCGAAGAGGACCGAAGACGTAGTCGCTCGACGATGTCATGGAGACCGCCTCATGTTCAGCATCCGGACGGCCCTCGAATTCGTCCGGCGTGTCGATTCCCATCCCGTCATCGTCGGGATGGTCCGGGCGGAAATCGTACCCAGCCCCGAAGTCATGATCGTCGTCGACGGTCTTCTCTAGCTGTTCGATGTCCCGCGCTGCCTGCTCTCGAACGGCATCGGGTGACGCGTTCTCTGAGCTTTCAACGGCATCGGATGTCCGACTCGTACGTCCTCGTTCCTTATCGATTGTCGACGTCGAGGGCGAGTTGGGTATCAGGCCCTGCAAATCCTCCATCGGATACGTACGGACGTCAATTGACGGTGTCTCTGAGGCGTTATCACTGATGAGAACGTGCGTACCGTAGAAGGAGTCGACGCGAACAGATTTGAGTCGTACCTCTCCGTCCTCAATGGCCTGTTGAAGCCGGTCGAAGAAGATATCTTCCGCGGACGAGAGCGTGCTTTGAAGCAGAAAGCGTGTCGACGCGTCGGTTTTCTCGGTGTCGATCGCGTAATCGACAATTAGGTGTCCGAGCACTCGGTCACAGACGGACGGGGGCAGAGGGCGCCCGTCCTCGAAGATGGCGATGCGTTCTTCGCTCGTAAACAGGTCATCGATGTCAGAGGAATGCACCTCAATCGTTCGGAGCGACGGGAAGAGGAGGTCCGAATCATACGTTAGCTCTAGCACCTCGGGTGGTGCGTCGTCATCTGGTACGCCGTATTCAAAAAGCAGAGCGGAGACGAGGATGCGCTCGACCCAGGGACACGCGGAAAGGTCGGGGTAGCGCGTTTCATTAATGACATACGCGCTGTAACCGGTAGCCATCGGAGAGCAGAATAAGGGAAAAGAGCCCGTATCTTTTTCCTAAATTACGTCATGCCGAGTGACAAATGACAGACGATCAATGTTTGCGTCTTTGTGCATGCACGGATCTGCACATGAAACCGAGCATCTGAGAGCAGGCAGCCGGTTGAGCAGAGCGATGAGCGCCCAGCTACTGTGGATTTGCCACCGTTTCGTCGCGTTCTCGCGCGATCATAACGTCCAGGATTTGTGCGGCAGCCTCAGAGATGACGGTTCCAGGCCCAAACACGCCCGTCACGCCGCGATCGTACAGGAAATCGTAATCCTGATGGGGGATGACGCCGCCTACGATCACGAGGATGTCGTCGCGACCAAACGCTTGGAGAGCATCGACCACCTCGGGCACGAGTGTCTTGTGTCCGCCGGCGAGACTCGATATGCCCAGGATGTGCACGTCATTTTCAACTGCCTGGCGCGCCGCTTCCTTCGGCGTCTGGAAGAGTGGTCCGACATCCACATCGAAGCCGAGGTCAGCAAAGGACGTCGCGATCACCTTCGCTCCGCGATCATGTCCGTCCTGACCCATTTTCGCAACCATGATTCTCGGTCGACGACCGGCGACCTCGGCGAACCGATCGGCCTTGTCGCGCGCCTCCTCGAAGCTATCGTCTACTCCTGCTTCTGCGGCGTAAACGCCCGATACGGTCTGCGTCTGGGCCGTATGTCGACCAAATACGTTTTCCATAGCATCTGAAATCTCTCCGAGTGTCGCGCGGTGCCGGGCGGCGTTCACAGCCCGTTCGAGGAGGTTTCCGTCGCCGGTCTCCGCGGCTTCGGTAATGGCGTTGAGCGCGTTGCGGACGGCGGCCTCATCGCGTTCCCCGCGAATGCGCTCCAGCTGGCGAACCTGTTGCCGGCGCACCTCCTCATTGTCGATCTCGAGCGTGTCGATCGGCTCGTCTTCGTCGGTCTGGAAGCGATTGACCCCGACGACGGTCTCGCGACCGGTGTCGATGCGGGCCTGTTTGCGTGCGGCGGCCTCTTCGATGCGGAGCTTTGGTAGTCCCTGCTCGATGGCGCGCGTCATGCCGCCTTCGTCTTCGACCTCTTGGATGAGCGCCCACGCGCGGCGGGCAAGGTCGCCGGTCAGTTTCTCGACATAGTACGACCCGGCCCAGGGGTCGATGGCGCGTGTGATGTCTGTTTCGTCCTGCAGGTAGAGCTGCGTGTTGCGTGCGATGCGGGCGGCAAATTCGCTGGGGAGCGCAATCGCCTCGTCCAGTGCGTTCGTGTGCAAGGACTGCGTGTGCCCGAGTCCGGCAGCCAACGCCTCGATGGTCGTTCGCACCACGTTGTTGAATGGGTCCTGCTCCGCGAGGCTGTATCCTGATGTCTGGCAGTGCGTGCGCAAAGCCATCGACTTCGGGTTCTCTGGGTTAAACTGCTTGACGAGCTTCGCCCACAGCATCCGCCCGGCCCGCATCTTCGCGATCTCCATGAAGTGGTTCATGCCGATCGCCCAGAAGAACGAGACACGCGGCGCGAAATCGTCCACATCCAGACCCGCGTCGATGCCCGTTCGCAGATACTCGAGTCCATCTGCCAGCGTATAGGCGAGTTCGATGTCAGCTGGGGCGCCGGCCTCGTGCATGTGGTAGCCGCTCACGCTGATTGCGTTGAAACGCGGCATTTCACGGCTGCAGTAGCCGAATATGTCGCCGATGATGCGCATCGAGGGTTCGGGCGGATAGATGTACGTATTCCGCACCATGAACTCCTTCAGGATGTCGTTTTGGATCGTGCCGCTGAGCTGCTCGTGGGAAACGCCCTGTTCTTCGGCGGCGACGATGTAAAACGCCATCACGGGAAGCACGGCCCCATTCATGGTCATGGAGACGGACATCTCATCCAGCGGGATGCCGTCGAAGAGCGTCTTCATGTCTTCAACGGTGTCGACGGCGACGCCCGCCTTACCCACATCCCCGCGTACGCGGTCGTGGTCCGAATCGTACCCTCGGTGTGTGGCCAGGTCGAACGCGACGGAGAGTCCTTTCTGGCCGCTCGCGAGCGCTCTTCTATAAAAGGCATTGGACTCTTCCGCGGTCGAGAAGCCGGCGTACTGTCGGATGGTCCATGGCCGGAAGTTGTACATCGTGCTGTATGGCCCGCGGAGGTATGGCGGGAGTCCGGCCGCGTAGTTCAGGTGGTCGAGGTCGTCGAGCGCGTCGGGGCCGTAGGCGGGCGATACGTCGATGTTCTCCGGCGTCGTCCAGGAGCTGCCATTGCTTTGGTGTGATTCCGTCGACGGAGAGGGTGCGACGGGGGCGTCGGTGGTGGTGAAGTCAGGGCGCATGGCGGTAAGGAAGAGCGACAGGGTAGCGGATGGGCAGATGCGTACGTCACACGGTGGCGTCGATGCCCAGATCGCGGAGAATCGAACGGAGGGTGTCGAGCAGTGGAGCTTTCAGGTGGACGAAGTGGTCGGCAGCCGGTCGCACGTTGTCAGAAACGCCATCCGGGGCACCGGCAACGATCAGCAGTGAACGTGACTCGCCCTCATCTAGAGCTTCGCGAAGGGCGGGCACGTAGTCGCTATAGGCATCGTCGCTACTGCAGGCGACGACGATGTCGGCGCCGTCGTCGATGGCTGCCGAGGCGGCGCCGTCTGCAGTGTCGAAGGAGATGGGCTCAACGATCCGAAAGCCAGCAACGCCCAGGTAGTTACGGGCAAAGTTTGCTCGGGCACTCCGTGCACCAGCCGGACCGTAGGGCGCCAGAAGGACCGTCGGGGTGCGCCCCGTTCGCTCGGCGTATGCTTCGACGCGGAGACGAAGCTGTTCGAACGGTTCGCTGAGACGGATGGAGGGAAGCGCTCGAATGCCCGGACCACCACCGACAGGCGTTGCCGCGAGGGCCGCGGATACGTCGCGGAGTGACGCCCCGTTGTTCATTGCTTCGACGATCGGCTCAAGGATATCGTCACCGGAAACGGCAGGAACGGCCTTGGGTGAGTGTTCTTCCGGTCCATGGCCCTCATCAGGCGCGGAGGCCAGGCCATCCGGAATGGCGTGGTTCGCCTTGTTTACGTCCGACAGGTGCTGCTCGTCCACATCGGGATAATGCGTGGTTCCCACGAGAACGTGCTTACGCTGATCGACGCGTTCACGCCGCTTCTCTCGAACCTCGGCGATCTGTTCAGCAATCGTTCCGGAGGCTAAGGCCTCAAGCATGCCGCCGGCTTTCTCGATAGCCTGAAAGAGCGGCCAGGCCTCCTCGATTATAGCGTTTGTCACCGCTTCGACGTAATACGAGCCGGCCCCCGGATCGGCGACCTGGTCCAGATGGCTCTCGTGTCGAAGAATGAGCTGGGTGTTTCTCGCAATACGGCTTGCGAAATCGTTTGGCCCGTTCAGGCTCTCGTCGAAGGGGGCAACGGTGAGCACGTCGCACCCGCCGATGATGGCGGATGCAGCCTGGGTGGTCCCGCGCAGCATGTTGACGTACGCGCCATACACCGTCTGCGTGCGACGGGACGTGTGCGCCTGAACGAATAGGTCCGCTGCCTGGACGGTTCGGTTGGATTCGCTTTGATCGAGAAACGCATTCACCACTCGGGTCGCGAGGAAGCGGAGTGCCCGTAGTTTCCCGATTTCTACGAAGTATGAGGTGTCGATCGGGAGGGCGAAGTGAAGCCGATCGACCGCAGTGTCGGCGGAGACGCCTCGTTCCGTGAGCTGATCGAGCGTCTCGGTGAGCGCTCCAAGGGTAAAAGCAAGCTCCTGTACGGCCGATGCGCCGGCGTTATGGTACGGCCGGGCGTCCACCATGATGGTTCGCATGTTCCGCATCTCGATGCCCGTCTCGACAGATTCGGCTGCGAGGCCGAACGCTACGGTCGGGTCCGTGATGGAACCGGTCGCGAGGCTGCCACCCGGATCAAATCCGACGCTTCCGCGCAGCTCACTGGGTTGACCATCCGACGTCGCCTGATCCATCAATTCGGGAAGCAGGACGGCCGCGACGGGACCGCCGGCGAGGTGAACGCCTGTTTGGGAAAGGTCGATGGAGTCGAGAAGCATCGAAAGATCCTCGCGTCCAGCCACATGAATGCCGCGGTTCATGTGCGCGGACGAGTCGAGCAGGGGCGGAGCGAACAGGGGCAGTCCGATCTCGTCTGCGCCGCCCTGCACGGCTGCTGCGATGCGTTGAGCAGCGTCCGACGGGTCCGCATCGGTAATGTCCTGACGAATCGACCACTTGTTTCCAGCAGACGGGTGTGATGCCGACGCCTCGTCTTCGTCTGCAGCAGGTTGCACGAGGGCGACCGGATCGTCGGCCAGATGCTCGAAGTCACGCAGGTCGTCTTGGCGGTAGAACGGGCGCAATGTGATTCCATCTACGCTCACCCAGTTCAAGCGGTGGAGAGGTTTTCCACGCATGTCCGACCGGATTCTTTCTTCCCATTCCTGTGTGGGGATGGGTGCGAAGTCCTTCGTAAAAGAAAGGTCCTGGGCAGTACCCACATCGGACCGGTCGTCGAGAGATGTACTCATGGCAGCGAGGGGCGGACGGGTGAGGTGGAAGCGCTTCAGTCGGCGGCACGGACAGACGCGCCGGGGAGTTCCCGCAAGTGTATGGTCTGCATCGGATAGAGTAAAAAATCCACGGCGGCTGAATCGTCGTCCTCTATCCGAGATCGGTGTGGGGAATGTCCCGGCGAAAAGGCAGCCATAGCAGGGTCAGACGTCGGGGAGTTCCGTCTCGAGCGCACGGTTCCCGGGCGTGTCCTGGAGGTCGTGGAGGTGGCGAAAGCGACGGACCAGATGCGACAAGGCCATTCCAGCCGCCACACTGACGTTGAGGGAGTGCTTCATTCCGTACTGTGGGAGTTCGAATGCGAGATCTGCGAGAGAGACAATGTCGTCCTCAACGCCGGTCACTTCGTTGCCCACGATGATAGCGAGCGGAAACGAAGTTGCGGGCGCTTCGGCTGGATGGAGCGGTTCGTCTGTGATTTCGAGCACGCCGATTGAGTATCCCTCAGCTCGAAGGTCGTTGATGACCGGCGTCACGTCGTCGTGAGCGGACCAGGAGACGACGTCCTGAGCACCAAGCGCAGTTTTGTGGAGGTTCTTGTGGTCGGGCGTTCCCGTGTACCCCGTCAGATAAAGATGCTCGACTCGCGCAGCATCGGCCGTGCGAAACATCGATCCGACATTGTAGATGGATCGCACGTTATGTACGATCACGGAAATCGGATGAGGGTCGGCTGAGCGGGCATCGGACGGGGTAAGGCGTGGGATGTCCTGGGGAGAAAGCTTGCGCATACATTAAGGTGTTCGAAGAGACAATCGATCAGGGTCGCTACGTCCAGAATGAACATGTGCCGCGAAATTCACTGGCAATCATGTAGACGTTACGTTGACAGCACGTGGATTCGATGAAGCGTCGAAACTCCGACGCTGTTTACGGGTGCGCACGGATCGAAGATGGCGTTGCATGGCCGCATTCCGTCGCGTTCTCATCATACGAGATTTCTCCCCTTCATGAAAGATATTCGCCAGCGGATCCCCGTTGCAGTTCTGATCGCGGGTCTCGGCCTCGCGATTGCGGTACTCATGTCCGGTTGCCAGACGCTACGTGAGGTCAGCAATCTTCGAAAAGTTGACTTCCGGCTCGACCGTGTCACAGATGCACGGCTTGCGGGCGTTTCCCTGCAAGGGGTCGACAGTTATGATGACTTCGGGGCGACGGATATGCTCCGCCTGAGCGCGGCCATTGCAGACGGTAAGATGCCGCTTGAGTTCACGGTTCAGGTCGCCGCGAGTAATCCGGCTGAGAACAGTCAAAATGCACGACTGACGCAGATGGACTGGCGGCTCTTTCTCCAGGATAAGGAAACGATTGCTGGCAGATTTGATCGTGAAGTGGTCATACCACCGGGAGAGCCGACCGACATTCCGATCGAGATGGAGCTGGATCTCGTCGACTTCTTCGATGGAAACCTGCGTGAGATCGTTAATCTGGCATTGGCACTCGGAGGGGAAGGTGAGCCGACGAACGTGAAATTGCGGGCTCGCCCGACGGTTCAGACTGCCATCGGCCCGATTCGGTACCCGAACGAGATCCTGATTGTCAACGAAGATGTGGATGGGGACACCGTTCCGCGCTAGCCACCCCATCGGATCACACGGTCGATCATATGGATGTCGCCGGATTCGATCGTGTTCTGCCGACAGCTCTAACCCGTTTTTTCCCTGCAACCTCTTCTTTTCATCGTGATCGTCACCATCGACGGACCGGCCGGGTCCGGAAAAAGCACGACTGCACGAGCCGCGGCTGATCGCCTCGGTTTCGTGTACCTGGACACCGGAGCGATGTATCGTGCGATCGCGCTCGCCTTCATCCGCCGGGATGCAGAGGGGACGCCGGACGAGGCACGCGCGATCCTGCCCGATGTGCGTGTCGACATCCGTTATCGCGACAACGACATGCGGGTAGTGCTCGATGGGGAAGACGTGTCCGGGACGATCCGGACTGCTGAGGTCGGCAATATGGCGAGTCAAATCAGTGCGTTGCAGAGCGTGCGTGAAAAGCTACTCGACACGCAGCGGCGCGTCGGGCGAGAGCAGGCGGAGAAGCATGGAGGCGTTGTCCTTGACGGTCGCGATACCGGTACGGTCGTCTTCCCGGATGCCGACGTTAAAATATTCATGGTCGCGGATGCGCGCGAGCGAGCCCGCCGGCGTCTTGAAGAGTATCAAAAGCAGGGCGAGGACGTGACGTTCGAAAGCGTGCTCCGAGAGATTGAAGAACGAGACGAGGCGGACCGCACGCGGGAAATCGCTCCCCTCAAGCGGGCGGATGACGCCGTCGAACTTGACACCACCTCACGCTCGATCGACGAGCAGGTCGGTTTCGTTGTCAATTGCGTGAAGGCCGAGCTCGCGCAGAGCGCGTAAAGTCGGTGGAGCATGCAAGAGCGAAAACGGGTGCACAGATGGACCCCGGGGACGTGCCGACGAGAGAATCGCCCATGTTCCGATGATCGGTCGGGGCGCTCCTGGTTTATTTCGTTCCCTACGTCCAGTGCTTCGCACCGTGACATCTCCGATGAGACCGGCGTGGATTCCGTCCCCGACCTCGATATTCGGTGGCGTCGGGCAATTCTTGATCATCGATTCAGTCGATCTCCCAATCCGGGTGAAGGGTCCGCCGGAAACTCACGCGCGCTTCGCGTAGTCGGCGAAAAATGGGGAACGTCGCCTCCCCGGGGCAATACAACATGATTCCGACCCAGATAGCCGCCGATATCCATGCGGCGTTGCTGGTGGATGCTTCCACCGGGACGACGGAGGCTCGACGCCTCTCCTCGACAGCACACCGATGTGCATGAGAGGGCATTGGAAAGTCCTGGAACGAAGGCTGGACGGGTTCGGCTACACACTCACACCATTCGATACGAACGTCCTTGTTGGAATTCCAGGCGCCGACGAGTACAAACGCACCAGAATTGTAGGGATCGCCCGCTCGGTGACTGCGCTGGACGCATGAAGATGGGTCCGGGAAGTTCAGCCCGCGCGACGGTTCCACACGAACCTATATGGCAGAAAACCAAGAGAAAACCGCAACAACTGAAGAGACGGAAGCCGCTCCGGCAACCGAAGCCACCGCAGAGGTGGATACGGATGCTCAGGATGCCGCTGCTGCCGAAGCAACGGATGCTGAAGCGGAGGCCGAGGCAACGGACGCTGATGCTCCGGCTGCTGAAGAAGCAGGCGACGGCGCCCCCGCTGCAGAGGCTGACGAAGCCGCGGACGCCGAAGAGGCCGAAGAGGTAGAGGCTGTGGAAGAGGAGCCCGAGCCCGTCGGCCCCGTCCATCGTATCCTGGAGGAGGCAGTGGAAGCCGCTGCACAGGACTTTGCAATTCCTTCGGGAGACGATGCTGATATCGACTTTGTCGACACGGCAGAGCCGGGTCAGACCGTTTCGCTGGAAGACCTTGAGCGCACAGAGGAAGCGCAGGGCTTCACCGGCGAGATGTTCGGCCGCACCATTTCTCTCGACGAACTGGAGGCAGAAGAACGGGAGCGGGAGGAGGACCCGGTCTATAGCCAGTTCCGTCAGTTCATTGACCAGACCTCGATCGATGTCCGTGAAGAGGACATTGTTGAAGGTCGCGTGCTCAAAGTGTCCGACGACGATGTTCTGATTGACATCGGATACAAGAGCGACGGCATCATTAGTGCCGATGAGTTCTCGCGCGAGCTCAAGCCGGGCGACACCGTTGAGGTGTACCTCGAGCGCAAAGAAGATCGCGACGGTCAACTTGTGCTGTCGAAGGCCAAGGCCGACAAGGTTCGCCGCTGGCAGCGGATCGAAGAGATTTACGAGAACGAAGAGATTATCGAGGGCACGATCGTCCGCCGCATCAAAGGTGGTATGATCGTGGAACTCTTCGACGATCTCGAAGCGTTCCTCCCGGGTTCGCAGATCGACGCGCGGCCGGTCCGCGACTTCGACGCGTACCTGGACAAGCGGATGGAGTTTAAGATTGTTAAGCTCAATCCGTCGAACGAAAACATTGTCGTCTCGCACCGCGAGCTCATCGAAGAAGAGCTGGAGGAGCAGCGCCAGCAGATTCTCGAGCAGCTCGAGGTTGGGCAGGTGCTTCGCGGTACCGTCAAAAACATCGTCGACTTCGGTGTCTTCATCGACCTCGGCGGCGTGGACGGCCTCCTGCACATCACCGACCTCTCGTGGGGCCGCGTCTCGCACCCGAGTGAGATCGTCGAGCTCGACGACGAAATTGAGGTTGTGGTCCTGGATTACGAAGAAGAGCGCCAGCGTATTTCGCTTGGTCTCAAGCAGCTCCAGCCGCACCCGTGGGACAACATCGGCGAGAAGTACGACGAAGGAGAAACCGTCGAAGGAAAGGTTGTCTCGATCACCAACTACGGCGCCTTTGTGGAGCTGGAGAAGGGGATCGAGGGCCTCGTTCACATCAGTGAGATGAGCTGGACGCGCCACATCAAGCACCCGAGCCAGATGGTTTCGCTCGGACAGCTCGTGGACGTCAAGATCCTGAATATCGACGAGGAGGAGAAGAAGATCTCCCTCGGTATGAAGCAGCTCCAGCCGGATCCATGGGATGGCATCTCTGATCGCTACCCGGCCGGCACGGTCCTCACTGGAACGGTGCGTAACATCACCAACTTCGGTGTCTTCGTTGAGATCGAGCCTGGAATCGATGGCCTCGTCCACATCTCGGATCTGTCGTGGACGAAGAAGGTCCGTCACCCTGGTGACATGATCAACAAGGGGCAGGATCTCGATGTCGTCATCCTCAACATTGACGAGGAGCGTCGTCGGATCTCGCTTGGCCACAAGCAGGTCAAGACGAACCCGTGGGATCAGTTCGCCGAAGCCTACAGCGAAGGCAACGACACCGAGGCCGAAGTCGTCCGTGTGGAGGACAAAGGACTCGTGGTGGAGCTTCCGCTCGACGTGGAAGCCTTCGTTCCGGGCAGCGAGCTAAAGAACGGCCCGCGCAACTTCCAGAGCCACTACGCGAAGGGCGACGAGCTCGAACTGCGAGTGATTCGCTTCGACAAGTCGCGCAAGGACATTGTCCTCAGCGAGACCGCCAAGGAGCGCCAGGAGGCGCACCAGGAGCGCGAAGCCGAACGTCGCGAGGAGCGCAAGAAGAAGCAGGAAGAGCGCCGCAGCGTCCAGCAGTATCAGGACAAGGGCGAAGACGAATCTACGTCCGGACCGACGACGCTCGGAGAGCTTTCCGGCCTTGCCGACCTCAAAGCGCAGATGCAGGAAGCAGAGCGTCGCGGCGTTGAAGAAGCCGAGGCACCTGAAGTGGAAGCCGAAGCAGCAGATGTCGAAGAAGCTGCAGAGGAAGAAACGGAAGAGCCAGCCGCAGAGGAAGAGGATGCCCTCGACGTGGCCGAAGCCGAAGAGGCAGGCGAAGAAGCTGCCGAAGAATCGGCTGGCTTTGACGAGACATCCGGTTTCCCGGAAGACTTCCCCCAGGTGGGTCGTCTTGAGAATGCAGGCGTAATGTCGATTTCCGATCTCCGCGAGTATGCGGATGACTTCACGGAAATCAACGGCATCGGTGACGCCTACGCCGAGGAAATTGAGGACGCACTGGCTGAATTCGACGAGCAGTCGAACAGCTAAGTCGGCCTCGCACGGGACGCCAGACGTCCCTACGTTGCTGAAACACAAGCGGGCGATCTCCACGTCGGAGGTCGCCCGCTTTTTAATGGTGTACGCTTAGCCCGCCGCTCGGTACGTTGTTGACGGTAGGTTCATGTGGCGCCCGCCCGGCTCGTATCGTCCGGCATGCTCTTCGCTTTCCTGCCTTAATGCAACGTCGTAGAAAGATTCGGTTTACTTCTCGGCTTTCATACGGTGTTCGCGAACTCCGCCCGGTGTGGCTCATCGGAGTGTCCCTGCCCGAACATGTAGCCTGTCCATTCAGCCGGGCGCGCCCGGTCTCGGTGTAGACACGGCCCCTTTCTATCCCCGCTCCCTCACGGATTCCCTTTTCTTATGGAAGACATTCCAGACTATCTTCCGAGTGCAAGCAACTCGGTCACGCTTCGCCTCGACATCCGAAATCGCCCCGGCATGCTCGCCGAAGTCACGTCGGTCATCGGAGCCCGTGGTGGCAACATCGGTGCGATTGACATCGTCCGTGCCAACGAAGATGTCATGGTGCGCGATATTACCATCAATGCGCGAAGTATTGACCACGCTCGCGAAATTGTCCTGGAGGTGCGCTCCATCGACGGCGTCGACGTGCAGAACGTATCGGATCGCACCTTCCTGATGCATCTCGGAGGGAAGATCGAAGTCCGGAGCAAAACGCCGCTCACAAATCGTGATCAGCTCTCGATGGCGTACACGCCGGGCGTCGCTCGGGTCTGTGAGGCGATTGCGGATTCGCCGGAAGACGCCCACCGCCTCACGATGAAGAGCAACACAGTTGCGGTTGTATCCGACGGGACGGCTGTGCTTGGACTGGGCGACATCGGGCCGGAGGCGTCCATTCCCGTGATGGAGGGCAAGGCACAGCTCCTGCGCGAATTCGCCGGCGTCAACGGTTTTCCGATCTGTGTTGATGAAACGGACGTAGACGCTTTCGTCGATACGGTGGCGCGTATCGCTCCGGTGTTCGGGGCGATTAATCTGGAGGATATCGCCGCTCCACGGTGCTTCGAAATCGAACAGCGCCTGAAAGAGCGACTCGATATTCCGGTCTTTCACGACGATCAGCATGGCACAGCCGTCGTCGCTGTGGCGGCGCTCATCAACTCGCTGAAGATCGTCGACAAGCCGCTCGAGGACATTAAGGTCGTTATTGTTGGGATCGGTGCGGCTGGAACCGCCGTGACGCACATGCTCGACGAGATGGGTGTGGACAACATCGTCGGTGTCGACCGTCAGGGAGCGGTTCACCTCGATCGCGATGATCTAGATCCGGCGAAGCGAGCGTACGCGGAAGTTACCAATCCGAATGGGGAGGACGGAGAGCTGTCCGAAGTTATGGAAGGTGCAGACGTGTTCATCGGCTTGTCTGGCCCGGACGTGATCGGGATCGACGATCTGAAGAAGATGAACCGTGATCCCATCGTCTTTGCCATGGCCAACCCGCGGCCGGAAATCATGCCAGAGGTCGCGTATCCGCATGTGGCCGTGATGGCGACGGGGCGGAGCGATTATCCGAACCAGATCAACAACGTGCTCTGCTTTCCCGGCCTGTTCAAAGGCGTTCTGGACTGTCGCGCCACAGACGTGACCGATGGGATGAAGATTGCCGCTGCACACGCAATTGCGAATACAATTTCATCGGACAGCCTGACATCGGACTACGTGATTCCGAGTGTGTTTGACCAGCACGTCGTGGACCGCGTCGCTGAGGCAGTGAAGGAAGCCGCATGGGAAGAAGGCATTGCAGGCCGAGATCCGGTGCATTCCCGGTAGGAAGGCAGCTTCGGTTTGGGCCGGCGACGGCTTAATAACAACAGCCAGCACTCCGCGCTGCGTGGGAGTGCTGGCTTTACTTTTGCGTCGTGACGTCAACGCCCACCCAGAGTACTGAACTCAGTCAGTCGGGTGAGAGAACCGCTGCATCTGCTGTTGATCAGGTGGCTGCCAGGACGTTGAATCGGTCGAAGGCCGCTTCGCGGAGATCTTCTCGGTGATCCGGGTGTGCGATGTTGATGAGGGCTTCTGCTCGCTCGCGCAGGTTCTTGCCGTACAGGTTTGCCGCGCCGTACTCGGTCACGATGTAGTGCACGTGAGCGCGCGTCGTGACAACGCCTGCTCCTTCTTTTAAGAACGGAACGATGCGGGAAATGCCTTTACGCGTGGTAGAGGGGAGGGCGATGATCGGTTTTCCGCCCTCGGAGAGCGACGCACCACGGATGAAGTCCATCTGGCCACCGACGCCGCTGTACTGGTACGTTCCGATCGAATCGGCACACACCTGACCGGTCAGGTCGACCTCGACGGCGGAGTTGATCGCTGTCACCTGCGGGTTGCGGCGGATGACGGCGGTGTCGTTTACATACGCGACATCGAGCATCTGGACGAGCGGATTATCGTCCATGAAGTCGTAGAGGCGGCGCGTGCCCATGGCGAAGCTACTGACGATTTTGCCTGGGTGGATGGCTTTGTTGGCGCCCGTGACAACGCCTGACTCCACGAGATCAATAACACCCTCGGAGAACATTTCCGTGTGGATGCCGAGATCCTTGTGGCTGGACAGTGCCTTCAGCACAGCATCTGGAATTGCGCCAATGCCCATCTGAAGCGTGGCTCCGTCGTCGACGAGTTCTGCGCAGTGCTTGCCGATCGCGAGTTCGACATCGGAAAGCGTAGCGTTCGCTGCTTCCGGTAGCGGCATGTCGCCTTCGACGGCAAAGTCGATCTGCGAAACGTGAATCAGTCCGTCGCCGTGCGTTCGAGGCATCTGGGGGTTGACCTGAACGCATACATGTTCGGCCATCTCGAGGGCGGCCCGGGACACGTCGACGGAGACGCCGAGGGAGCAGTAGCCGTGTTTGTCGGGTGGGGAGACCTGCAGCAGTGCTACGTCGAGGGGGAGCACCTCGTCCCGGAAGAGCGCGGGGACCTCGCTCAGAAATACCGGAATGTAGTCGGCGCGACCTTCTGCAACGGCTGTCCGAACGTTGCCACCGACGAAAAGAGCGTTGGTATGAAACGTGTCGGCAAATTCGGGGTCCGCGTACGGTGCATTGCCTTCCGTATGGAGATGGACGATCTCAATGTCTGACAGTTCGCTCGCCCGATCGGTGAGCGCATCGACGAGTTTCTGCGGCGCGGCAGCGGCCGTGTGAACGAAGACGCGGTTGCCGGACGAGACGACCGATACAGCGTCAGAAGCGGAGACGAGATTCATATCGTAAATCGGGAACTGGGGGTTACGAACAAAATCACCGACGCGCTACCTTCGGCGTGGATACGGTTTCAGAGCGGCGCAATCAATGAGTCACGTCGAACATAGGACCCGCAGTCAGCACCGTCGACATTTCGCCATTGACTTCAACTAACCTTTGCCGACGGCGAGCGAATTGCAAGCATTACCTACACACGTGTAGGTGGTACCCCCACGCAGCTCGAACAACAGACGGTTCGACGTAGTCCAGGGACCCCATGAATAAGAGGCTCGTCCTCCATACGCGCAGGCGTCGCGGGGTCAAAGGCGTCCACTTCAACCCGTCGTATTTGGGCTCGGTAGCATGAGGGAGCACGTCTGTGTCGCCCTGTCGTCGAAGGCGCGCTCAAACGGTTGCCTCACCCAGTGAGAATCCAGATATGTCGTCAATGCGTCCTCGCCATAGGGCCGTTTCCGTGGTTGGGCCCGCGCTCAAGAATTGCACGTTGCGAAGATGTAGAAAATGAGGCGTCTCCAGTTCCGTCTCGCCCTTGCGGACCTGCTCTTTGTGTCGCTTGACGGCATTGACTGAATCCGTGCCAGCTTGTTGTAGTGCCTCCGTGATGGTGTCAGCCCGAGAGGGAAATACGTCCGACAGGTCGTCGGCGGTACGCTCGTAGTATTCGCCGACACCGATCAGCGTGCCCGTGACGACGCTTCCCCCGACGGTTATCGTCAGCGGGATTGATCCGCCGTGCTCGTTGACATGATCGACGAGGAGGGCGAGGAACCAGTCCCGTTCCGGGGCGCGGTCGTTTGAAAGGTCGGATACACTCATGATGATCAGGGAGGTGCAGAGGTTAAACGACTAGGCGATCGTAATAATGAGGCACGTGGCGTCAGAAAGCAACTCGTTCAAAGACAGCCTGCATGAAGGTTTGAAAACCTGTTTGTCGGATAGGTTGTTGGCTGATACGAGGGAAGGAGGGGCCGAGAGTTGTCCATCAAACAGGCCTGAATCGGGAGTACAGTCAGCGTCTTTGGCCAGAGAAGGCGAGCGGACGTAGCGTCCGACTGATTGATAAAACGAGCTGGTCAACAAAAAAGGCCGCAGCGATCCGATGATCGCCGCGGCCCGGAGCCGGGTGTCTTCCGCAAACACCCTTCTTGATTTCAAAAAGACTCAGTCTTCGACGTTGTCGATCTGGGCCTTCTGCAGCTGACCCGAGTAGTCGACGTAGACGGTCTTCGTCTCTGTGTAGAACCCTTCAGACCATCACGCCTTTCGTCGGATTGGCCCAACACCGGAGAACGAATACACGTCTGTTCATCCTGATTCACATCAAAGATGAACTTTACACGTCGGCTATTCCATGTCGGCTGTTCTCCTTGCGGCGACGTGCCTACACGCACTCCGTACAGTCTGGGATTGCAAAATGAAGCGCTTAAGGAGACCGGTAGTTTAAGAGAGATTGCGTTCATATTGACTTAGGTAGATGCGAACGCGTTCTACAAAGCCTGATCTTGTATGCGTTTCATTCAGGATTAGATAGGGTGAAACGCCAATCCTCTCTGTTATACTTTCAACATTGTTCGGCTTAATTATATGAGCACGCAAGAGGGCAAAGTAATATAAGAGTGTCTTCTCTTTTGCATTAGTCACAAAATTATAGACTCTAACACCACCGTCAACATGTTGCCTATTCTCATATCTGTTAATCTCTAAAAGACAGCTGAGTGCAAGTTCGGACTGAGCGTTATAACCCTTGGCATTTTGAAAGGCATGGTCTAACAACCGGGGATGTTCAATGCTAGTGTTGACATGAGATAAAAGCTCTAAACGGTCCACTGTGTATTCACCACTTGTTCTGTGGTACTCCCTGTCGTCCCCTTGTATCGTTTCATGGATGTTGTAGTATACTTTCTTATTTGTAATCCGTACAATCTCTACCTGGTGGCTGAAAAAACCGTCGTTGCATGATGCTATCGCTCTAATGTAAAAGGATTTTTGTAGGTTGTCATACAGTTTAGTTAGCGAGACGGCCAACTGCTTTGATCTACGATTATAAACATCAAGAAGCGAAAATAATCCGTTCTCATAGTTCTGTCGCGCCAAGCTGTCAGCCTGTTCTTTTACTTGGTCCTGATTTGTTTGAATCTCTTGAGCCATTAATGATAACTCTCTTTGGCCTTGACGAAAGGCTACGTAGACCAGTAGAGCACCAACGAATGCGAAGACCGGACCGGTGACGCCTCCGATAAGATCACCAACTTCAGATACTTGATCTAAGCCTTGAAAATCATCTACCTGACTATTAAGCCAATACCTGAAAATTATAACCCCGAATGAAATACCTACAACGCTTAATAGAGCTGCGGCAAAAATAGCTAATGTCACATCCAACGTCTTTTGAGTCCCACCACTTTTTTGTTCTGTGCTCTTCGTGTCCGACAAAACAGTCTATAATTTAGATTCAGAGATATGCCGAAGACGAGTGTGTAATGATCAAACACCGCAAAAAGATCATCAGCCGCTCATTTGTCTGCCGTTGACCTCAAAATAACCTTTCAATATCCCCATACAGGCGACAAACCCCGTTCTCTATCCCTCCTATCCCTATCTTGCCACTTAATTTAGTCTTAACACAAGAGACGCCTCCCAAACTCGCATTCAGGAGGCGTCTCGTTTATGCTTCAAATGCCCGTTTAGAGGCAACAGGGCGGGGTTTACTCCACGTTATCAATCTGCGCTTTTTGGAGTTTTCCGCTATAGTCAACATAGACGGTTTTCGTCTCCGTGTAGAACTCAAAGACTTCCCAGCCGCCGTCGCGGTGGCCGTTGCCGGTGTCCTTCACGCCGCCGAACGGCATGTGTGCTTCTGCCCCGATCGTCGGGCCGTTGACGTACGTGATGCCGGCCTCCAGGTCGTGCATCGCGCGGAAAGCGCGGGCGACCTTGTTGGTGTAGATGGAGGAGGAGAGGCCGTACACGGTATCATTCGCCGCCGCGACCGCTTCCTCGTACGACGAAATCGTGTGGACCGACAGCACCGGACCGAAGATTTCCTCCTGGAAGATGCTCATGTCGCGCTCCACGCCGCGGAAGAGCGTCGGCTGGAAGAAGCAGCCATCGGCCAGTGCGCCGTCGGTGGCTTGCTCCCCGCCGAACACGAGCTCGGCGCCTGCATCGACGCCCTCCTTGATGTAGCCGGAGATTTTCTCCAGTGCGGCTTCGTTGATGACCGGGCCAACATCGGTGTCATCCTTGAGACCGGATCCTAGCGTAAGGTCGGCAGCCTGTTCTTTGATCATCTCGATGAACTCAGCCTCCACGTCTTCATGGATGATGAGCCGGCTCGTGGCCGTGCAGCGCTGACCCGTCGTACCGTACGCGCCCCAGATGACACCTTCGATGGCAAGCTCCAGGTCGGCGTCCTCCATCACGATCATCGGGTTTTTGCCGCCCATTTCGGCCGAGTACTTCTTGTTCAGCCGGCCGCACGTGGCGCCGATGGCCTTTCCGGTCTCGCTCGAGCCGGTGAAGCCGATTGCATCCACGTTGGGGTGCTCGACCAGCGCTTTTCCGGCTTCGCCCGCACCGTGCACCAGGTTCACCACGCCGTCAGGGACGCCTGCATCGGACATGATCTCGCAGAGCACCGTCGCGCTGTGCGGCGCTTCTTCGCTCGGCTTGAAGACGACCGTGTTGCCGCTCGCGATCGCAGGGAAGATCTTCCAGGTCGGGACCGCCACCGGGAAATTCCAGGCGGTGATGATGCCGCAGACGCCGATCGGGCGCCGGATGCTCATGTTGAACTTGTTCGGCAGCTCGCTGGGCACCGTGTGACCGAACAGGCGGCGCGTCTCACTCGCTGCGTAATACGCGGTGTCGATCGCTTCCTGCACGTCGCCCTTCGTTTCAAAGACCGGCTTGCCCATCTCGCGCGTCATGATCTGCGCGAGCTCCGTCTTGCGCTCGGTCAGCGCATCGCCAATCTGGCGGAGAATGTTGCCGCGCTCCGGGGCGGGTGTGGTGCTCCAGGACGAAAAGGCTTCGCTCGCCGCCTCAACGGCGTTGTCGACGTCGGCCGGTCCGGAGGATGGGAACGCGCCGATGACGTCGTTACGGTCGGCGGGGTTGAGGTCGTCGAACGTCTTACCGGAGGCGGCGTCGGTGGCCTCGCCGGCGATGATATTATGAAACGTGTCTGCCATAAGGAGAAAAGCGGTTCCAATCGAAAAGAAACGGCGGAGATAGCGGCTTGCGGTGGATGGGCACCTCGGCATAGCAGCCCACCCGACACAAGCGCCAGGCACCCGTCACGGAAGCCTGGTTCGTTACATCAAATCCAACCTACGAGGAAGCGCGCCGGAGTTTCAACGCCGAACCGTGCGGGTTTGACGTGATTCGTGGGAAGAACGAACGTTCGTCGATGGTGGGTTGTGGGTTGTGAATCGGATTGGGTTCCTGGGATTGGGGGTTAGGATTACGGATTATGGATTGGGGATTCAGGATGGGCATGTTGTCGTGACGGAGACCGGTCCACTGTTTCCGTTTATAGTTCACGCCAGTAGCGACAAGTCGAACGCTGCATTTCGAGCGCAGGGCATCTTGGAGTGAGACCGAGATGTCTTGTTAGCGGTCCGATCCACAATCCTGAATTCTCTATCCGCCAATCGTAGGACCTTTCCAAAACTTCGGAGCAATCGATGAATCGGTTTCGATAGCGTAGGGAGCCTTCTCCCGCTATTCGTCTAGATCTAATTCACCGTTGCTGTCGATCGCATCCAGGAGATTCTGAAGATCTTTCGTTTTATCGGAAGAAAGTACGGGATAAACCTCTCGCGTCGACCGGTCCAGCACGCGAAGTCTTCGCTGAACGCCATCGATAATGTCGACGTCTGGTCGTGCGATCGTCGCAAGAAAAATATTTGATGTGTCGCGCGTCACGTGAAAGCGAGAAAATCGGACGAGAGAATCTGCTAAGACGGTTTTCTCCGCTGATACCGGATCGATCTCGTAAATCGTTGTGAGGTCCTCAGGGCCGAGGGTACCGGACTCGTTGGTGTCCTCGAAAATCGCGGCGGCGTACAACACGACGCCATCTGGCGGCCGTTTCATAGCTATATATCTCGAAATGAAGACGCGTTCTTCAAAGACTGGCGTTGCCGTCTGCGTGGAGGCATCGAATGCCACGAGATTCACGATGGGCGCATCGTTTTCGAATAGAATAATATCGGCAGCGCTCTCCGGATAATCAGGGTAAACAATCATCTTGGAAAACGTTCGCTGTCGTTTCGAACCGTTGTAATATGCACCCTCAGCCGTACGAAGGGTCTTCGGAGCGATCTCAACGATGTACTTGCTCCGACTGCTGTCGACAAGAATGGGGAGTTGTTCGCTCACAACAAATCTGCGTCGTTCACCATCTGGACGACGATCCAACACTTCCCTGGACTCGATTTCTGGCTGGTTGGCGCGCCGGAAGTCTTCGAGCCATTCTGTACCCAAACGCCATAGAAGAAGAAGGCAGACAAGGGTTATCATAATGGCGCAGATCGTGATGACAGTTGTCTTTACTCTTTCCATCATCGTGTTGTGGTAGTAATAGCAAATAATATTAGGCCGCTTTCAGTGGTTGCGGCAATCATGGTTCCATAGTTCGAAGAAAGTATCGTGCGTCACGAATCCCAATTTCCCGCGAAACTAGTGGATCGCGTGGCGTGCGGTCGACATTCAATCTTCTCGCGTGCACATTATACCGACTCAGTAGACGCCTCGCTGCATTGCCTTCCATCACCTGTTCTCACGCCGTTGCGACTGATATGTCACCTTCCACGACCGCCGATCTTTCGACGTACCTGTCCGAGCGGATGCGTACGACCCCGCCGAGCGGCATCCGCCGGTTCTTTGAGATTGCCGCGACGATGGACGACGTGATCTCGCTCGGGATCGGCGAGCCGGACTTCGTGTCCCCGAAGCCGGTCATCGATGCCGGCATTCGTTCGCTGGAGGAGGGGCAGACGAGCTACACGTCAAACGCCGGCCTCAAGGAGCTCCGCGAACTGATCGTTGGTGATCTCAATCGTCTCTACGGCCTGCAGTATGACGTTGACTCCGAAGTGCTCGTCACGGTCGGGTGCAGCGAGGCCATGCAACTCGCGATGCTGGCAATTCTCGATCCAGGCGATGAGATCCTGATTCCGGAGCCCTGCTTCGTGTCCTATGGCCCAACCGCTCGCTTCGCCGGGGGCAAGGTCGTGGACGTGCCGACGCGCGTCGAGACGAACTTTCAGGTGACGGCCGCGGATCTGGAGAAGAGGGTGACGGAGAACACGAAGGCCGTTTTCCTCGGGTACCCGAACAACCCGACGGGGGCCGTTCTCGAGCGCGACATGCTTGAGGAAATCGCTGAGTTCGTGATCGAGCACGATCTGATCGTCATCAGCGACGAGATTTACGATCGGCTGATCTATGGCGACATCAAGGAGAAAGGCCATGTCTCTGTCCCGTCCATCCAGGGACTGCGCGATCGCACGATCCTCCTCGGCGGCTTCTCGAAGAACTTCGCTATGACGGGATGGCGCATTGGATATGCGTGCGCGCCGGAGCCCATTCTCCGCGGCATGTACAAAGCGCACCAGTACATGGTGATGAGCGCCCCGACCGTCGGGCAGGTGGGAGCCGTCGCCGCCATGAAAGAGTGCCAGGACGACGTGGAGATGATGCGTCAGTCCTATGATGAGCGTCGCCGCACGATCGTTGATGGATTGAATACGATCGGTCTACCGACGTTTGAGCCGAAAGGCGCGTTCTACGCCTTCCCCGACATCACGTCGACTGGCCTGTCTTCGGAGGAGTTTGCGGAAAACCTCCTGCATGAGCAGGGCGTTGCCTGTGTCCCGGGGGACGCCTTTGGCCCCAGCGGTGCAGGATATGTCCGCTGCTCCTACGCGACCTCGCTCGAGCAAATCGAGGAAGCTCTGGAACGCATGGAGCGCTTCGTCAAGTCGCTCTAACGCATCCGAGGCTGGCCTCGCTCGGTGGCCGTACCGTTTCTCGCATTCCGAACCGACACGACCCTGCGCCTCATGCAGCTAACTCGAAACGTTGCCCTCGCCGCGGCTTTGAGCGCAGTTCTTCATCTCGCCCTTGGGTGGGAGTGGACGCTGGTGCCGGCGGTTCTCGTCGGCGTGTTGTCGGCAGGTCGGGGCTGGCTGGCTGGACTCCTGACCGTCCTGTTGCCCTGGGCTGGCATTCTGGCGTGGTCGTACAGCGTCGCACCCGGATCTACACCCATTCTACTGGACGTTCTCGGTGGGTTGATTGGCGGAAACACCCCCGGTGCAGCCGTCGTTGCGCTTACGCTCCTATTTGGTGCGCTACTCGGGTTTGCGGGAGGCGCTGTCGGAGGCCAGTTGCGGGGGTTGTTTGGGATTGAATCAGCGCCTGAGCGACGGCACCCCGCCAGCGCCTGAGTCCACCCCGTTCCCTGTATGCGTCTCTTTTCGCAGAACCACGCCGCGACGCGGCAACCGAATGAAGAAGTATTCTGATTCCGACATCGAGCAACTCCTCCAGCGCGTGGACGATCTGCGCGGCTACCTGGACATTGATGGGCGCCGCGATACGATCGAAGAGCTCAACCACGAGCGCGTCGAGCCGGGCTTCTGGGACAACCCCGAACACGCCCAGGAGGTCGAAAAACGTATTGCACGGGAGAAGCGCTGGGTTCAAGCGTGGGAAGACCTGAAGGAGCAGGCGGAAGACATCGAAACGCTGCAACTGCTCGCCTCGGAGGAAGGAGAGAACCTCAGCGACGAAATCATCGCTGAGGCGGAGTCCCTGGAAGCGACTCTTGAGCAGATGGAGATGAAGAGCCTGCTCGACGACCCAGATGACGTGCGGGACGCGATCCTCACGGTCAACCCGGGCGCCGGCGGAACGGAGAGTCAGGATTGGGCCGAGATGCTCCTGCGTATGTACATGCGCTGGGCGGAAAAAGAGGGCTACAAGGTCACGATGCTCGAGTACCAGCAGGGCGAAGGGGCGGGCATCAAAAGCGCGTCGCTCTCCATCGAAGGCGATTACGCCTACGGCTACCTCAAGGGCGAATCCGGTGTTCACCGCCTCGTTCGAATCTCGCCGTTCGATTCAGAGAGCCGTCGTCACACGTCATTTGCCAGCGTATTCGCTTATCCGGAGATCGACGATACGATCGAGGTCGATCTAAGCAGTGGTGAGATGGAGTTTCAGACGTTTCGGTCGGGCGGAAAAGGAGGCCAGAACGTTAACAAGGTGGCAACGGGTGTCCGTCTGATCTGGGATGGAGAGCTTTCGAACGGGGAGGAAGTCACCGTCACGGCCGAGTGTACCGAGGAGCGGAGTCAGCTTCAGAACCGTAACCGCGCGGAGACGATGCTGAAAAGCCGGATCTACCAGAAGGAGCGGGAGATTCAGGAGCGCGAGAAGGAGAAGATGGAGAGCCAGAAGAAAAGCATCGAGTGGGGAAGCCAGATTCGCTCGTACGTCCTGCACCCGTACACGATGGTCAACGACCACCGAACGGAGACAAAGATCACCGATGCGGAGGGCGTGCTCGACGGAGACCTTGAGCCGTTCATCCAGGCTTATCTCACAGCCGGAAAGAAAGACCGTGATACATCACCGGTGTAAACGGCATTGTGAAGGTGTGAGAACCTGTTTGGCGGACAGCCTTCGGCGATCCAAGGGTACGGACCTCCCGCTGGTCGGTCCTCGCTATGCACGCATTACTGGGGTCGGTTGATCTCACGCACCGTGTCTACTGTGTAATCGCGAGAAGGTCACCGTCAGGCCTTATCATCGGCATGGGCAACTGTCCTTGCGTTTCGAGATTCATCCGCCAAACAGGTTGTGAATGTGTTGAAGTGTGGATGTGGGAAGCATTCCGAGGTGGTGACTACCTGCGTCAATGCGGCCTGCACGGCAACGTGTCAACGTACAACGCTTTAACACACAGCGAGTCAATCACTTCGAATTTCGATTTCCGCACTTCGCGTTTAGAACATGGACGTCTACGACTTTCTTGTCATTGGCACCGGCGTCGCCGGTCTGAGTTATGCCCGTCGCGTTGCAGAGCACGGCTCGGTGGCGCTCGTGACGAAAGACGTGGTGCACGAAGCGAACACCACGTACGCACAGGGCGGGATTGCCGCCGTGATGGACGAGGAGGACACCCCGGAGAGTCATATCGAGGATACGCTCATTGCGGGCGCGGGGCTGTGCGATCCAGACGTGGTCGAGTTTGTCGTGACGGAGGGTCCGGAACGTGTGCGAGCGTTGATCGAACTCGGCGCCTCGTTCACGACGGCCAACGGAAACGGGGAATTGCATCTCGGGAGGGAGGGAGGCCACTCCGCGAACCGTATCGTTCACGCGGCCGACACGACGGGGTATGAGGTCGAGCATGCACTACTCGATCACGTCATGAGCCATCGCAACATCGACGTGATGGAGCATCATTTCGCCGTCGATCTGATCACGGAGCACCACCTCGGGCAGCACGTCACGCGGCTCCGTCCCGATGTGCATTGCTTTGGTGCCTACGTTTACGACGAGGCGGCTGATACGGTGAAAACCATTCTCGCCAACGTCACGATGCTGGCGGCGGGCGGCTCCGGTCAGGTCTACCGCCATACCACCAATCCGGACGTCGCAACCGGGGACGGCGTGGCGATGGCGTCCCGTGCGAAGGCGAGGGTGTCGAACATGGAGTTCGTACAGTTCCATCCCACCTCACTGTACCATCCGGACGCCGATAGTTTTCTGATTTCCGAAGCGGTACGCGGCGAGGGAGGCCGTCTCTTCAATCAGGCGGGCCAACGGTTCATGCTTGAGTACGACGAACGAGCCGAACTGGCGCCCCGGGACATCGTCGCTCGGGCCATCGACGATCAAATGAAGCAGCGCGGCGATGAATACGTGCTTCTGGATATTTCGCATCGACCGGCATCTGAGATTCAGGAGCACTTTCCGCACATCTATAAGACGTGTGCGTCGTTCGGTATCGACATGACGTCCGATCCGATCCCGGTTGTCCCGGCTGCACATTATCAGTGTGGCGGCGTTCAGACCGATCACGTGGGGCGCACCAGCATCAACGGTCTTTTTGCGAGCGGCGAGGTGGCATGCACGGGACTTCACGGGGCCAACCGTCTGGCTAGCAATTCGCTGCTGGAGGGGCTCGTGTTCAGTGAACGGGCCGTTGCTCCGTCGGTGGAGTACGCTAATGATCACCAGCCAGCGGATGGCGTGCCGGAGTGGGATGCCAGCGGTACGCGTCCACCGGACGAACATGTTCTCATTACCCACAACCGGGATGAGCTCCAGCGCGTGATGAGCAACTACGTTGGCATCGTGAGAAGCGAGCTTCGGCTTGACCGCGCGCATCGGCGGACGCGCCTTTTACACGAGGAGACGGAGCAATTCTATCAGGAGTCGCGCGTGTCGCGTCCGCTCTGTGAACTACGCAACATGATTACCGTGAGCTACCTCATCATCGAGTGCGCGAAGCAGCGGCGGGAGAGTCGTGGCCTGCACTATATTCTCGATTATCCGGAGCCCTCGGACGCAGAACGTCGCCCCACATTTGTGTAGATTTCGCGATCAAAAGGTGGGCAGAGATGTAGCTGTCCGAGGGTGATCTTTTATTCACACGAACCGCGAGAAGGGGGTAGCGCCCCGCTCGTCTGGGATAAACGACTGTTCGGGTACACCGGGCGATCGAAGAGCCTTTCCCTCCGTCCAATCTTCGTACACGAGAACCGTTAGGGACGGCCGTTAGAGAAACATCCACCCAGGGGGTGCGTTTCGACATTCCAAACGGGCAAGCAGGACGCTGGCCACGGGTCAGATACCTGCTGATCATCCGCGCGACGGTCGCCACCCAGGAATGATTGCGGCCGTTCGCGATGATATCGTGAGACGCTCGCCCCACGTGTTGGGGTCGAGCGTTTTTTGCAGAATACAACGGTTTTCTCCATGCCAGCAACCGAAAAACTTAGTCTGACCGAGCAGATTCGACAGCTCGCGGAGGAAGTCATTGCCGGAACCGGTTACTTCCTCGTTGACGTTGAGGTGCGTGGTCACAAGGGCACACGCGTTGTCGAGGTGTATGTGGACGCCACCACCGACCTCGGGCTGGATGATCTTGCCGTCGTGAGCCGCGAACTCGGTTTTTTGCTGGATGTAGAAGATGTGGTGGACGGGAGCTACAAGCTGGAGGTGTCCACCCCCGGTATCAAGCGACCGATCACGATGCCGCAGCAATTTGTAAAGAACGTTGGTCGCACGTTGCGCGTACGATATCAATTGGAAGAGGAGAACGACGAACAGAACGTCGTCGCTGACCTTGCAGAAGCTGATGATGACGGCATTGAGTTGGAGATGCCCGACGGCGAACGGCGACGCGTACCGTATGACGCGATCAATCAGGCTCGGATCGAGCTACCCTGGTAAGGCCGATCCCATCCTGTACCGACGGGCGCTGCCGCGCGTCCGACACCAACACTCGAATCGACGACACCCATTATGCGAAGTGCAGACCTCGTTTCTTCGTTCGGGGAAATTGCCCGTGCGAAGGACATCGACCGCGAAACCCTCCAGATCATCGTCGAAGACGTGATTCGTGCGATGATTGATAAGCGGTATGGGTCCGATGAGGCGTTTGAGATCATCTTTAACCCGAATCAGGGCGACATCCAGATCCTCCACATCCAGGAAATCGTGGAGGACTATAACCTCGTCGATCCCGTTACGCAAATCGAGGAGCGGCATGCGAAGCAACTTGATGAGGACTTTGAGGAGGGCGACGAGGTTGCAAGCGAGCTTGATATTAGTGATTTCGGGCGTCGCGCCGTGCTAACGGCCCGGCAGACGTTCCGGCAGCGCATTCGCGACATTGAGAAGGAGAAGATTTACGACGAGTACTCCGATCTCATCGGCGAAATTATCGTCGGCGAGATTTACCAGGTTCGCCGCCACGAGGCGCTCCTCATGCACGACGGTGTGGAAGTCGTTCTTCCGCGCAACGAGCAGATCCCCGGCGATCACTATCGCAAGGGGAATATGCTTCGTACGGTCGTGAAAGAGGTGCGTCGTGACGCGGGCTCCGACCCGCAGGTTGTCGTAAGCCGAACCTCACCGGTGTTCATGGAGCGCCTCTTCGAGATCGAGGTGCCAGAAGTTTACGACGGTATTGTCGAGATTAAAAAGATTGCTCGCATCCCTGGCGACCGCGCCAAAGTGGCTGTCGTAAGCCACGATGAGCGTGTAGACCCCGTCGGTGCCTGCGTTGGCGTCAAGGGCGTCCGGATCCACGCTGTGGTGCGGGAGCTGTCCAACGAGAATATCGACGTCATGGAGTGGTCGGAGAATCCGAGCCAGATGGTGGCACGGGCGCTCTCGCCGGCGAATCCGGTCAGCGTGAAGCTGAACGACGATGCTGATCCTCCTCGTGCTCGAGTTGAGGTCGCGGCTGACGAGGTCAGCCAGGCCATTGGACGTCGCGGAGTGAACATCAAGCTGGCGTCTCAGCTCACCGGTTACGAAATCGATGTCTACCGCGAAATCCCCTCCGATGAGGAGGACATCGACATCGAAGAGTTCGGCGACGAGCTCGAACAAGAGACGATCGAGAAGCTTAAACATATTGGCTGCGACACCGGAAAAGCGGTGCTTGAGCTTTCCGCTGATGCCCTCGGGCGCCGTGCGGATCTGGACCGTGATACGGCCCAGCGCGTTCTCGACATCATTAGCGCCGAGTTCGAGAAAGGGCCGGGCATTGTCGAGACGATCGAGCGTGGCGATTTCACGATCGAGAGCCTCGAGGACGAGGATATCGGATCGGACGAGCGAGAGCCGCGCAGCGAGGAAGACCTGGTTGACGCACCGGAGTCCGCGGCAGAAGAGTCGTCCGGTGGCCCAGCCGATCGCCCCCCAGAGGACTTCGCAGCAGAAGAACTTGCAGCAGACATGCCGACGGAGGAGGATGCCCCGGCAGAAGACGTCGGTGGCCCCGTTGCTGACTTCGGCCCGGACGGGCCCGAAGCAGCGGAGGACGCCGCCGTCCCAGAAGAACGAACAGAAATGAGTGCCGAGTCCCCCGAGGCGGACGCCGTCTCGGAGGAAGCGATTGCAGAGGAAACGGATGAGCCGGAGCCTACGGCCACTGCGCCAGGCCCCGATCCGGAAACCCTCAGCGACGAATCGGTACCACCAACAGACGAGATCGACCCTACTGACTCAAAAGACCCCCAATCCCCCGATCTAGCCGACGACGAAGTATCCGACGACGAAGCAGAAGAAGCGGGAGCCGCACCGAAGATGGATGCGGAGGAGGATTCTTTGACTGACACCCCGGACGAAACCGTTGCGGGTGCTGTCGAAGAAGAGCCTGAAGCAAAGGAGTAAGCCCGCGCCGACCGACCTGGGATCGCTCCCATTGCGTCCCGCAGGCTTGTTGAGCAACAGAAAACGACTACATGGCGACGACTGAACAGAAAAAGTTTAAGAAGAAGAAGCTATTCAAGGTAGCGCGAGAGCTGAACGTCTCGACCGATCGCGTGGTCGAGTTCCTCGAGGAAGAGGGGTTCAGCGACGCGCTGTCGGGGAATGGGTTCAATGCGTCTATCGTCGACGAAGAGGCGTACCTTGTGCTGAGGCAGGAATATGCCGATGACGCCGAGGCCGCCGAACGTGTGCGTGAGCTCCGAGAGGACAAAGCGTCGGACGAAGACGAGGTGGCGCGCGACGAGGTGGCTACGCTCGATGGCGACGAATCGGACGAAGCAACGGATGTTGCTGAGGCGTCCGAGGAGGCCGAAGAGGAAGTAGTTGCCGAGGCGGCTGCTGAGTCCGAGGCGTCTTCTGAGCCCGAAGCGGAAGCTGAGGCCGATACGACGGCGGAGGCGAGTGCGGCGGAGGAAGTAGACGAAGCACCTGCTGCTGAGGAAGATGTTGAATCTGAGGCGCTCGCCGAGACGGCCGACGAAGCCGTGGACGCGCAGCCCGAAGAGGAACCGGCCGCGGCTGATGCGGCATCCGAACCTGAAGCGGAGGCGACGAAAGAACCGCAAGAAGAGGCGAAAGCCGAGCCGGTCGCGGAAGCTGAGGACGAACCGGTCGCGGAAGCTGAAGCCCCGGAGGAGCAGCCGGTCGAAGCGGAAGCGGACGTGGATGCTGTCGATGAGTCGGATGCAGAGGCGGAAGCCACTGCAGATGTCGAAGCCGCTGAGCCGGAGGCAACGGCCGAGGCCGAGGCGGACGAATCGGTAGATGACCCCGAGGCTGAGGCAGAAGTTGAGGCTGAGGTAGAAGTCGAGGCGGAGGCAGCGACTGACGATACTGACGGACAGGCCGAAGCCAGCGAGGACGTTTCCGCTGAAGCCGCTGAAGCCGAAGCCGAAGAAGCAGAAGCGTCTGCAGAGAGCGATGACGCGGATGCAACGGCCTCTGAAGAAGATGAGATTGACCCGAACGCGGCTCCAACGACCGATACGGCGGCGGAGGCTCGTGCGGAAATAGCAGATGCCGATGCTGAAGACGTGGAATCCGTCGAAGCGAAGGAGGGGGCGGAGAACAAGTCCGAAACCCTAAAGGCGGACCGTTATCGTCTCTCTGGTACGCAGGTGGTCGGCAAAGTCGACCTCACGCAAATCCAGAGCCGTAAGCGCAAGCGGAAGCGGAAGAAGAAGTCCAAAGACGACAGCGACTCGAAGAAGAAACAGCAGAGTCGGAAGGACCGCAATAAGAAGCGTCAGAAGAAGAAAAAGAAGAAGCGGAAGAAGCGCAGCCGCAATCGTGGTGTCGACGAGGAAGACGTCGAGCAGACGATTCAGGAGACGCTGCAGGAGTTGGAGCAGGGCGCCAGCCGTGCCCGCCAGCGCCGCCGTCGCCGCCGTCGTCAGCGTCACGAAGAAGAGCGGGAAGAGCGTCGTCGCCGGAAGAAGGAGCAGGAAGGCATTCTGCGCCTGACCGAGTTTGTAACGACGGGTGAGCTCGCAAACCTGATGGGTGAGCCTGTCGGTGATGTGATCTCGACGCTTTTCGATGCCGGTATGATGGTGTCAATCAACCAGCGTCTCGACCGTGAGACGATTGAGTTCGTCGCGGCCGAGTACGAGCTGGAGGTCGAGTTCATCGATGAGTTCGGTGACCAGGCCATCGCCATTGAGGATGATGATCCGGAAGACCTCGAGCCACGTGCACCGGTCGTGACCGTCATGGGTCACGTCGATCACGGTAAGACGTCGCTTCTTGATTATATTCGTAGCGCGAACGTCGTTGCAGGCGAGGAAGGTGGCATCACGCAGCATATTGGTGCTCACCGCGTGCGACTGCCCGATCACGAAGACGAGGCGATTACCTTCCTCGATACCCCGGGTCACGAGGCGTTTACCGCCATGCGTGCCCGTGGTGCGAAGGCCACGGACATTGTGGTTCTCGTTGTGGCTGCCGACGACTCGGTGATGCCGCAGACGATCGAGGCCATCAACCACGCCCAGGCCGCGGATGTACCCATCGTGGTCGCTATCAACAAGATGGATAAGCGCGAAGCGGATCCGCAGAAGGTCATGGCGGAGCTTGCTGAGCACAACGTCCTTGTTGAGGAGTACGGCGGTACGGTTCAGGTTGCGAAAGTCTCCGCTGAAACCGGCGAAGGCATTGACGACCTGCTGGACAAGATTATCCTGCAGTCGGAGATCATGGAGGTGACGGCGAACCCGGACCGCGATGCGTCGGGTGTCATCATCGAAAGTCGCCTGGAGAAAGGGCGAGGAAACGTGATCACGGTGCTGGTTCAGCGCGGTACACTTGAAGTTGGTGACCCGTTTGTCGCGGGTATCTACAGCGGATCGGTTCGTGCCATGTTCGATGAGCGCGACAACCGTGTTAGCGAAGCCGGACCTTCAACTCCGGTCTTGGTTCTCGGTTGTGACGGGTCCCCCGAAGTGGGTGACCAGTTTGTGGCTCTCGAAGACGAGTCCGAAGCGCGTGAGATCGCGAATGAGCGTCAGCGCATTCACCGGGAGCAGGAGCTGCGCCGCAAGAGTCAGGTTTCGCTCGACCAGATCTCCCGTCGCATGGCGGAGGGCGAGTTCCACGAACTCAACCTCATCGTCAAAGCGGACGTGGGTGGCTCGGTAGAGGCCCTATCGGACGCGCTCCTCAAGCTGAAGACCGACGAAGTGGCTGTCCGCATCATCCACAGCGGTGTGGGTGCCATTACGGAGTCCGACGTCATGCTTGCACGTGCCTCCGATGCCGTTATTCTCGGCTTTCAGGTTCGACCGACACGCGGCGCCCGACAGGCGGCCGAGCAGGAAGAGGTCGATATCCGGACATACTCGATCATTTACGACGCGATCGAGGATGTACATGCGGCTCTCGAAGGTCTCCTCTCGCCCGAAGAGCGCGAAGAGATCAAGGGGCACGCCGAAGTCCGAGACATCTTCAAGGTGCCGAACGTGGGAACCGTCGGCGGTTCGTATGTTACGGACGGCACGATCTCACGCAACCACAGGATTCGCGTCGTTCGCGAAGGTGTGGTCACCTACGAAGGACGTATCGGATCGCTCAAGCGCTTCAAGGAAGACGTCAAGGAAGTGAAGAGCGGCTTCGAGTGCGGGATCTCTGTCGAGAACTTCAACGACATCAAAGTCGGCGACGAGCTTGAAAGCTACGTCGTGGTCGAAGAGAAGCGCACGCTGGAAGTGTAGATCAGTTGTACACGGATACACGGGCGCGTTGCTCTCTGGGGCAGCGCGCCCGTTTCCGTACTCCCTGATCCGGCCGACTGCCTTCTCTCGATCTCTTTCACCGAATCCAAGATACCTATGAGTATTCGCACCGAACGCGTCGCTGAACTCGTTCAGCGGGAAGTGGCGCGCATACTGCAGCGGGACTATGCCGACCAGCTGCAGCCGATGGTTACCATCACGAATGCTCGCGTCACGGGCGATCTGTCGACCGCCTATCTCTATGCCAGCGTGCTCGGGGATACTAGCGCCAAACGTGAGGCTGCATTCAAACAACTGAAGGCACTGACTCCGGAGATCCGCGAGAAACTTGCGTCTCGGATTCGGCATCAGCTTCGCACGATGCCGGAGATCGAGTTTTTCCTCGACGAGTCGCTGCAGAAGGCGAAGAAGATGGATAACTTGTTCGATCGAATCCGCGAGGAGCGCGAGCGGCGGGAGGCGCGAGATGAGCCTGTCGACGCGCCTGCGCCGGAAGACGATGCCGATGCCTGACGGCACTCGGTTTCCACGATACCACCTGATTTCGTCTATTCACGTCTCGCCACGACTCTGTGCCGCCGGCATCTGCTCATCGTTCCATCGATCCCGATCTGGTTTTTGTCCCACCGAATCTGCCGGAGGACATAGCCGCTGGTGCTGTACTACCGATCGATAAACCCGCGAACAGCACGTCGTTTGATATCGTGCGCGAGGTCCGCAGCCTCGCCGACCTCAAAAAGGTAGGGCATGCAGGTACGCTGGATCCGCTGGCCACAGGGCTCTTGATCGTGCTTGTGGCAAGGCCGGCCACGCGGCTCCAAGATGCGTTCATGTATCTGCGGAAGACGTATACGGGAACGATGCGGCTTGGTGAGACGACCCCGTCTCACGATTCGGAGACGGCGGTGACGGAGTCCGTCGACACGTCGCATCTGAGCGAAGCGGAGATTCGCGATGCACTTGAGGCGTTCGTTGGCGAGATTGAGCAGGTCCCGCCAATGTATTCCGCGGTCAAGATAGGTGGAGAAAAGCTTTACAAGAAAGCCCGTCGGGGTGAGCAGGTCGAACGTCCCCCGCGTCCGGTAACCATTTACGACGCGTGCATTACCGATATCCGAGGCTCGGAGGTTGATTTTAAGATCGACTGTTCGAAGGGCACGTACGTTCGGAGCCTGGCGCGGGATGTCGGCGCCGAACTTGGCGTCGGCGCGCATTTGACGGCACTCAGGCGTACAGCAATCGGTGATTACCGGGTTGAGGATGCCTGGAGCCTTGATCAGCTTCGAGACGCATTCGGCATGTAGCATCCGATTGTGCGGCGTTACATGGCACTGATGTATCGCTCTCAAGAGCGCGAACCCTACTACTCCACGTCCATACGGCTACCTCCCTGCGCGCATGAAGCGTGAAATTGGCTGGGACAACATCTCCCGAGACGATTCATCCGTTTTAACCGTCGGCACGTTCGATGGCGTGCATCGCGGTCATCAGGCGATCATTAGTTATCTGAAGCAGCGGGCGGAAGAGCGCGGCGGGACGGCAACCGTCGTCTCGTTCGACCCGCATCCGCGGTCCGTCGTCCATGGCCGAGAGGTGGATTTGCTGAGTACGGTGGAAGAGCGGGGTGACCTTCTGGAGCATTTCGGCGTGGATCGCTTCGTCGTCGTGCCGTTTACGAAGGCATTCGCGCATCTCCCGCCGGTCGAGTACGTGGAAGAGATTCTCGTGCAACGAATCGGCCTGTGTGAGATCACCGTCGGCTATGATCATGCCTTCGGTCGGAATCGGGAGGGCGATGTCGACCTGCTCCGCGAGTTAGGGAAAACGCATGACTTCGAGGTCGATGTTATTCCCGCGCAACAGATCGGCTCAGACGTCGTATCGTCGAGTCGGGTGCGGTCGTTGCTGCGAGGCGGCGAGGTATCCAGTGCAGCGGAGCTACTCGGCCGCCCGTACGACATGCGGGGGACCGTCGAGGAGGGAGCAAAGCGCGGTCGGACCATCGGGTATCCTACAGCGAATATCGACGTGTCGGACGCCAGGAAGCTCGTTCCGAAGATCGGCGTTTACGCGGTCCGCGTGCACCGACCGTCTGCCGGCGAGACGCACGCGGGCATGATGAATATCGGGCGTCGGCCGACGTTTGATGGAATGGACGTCACCGCAGAAGTGCACATTTTTGATTTCGAGGCAGATCTTTACGGAGAGACGATCCGCGTTGAATTCTTGCGAAGACTTCGTAATGAGCAAAAATTCGAATCTGCGGATGAGCTCGCCACGCAACTTTCGAGGGATGAAGAACATTGCAGACAAGTCATTGAGACAGGGAATTTCCCCGATCCGGTTGTTTAGTTCCACAAGCCAGTATTACGTGGAGAACGGCGGTGTGAAACGCCCCATCTCGCCCGCGCAAGTCACCTCATAGAGGGGTGCCGCGGATTCTTCTTTAGCATGATAACATCTAAAGAGGTACACCTAGCGTATGATTACGAAGGAAGAGAAGCAGCAGTTGGTCAATGAGTTCGGGAATAACCCGGACGACACCGGAACCCCCGAGGTGCAGATTGCCATCTTCAGCAAGCGCATTGAGCGGCTGACGGACCACCTGAAGAACCACCCCAAGGACTTTTCGACGCGTCACGGGCTTCTGAAGCTCGTCGGTAAGCGTCGTCGTCTTCTGAATTACCTCCAGGCCGAGGATATCGAGCGATACCGCTCGATTATCTCCGAGCTTGGTCTTCGGAAGTAAGAAGTGTACGGCCTGCGGCGTCTTCCTTCGGGAAGGGGCCGCTTGCTGTTTCAGGCGTTTGGATGAGGTAAGACGGGTCGGTTTCACCTGGTTCGCTTCTTGATCGAGTTCGAACGCCCACGGCCTCGCGCACGCGCTGCTGAGCCAGAGACGGTTCGCAGTTCACGAGTGCACCGAGGCCGGGTACAGGCCCCACCCCGATGTGGATGTCACAGCACAGAAGCTCGAGAGCGGGGTTGTGCCCTTGTTGTTGCGTCCTCGCACGTGAGGGGACGCCTTTCGCGAGAGGCCTTCAAGTAGAGGCCGGTGAATCGCGATCGATCGATATTTTGTTGAGAACGAGAACAGACGAACATGCCTTTAGAAGCAACGACCCGTGAGATTCAGTTCGCGCCGGGCAAGTCGATGAGCCTCGAGACGGGCAAGATTGCCCGCCAGGCGAATGGTAGCGTCGTCGTCCGCATGGGCGATACGATGGTGCTGTCGACGGCTACTCTGAGCGATAGCGTCCGCGAGGGATCTAACTTTTTCCCGCTCACGGTCGACTACCGTGAGAAATTTGCCGCCGGTGGTAAGGTGCCGGGCGGTTTCATCAAGCGTGAGGGACGTCCGACCGACAAGGAAACCCTCACCGCGCGTCTCGTTGACCGCGCGATCCGCCCGCTTTTCCCGGACGGCTTCTACCACGACGTTCACCTGGTGAACTTTGTGATCTCTGCCGGCAAGGAATACGATGCCGACATTCTCGCCGGCGTCGGATCCTCGGCGGCACTCGCCCTTTCCGGGGCCCCGTTTCAGGGACCGATCGCGGAGGTTCGCGTCGGACGCGTCGATGGCGAGTTGATCGTCAACCCGACGCTCGAAGAAACGAAAGCGTCCGATCTCAACCTGCTCGTCGCAGGGAAGATGGACTCGCTCGTCATGGTCGAGGGCGAAGCCCACGAGATCAGCGAGGAGACGATGATCGACGCGCTCGACACCGCGCACGCGTCCATCAAGAAGCTCGTCGAAGGCCAGAACGCCCTCGTGCAGGACTTTGGCCAGCCGGAGTCGTTTGAATGGCAGCCAGACGTCGTCCCGCAGGAGTTGGTCGACAAAGTCGGCGAGCAGTTCGGACAGCGTGTGGCCGACCATATCCGCAAGCCGTACGACAAGAAGTCGTTCTACGGTGGGCTGGATGTGATCAAAGACGAAGCCGTCGAAAGCATGCTCGGTGACGAGAAGGAGACGGCCGAAGGCTACACCCGCGGCGACATTCGTGACGCCGTCGGCAAGGTCCAGAAGAAGGAGATGCGGACGATGATCCTCGACGATCAGCGCCGGATCGACGGTCGTGGATACGACGATATCCGCGAGCTCAACACCGAAGCCGGCCTGCTTCCGCGGGTTCACGGTTCGGCCCTCTTCACGCGTGGCGAGACGCAGGTGCTCGGCTCCGTAACGCTCGGTACGTCGAAAGACGTCCAGCCGGTCGATGAGGTCTTCACCGACGTCGACAAGAGCTTCTTCCTGCACTATCGCTTCCCGCCGTTCTCCGTTGGTGAAGCCGGGTTCCTCCGCGGACCCAAACGCCGCGAGATCGGACACGGTATGCTGGCCGAGCGCGCGCTCAGCCCGGTCATACCGGACCAGAACGACTTCCCGTACACCATCCGCGTGAATGCGGAGGTCACGGAGTCGAACGGTTCCTCGTCGATGGCGAGCGTTTGCGCGGGTAGCCTTGCGCTGATGGATGCCGGTGTGCCGCTCAAGAAGCCGGTGGCCGGTATCGCCATGGGCCTCGTGAAGCGCGGCGACAAGACCGCTATCCTGACCGACATCCTCGGCCAGGAGGACCATCTCGGTGATATGGACTTCAAGATCACCGGTACGCGGGACGGAATCACCGCCTGCCAGATGGACATCAAGATCGCTGGTCTCGACCGCGACGTGATGCTGACGGCGCTGAAGAAAGCACGCCAGGCACACGCGCACATCCTGGAGCACATGGAGTCGACGCTCGACGAGGCCCGCACGGACCTCTCGCCGTACGCTCCGCGCCTGACCAAGCTCACGATCGATCCTGAACACATCGGCGCCGTGATCGGGCCGGGTGGTAAGGTCGTGAAGAGCATTCAGAAAGAGACCAACACAGACGTCACCGTCGACGAAGAAGACGGCGTGGGTCTCGTGACGATTGCCGCGACGAACCAGGAAGATGCGGAAGCCGCAATCGAGCGGATCAAGCAGATCGTCGCTGTACCCGAAGAGGGCGAAGACTACGTTGGCACGGTGAAGACCATCCGTGACTTCGGCGCCTTCATCGAAATCATGCCCGAGAAGACGGGACTGCTGCACGTCTCGGAAATCTCGCATGAGTACGTGGAGAACGTCGAAGACCACCTCAAGGTGGGCGACAAGGTGAAAGTGCACCTTCTGGAGGTTCGCGACGACGGCAAGCTCCGCCTGACACGGAAACCGTTCCTGTCGAAGGACAACGGCAAAGACCAGGAGTAACCTTGCCTCCGGCACGTGCTGGATCGTAAGATGCAGTACTGCGGCGAGACGCAGCCTTCGGGCCGGTGTCTCGCCGCTTTTTTATGTTCGCTGTGCCATTCAAGTGAATTCGGCCGTCGGCATTGACCCTTCTCCACGCATCGTGCACGTTGTAACGTTCGTTCGGAAAAGGCTTTTTATGACCATTCCCAACTCAGTTCTCGTATGAGCACCCTTGTTACCGGTGGAGCCGGATATATCGGGAGTACCGTCGTTCGTGAGTTGATCCGGCAGGGCGAAGACGTTGTCGTCTTCGATAACTTGTCCCAGGGCCACCGCAAGGCCGTGCATCAAGACGCGACATTGGTCGTGGGCGACCTTGCAGACGCCGGTGCGGTGGACTCCGTCTTCCGAACGTACGACATCGATGCGATCATGCACTTCGCCTCGCATACGCTCGTCGGGGAGTCGATGGAGGAGCCGTTCCTGTATCTGGATACCAACATCCGGTGCGGACTTAACCTCATGCGTGCGGCCGTCGAGCACGACGCCGATCGGTTCATTCTCTCGTCTACGGCGAACCTGTTCGGTTTGCCGGATGAGATGCCGATAACAGAAGAGACATCGATCGACCCGGGCAGTCCGTACGGAGAGTCGAAGCGTATCCTCGAGCGCTACCTGCACTGGCTCGACCGGACGCGGGGGATGACCTTCGCCGCCCTCCGCTACTTCAATGCGGCCGGCGCGGCAGGACCGGATCATGGGGAGGATCACGATCCGGAGACGCATCTGATCCCGATCGTGCTCGAGGTCGCCCTCGGTCAGCGCGATGAAATCGTCATTTTTGGCGATGACTACGACACGCCCGACGGTACGTGCGTCCGTGATTACATCCACGTTCGGGACCTGGCGCAGGCTCACATTCTCGCTCTCCGAGCTCTGAAGGACGGCAAGAGCCGCGTGTACAATCTCGGCAATGGAAATGGATACAGCGTGCGTGAGGTGATCGAAACCGCGCGCGAGGTGACCGGTCGAGAGATTCCGGCGCGGGTGGGAGACCGCCGCCCGGGGGACCCCGCGACACTCATTGCCGATGCACAGCGGATTCGCGACGAGCTGGGCTGGGACCCGCAGTTTCCGACGTTGTCGGACATCATTTCTACGGCATGGGATTGGCACGTGAAGCACCCGGACGGCTACGCCTCCGTGAGCGAGCGCCCGTCCTGACACCTCCTCACGTGCGCCCGAGGATCCGGCGCACGTATCGCAACGCTCCCTGAAGTGACGGTAGCTGCCCATGTATCGCGTTTCCCTGCAGCAGTTCGAAGGTCCGATGGACCTGCTGCTGTTCTTCATCCGACGGGATGAGCTCGACATTTACGACATCCCGATCGCCCAGATCGCGGACGAGTACCTCGCGTACGTGCGTCTGCTCGAAGAAATCGACCTGGACGGGGTCGCGGACTTCATCTACATGGCTGCGCTCTTGATCAACATCAAGGCGCGGATGCTGCTTCCGACGGAGACGACGGACGAGGACGGCGAGGTCGTTGATCCCCGGCGAGAACTCGTGGAGCGGCTGCTTGAATACGTTCGCTTCAAAGAAGCCTCGGACCAGCTAGCCGAGCGACGTGAAACGGTCAGCGACATGTATCCGCGCGGGGAGGCGGCGAGCGACCGAGACGAAATCCAGGACTCGCACGACGTCGATGTCGACAACTCGGTGTACGACCTCGTGAAAGCTCTCGGTCAGATGCTACAGCAGGCCGAGGAAGAGGAAGAGGTGGTGCACGAGGTCGAGCCGCTCCGGTATTCGATCGAGGGGCAGCAGGAGTACGTGCTCGAACGGTTGATGTCCGAGCCCCGCGTGCCGTTCAGTGAGCTGTGTGAGGGGCGCTCGAAGCCGTTCATCATCGCCACATTTCTTGCGACGCTTGAGCTTGCCCGTCAGCAGTATCTGTACGTTGAGATTCATACGGAAGACGCGATTGACTTCACCCTTGTCGAGCGCGACGAGCAGCCGTTGATCGAAGACGACCCCGGTGTTGAGATCCCGGACGGGGTGCAGGTTGCGGACGACGACGCATCGTCGACGTCAGATGAATCCGAGAGATCGAAGGCGCCGGGCGACACTGCCATTGGCGGCGATGGCGCCATGACCGGCTGACCCGAAGCACAGACGCACGAACTGGTATTACCGTTATTGCAAAGAAAAAGTGACCAATCCCATTACAAACGGAAGCGCCGAAAACACAGACAACGCAAACGACGCACCTGAATCTGAGTCCAGTCCTGTAATGTCGCCGGGGCCTGAAGCCAGTGCTATCGACGAACCCGTGACAGGAGAGGAAGAAAGCGTCGACAACCCTGGCCGGGAGACCACGGATAAACCGGAAGCACAGTCCCCAGCACCGGAATCTGCGGATTCGGAAGAAAACGGGGCCGAGGATGGAGAGACGGTCTCCGATCCGGAATCAGAGGAAGAGTCTGACAGCGACGGCCCACCGGAAGACGATCGCGATCACACCGTGCCCGGCGCCCGACTCGACCCCGAGGCCCTGGAGGAGATCGACATCGATCCTCGCCTGATGAAGGCGGCGGAATCCATGATTTTCGCTGCTGATGAGCCGGTTCCTCCGCACCGTATCGGCGAGATCTTTGCCGAGGTGACCGGTCGTATGCAGCCAGACATTGCCACGGTCGAAGCGCACGTCCGCGCCCTGAATCAGGAATACCAGTCGACCGGTCGTCCGCTCGTGATCCATGAGTGGTCCGGTGGCTACCGCATTACGACTCGCCCCGAAATGTCGCCGTTCGTCAAGGCGCTGGTCGTGGGCGAGCAGGAGACGTCGCTGTCTCGATCGCTGCTGGAGACGCTTGCGGTTCTGGCGTACCGGCAGCCCGTCACGCGTCCGGAGGTCGACTTCGTCCGCGGCGTAAACTCCGACTACGCGATTCGCAAGCTGCTGGACCTCGGGCTGGCCGACGTCAAGGGGCGGAGCGAGTCGCTCGGCCGGCCGCTGCTTTACGGAACCACGGATCGGTTTCTGGAGCAGTTCGGGCTCAACACGCTCGAGGACCTGCCGACGCTTCGGGAAATCGAAGATCTTCTCGACGATCCGAACTTCGACGAAGAGCGGTCACAGCTCCTGCAACTCGATACCGAGAAAGAGATCACCGACCGGGAGACGGCCAAAGAGGTGCTTTCCGAGGCTCGTGAGATGGTCCAGAAAGGCGAGCTGGACGCAGACGACTTCATCGACAACGAAGAAGCGTCCGACGAGGTCAGCTCGTCCGAAGAAGGAGTTGAGGCGGAGAACGAGACACCAGAGGATGCGGGCGACCGTGCGGATGGAAATGTAACTGCTGATGGTGTCCCGTCGGATGTAGAATCGGGCGACCGAGAATCGGCGTAGCGGTGTGAAAGCGCCCGACTCGCACGAGGAGTTCAAGATCATACTATCTGTTAGCTTCAAGGGGGAGATTGCGTCCGAAGAAAGAGACGACCTGAGCGGCAATGTGAACCTTGAAGCTTCGGACTACCAAGAGCCTGTGGAGAATGACATTCCGGCTATTCCGGATAATATCGAGAGCTGTCACGACACGGATCTATCCAATTCAGATTCGGCAGGCTAATGTGTTTGTCGTCGGGACATGTCTAAATGCTTAAGTATTGCTTTGTGTTATCATCTCCCTCACCCCCGGGTATGGATTATGGCTCTATGGGCTGGGTCACGAAACGGATATAGACTCGTTTTTATGCAATAAACATGGATGCGATACGCAGGACGAACTATCGCATGAACTCGGCCACCTTGACGGTGATCTCGTCTTTGCCATCGGAGACTTCTAGGATGTCCATAATCTTGACAGCGAATATGGATGTCGGATCAGCAGTCGGTCGGACGAAGAGAACTTCGTCGATGCCGAGTGCGATTGCGGATGAGAGCCATGCCCTCACGCCAGCGGGTGCAGACTCAGCGGTCTAAGGGTCGTAAAACGTGACTTGGTTTGCATCTGGACCCTTGATCAAGTGGCTCGCTTTTGTAGGTGCAAACTCCCAGTCGGGTCCGTTGTAGCGGTCAGTCGACGTGAAGTATACCCATGGACTCGGACCTACCGAGACCGACGAATTCGCTTCGTCAGAAAACATCAGCGGTTCGTCTCGACCCGGGAGGAATAGGTGAGTGAGGTTTCAGGATCCTCCAAGCGTCTCTTTTAGAACATATCTGTAGTGAGAGACAGTCTTCGTCACAGCAATGGACGAAATCTGTCCTCCTCATCGAATGTCAATCTGGTTGCTATTATCAGAGCCGTATGGTAACAGTGATTCGTCCACTGTAAATGACATCGACATCGACGCGGTGACTGAGGTGGAATCCGATTGGTGCACGGTTATCCACTTGGGCTTGTGTTGAATCGTCCATGGAATCTCGTGGCCATACTCGGATTCGATCGTTAAACTATCCGACCGTCTCAGTTCGTCCAAGTGAAAGGATGTGGTGCTGAGGTGGAGGAGGGGGCGTGGAACCTCTTTTGTCACCCTGACGGTGTCCTTCTTCTCGCCCGAAGTTAGAATCAATGGTTCGGAAGCGACAGTTCCTCCCACTATTTGGGTCGTATCAACGCGCAGAGATAGTTGGTCTCTGCCTCTCACGACTCCGTTGTCTGGGGCAACATGCAACCAGTTGGGTCGTTCTGCGACACTCCAAGAAAGGGAGTCGGAGTTGTAGAGAACAAGAGTTAGTCTTGCTTCGGTAGTGTATTCGTCGAACGTCACCGTTGATGAGCTTAGCTCAAGAGAGGGATCAGGTCCGGACTTTGTTTCCGATCCTACGATATCACATCCACCGAATAGCAAAAGAGCTGATAAGAGTACAAGAGTCGAAGATATTTCTCGCCCACGCAACGGATTCATAGTACTTTCTATACAGTAGTCGTCAAATAGAGTACTATAAAACTTCATATTATTATGTACACACGATCTATATCCTATTAGACTGTATATTCGTAATCAACTACGCAAAAAATATAAAGTCTCGCATGTTGTGCATTGCGTTCTGATAAGATCGTCGGATTATGCGGTGTGAAGGAGCGGCGTTGCGGTCGGGTCAGGCTCGGCCTCGGCTTGCACGGCCTGTGCACGCTCCCAGGCGAAGAAGTCATCCATGGTGAGATGGCGGCACCTGGTGGACCACTCCTCGTTCTGCTCCGCGCAGCGAGACCCGATCAGACGACGCGCTGCATCCATCGTCGGGGAGATGCGGACCATGCGTTCTCGACGTCGAATCTCCTCGATCAAACGATCGAACATGTTTGTGGTCCGAAGGCGGCAGCGGTGCTTGGGCGGAAGCGCTAGCATCGCGGTGGCGTCATCGAAGCCCGTTTTCAGTACGTCCGTTGCGGTATCGCCTTCGCCTTCGAGCGTCTCGATCGTTGCGTGCAGGGTCTAACGGGCAGGCGCTGGCGCCGAGGCGGTAAGAATGGGGGCCAGCTGGTTGTGCATCCGGTCGGTGAGTGGAGGCGGCGTCTGCACGATCACGTTGCGCCGGAAGTGCACCTGGCGATCAGACCGGGGAACGATGCATTTACCGCCAGGCGGAGGCCGTCATGGGCGTCACTGGTGGCCACGCGAACGCCGGAGAGCCCTCGCGCCTTGAGCCTCTCGATGAACCGGTGCCAGCCGCCTTCGGTCTTGCTGTAGGACAGATGCAGCCTGAGGAGTTCTCGCTGTCGATCCGTCCCGATGTCGACGCCAATCACGACGGTGGTGGCTCGCACCGCGTCTTCGTGACGGACCTCGATCTGCAGTGCATCGAAAAGCACGAACGGGTACGGCTACCCGTCGAGCGGGCGCTGCGCCCAGGCGTCGACCTGCTCATCTAGCCCATCAAAGAGGCGCGATACCGTCGACTGTGTAAACTTGCAGTCGCAGAGCTCGGTGGTGATCTTCTTGACGCGGCGAGTGGAGACGGCCTGAGTACATCTCATGAGATCTAGGTTCACCATCTGCATCAGCGCAAGGACCAGCGCTTTCTCGCATCGCTGATACGATGTCTTGAACGTCCCTCTCTTAGTCGCGAGCCACCTCCAAGTCGAGCATCCCGAGGCGTGCGGTGAGTTGCTGCGTGTACGAGCCGTTCCGGTAGCCGGTGCGGAGTTTGGTCTGCTCGTACACGCGGCGCGCAGGTGCTCACTCATTTCCGCGTCCAGGACCTGGTTCAGGATTGGCCCGAGCAGCGCCGACAGGCCCTGATCGCTTTGGAGAAGGTCTTGGATCGTGTTGTTGTCGATTGTAATCTCAAAGGTGGCCATCGCAATCATGTCGGTTGGGGTGGATTGGTCTCTCTTCCAACCTGGCAGAACGCGATGGCTTTTTCTAGTCGCCACCCGGATGACACAATATTAAGGACTCAACCGATAGCTGTATGTAATCCGAACATTCAATGTATAAAAAGCTGGACAAAGTGTTAAGTATTATAGCATATCTATGCTACGGTGCAGGTGAGGAGTATACCTTGCTGATGTTGAATGCACTCGGAGAGAAGCAACAATGTCGGTCGATACTTTGTGAAGCGCTGCACGGAGACTGCTTCGTTCACAAAACTGGGTCTACATCACACTACTAGGCGTGGCACGATGGCCATGTGTTTTTCGTTGTGAGAGAAGGTAAAGGTGGGCCTAAAAGGACGTCCGCACCCATATAAATAAAGATATGCCTAGGCATATCTCATGCATAGTGTGTCTAAGGTGTATCTAAAAATTGATGTAATAGATGAATTTCATATATAAATTATGCTTATCAATTTGTACAAATTACAATATTAACCTTAAGATGTTAGTAGTGATAACTACTGATAGGCCTATGTCTGTTGACCGAAGAAGTCGCCCAGTTGTCCGCAGAACGATAGTGTACGGGCGCCAAGTTCTTGACTTCGCCTTGGGTTATAAGGATTTAATAGCGTTCTTCCTCAATCTAAAACCGCCACCACATGCTCCGTAACTATTTCAAGATTGCACTGCGTACTCTTTGTCGTCGGAAAAGCTATGCCGCGATAAACGTCGGAGGATTTGCCGTAGGCCTTGCGTCCGTTATTCTTATCGGGCTGTGGATACAAGATGAGCTCTCGTATGACTCGTTTCACGAGAGCAGCGACCGGACATATCGCGTATTGCGCCAGTTTGACCTTCCAGAGATTGAGGCTACAATACCAGCCACCCCGTCGGCGCTTGCGCCGGCTATTGAAGGAAGTGTGCGAGGAATCGAGCAGGTCGTTTCGACTGTTGGCGCTGCGGACGCGCAAGCGGTGGTTTATCATGAAAGCGCCAAGTTTATAGAAAAGGGTGTGTTTTACGCCGGCGAGGGGTTCTTGGATGTGTTTACTTTTCCACTGAAGAGGGGCGAGAGTATGCTCGAACGACCTGGAACGGTTTTGCTGACAGAGTCGATGGCGGAAAAGTACTTTCCAAATCAGACAGCTATCGGGGAAATGTTGATGATTGACGAACGGTCGCTAGAAGTGACTGGTGTTCTTAGCGATGTCCCCTCAAATTCGAGCTTGTCATTCGACTTCCTCGTATCTCTGAAAACCATCAATAACGACGCAACCTGGTTTGCCAATGATTACATCACATACGTCCAACTGCAAGACGGTGTGTCCAAGCAAGAGGTAGAACAGCGAGTAATTGATGTGGTGTCGAACGCTTTTCCTCGTCCGGAAGAGGCGAAAGGGAGCGCGTTCATCCCGCACCTACAGCCGCTTACCGGGATCCATCTTGGTCAGGGAGTTCCGGTAACGGTCATGTCAATGCCCGGGGGATCTCAAAGCGACATTCTGTATGTCTGGCTATTTGGAGGCCTTGCTGTATTTGTTCTTATTCTCGCCTGCATCAACTTTACAAATCTTGCCACGGCTAGGTCGAGCGAGCGAGCTAATGAGGTCGGAGTCAGAAAGGCCCTGGGTGCACGTCGCGAACAGCTCGCGGGGCAGTTTCTTGGTGAGGCGTTTGTGATGAGTGGAGCCGCTACGATACTAGCGGTGCTTATAGCATGGGCCGGAATGCCATTCTTAAATGCTATCAGCGGAAAAGACGTGTCGCTGTGGTCGGTCCTCGGAGCCGGATGGGTCTTTGCCCTGCCGGTCCTTGCAGTGATCGTCGGATTTGCTGCGGGCGTCCTACCAGCCTGTGTGTTGAGCCGGTTCGAAACCACAGATGTGCTACAGGGGACTTATACCAAGGGCCAGAGCGGCCGTCGATTTCGGCAAGGACTGGTAATATTTCAATTTGCGGTAACGATCGCGGTTCTTGCGGGCGCCGCGGTTATCCATCAGCAATTAGACTTCATGCGAGGTGCAGGGCTTGGGTTTGAGGAAGAGAACGTTCTGGTTGTTGAGAATACCGATATGCTGGGTGATCAGATCAGCGCCTTTATGCAGGAATTAGAGCGGCTTCCCGGGGTGACAGGAGAGGCTGCGTCGAGTTACGCGATGCCCGGTGATTTCTTTTGGAATGGCATCGTGGAGGCATCTGACCCTGACATGGACAGCCAGAATGTAAACTATACATCAGTGGGCTGGAATTATACCGATGCTCTCGGTATCTCGATGGTAGAGGGTCGCTCGTTCTCGCCGGAGCGAACGGATTCCTCAGCGATACTCATTAACCGCGCCGCGGCCCACAGTTTTGGCTGGACACCCGAACAGGCGGTTGGGAAAAGTCTCGCCATATCGGGGGGAGCCACAATCATTGGCGTAACGGAAAATTACCACTACGAGTCGCTTCATGAAAAAATATATCCGCTCGTCTTAAGGCCGCCAACCCGTGCGCAGAAACGTGTTGCAGTTCGCCTGTCCGGGACCGAAGTGCCGTCGACAATCGCGTCCGTGCGCGATTTGTGGGAAGAGTTCTCCGGGCTTTCTTTTGAGTACGACTTCCTCGCGAGTAGTCTAGCTGCACAGTACCATGCGGAGGCGCGCGTAGCCAAGATCTTCGCTGCGGCAGCTTTTCTCGCTATAGTCGTTGCGTGCCTCGGGCTGCTGGGGCTGGCGGCGTTCACGGCCGAACGCCGGAAGAAGGAAATCGGAATACGAAAGGCGCTAGGTGCGTCGGTACAGTCGATTGTTGCATTGCTATCGAAAGATTTCATTGCACTGGTTATTCTAGGCTTCGCTATTGCCGTCCCGGTGGCTTGGTACGGGATGGACCGATGGCTCGACAGTTTTGCATACCGGACGGAGCCGGGCCCGCTCGTTTTCATCGCTGTGGGTATCCTCGCCCTTCTCGTGGCACTGACAACAGTGAGTTGGCAGGCATTCGATGCTGCTCGGTCGTCTCCTAGGGACGCGCTTCAGGATAAATAGACAGTTTCCCGACCGATCTTGATGAGGCTCATTTCTACCTCGTCAAATGCATCGCTGATCGGTAGGAGACGGCTATTATCTTAGTAACTCTCCTACTCTTGGTCGTGGGTGCCGGCATAAGGCTGAACGTTCTTCCGAGGACGTTTGACTACATGGGTTTAAACATGCAGTTGTCTAAAAGCTGGCGTAGAAAAGTAAATTTAGTGAGCTCGACCACCGTACGCGACGACAGTGAAAGTGCTGGATGCGCGATGATACAGATCGTGAAATCACTCGCGATCTCCGTACACAACCAACACGCTCAGAGATGCCAGACATCACCTCCCTCACAACCATTCTCCACTGGACGCTGTGCTGGCACCGGACGCGGGTGACTTTCATGGAGCGCTTCGACCTGGCATCGCTCCAACTGATGACGAATCTACGCCGGATCGCCGTGTCGCGAAAGACCGGGGTCCAGGAGGCTGGCCTCCACCCACCACCGGATTCGCCGTTTCCTCGCCGACTAGGATGGTCGTCTACCCGCGCCATCGACGCTGCTCGTCCGTCTAGTGCCCCAGGAGCCGCCCTACATAATGGTCTTGGACCGAATCGAGTGGTGCTTCGGGCAAGGTGCTCATGATTGGCATTGCTTTTCGAGGTATCGCATTTCTTGTGGCATGGCCAACGCTGGCGAAGAGGGGAAGCTAGCTCTGGGTCCGAAAAACAAATCGAGGTCCTGAAGACGGCGCTCAGCGCCATTGCATCCACTGACGTGGAGTCCGTGACGTCCGGCCGCGAGTTTGTCCCTGTGCCGTGGCTGCGCCGACTTCAGACTGCGTCGATCCCGTTGCTGATTCGTCTGTGCGCCAATCGCCGTCTGCGTCTTGACGAGGAGGGCCTCGGGCTTTGAGCGAAGATGTACGCTCGAGGGCTCGACGGAACCGACGATGCGTCGGTTCCGGACCAGATCATGGTGCGTCAAGCGAGCACCGACATTAAGCCTCTCAAGGTCCGCTTTCTCCTGTTGGCGTCTACGTGCAGCCCGGCAATCGATCGGCGTCACTAGGAGGTGGAGACCCTGTTCGCTGCATTGAAGTCCCGCGGACTTGACCTGGAGGCGACCGCTTTTACCAACCCGGATCGCAACCGGCGACTGATTGGGCTATTAGTGATGGCCTTTGGGTGGAGTCATCTGGTCGGTGAGAAACGGGCCTAAACGCCGAAAGCGCAGCCTAAAAAGGCCCCTGGACGCCGGAGGCGGAGCTTCTTTCGATGGGAGATTGACTGGATGCAGGACCTGCTCACTAGGCCCAAACGACAAAAGGCTGCGTTTGAGGCGTGTCTGCAGGCGCTTGGCACTTCCGCTGAATTATAGGATCTGGACTCCAGTCTGACTATTCGATTCGAGCGGGTTAACTTCGAGTACGAGCAGGGGCAGCTGGTTCTCAAAGAGATTGATTTTGAGGTCCGTCCGGGGGAGACAGTCGCTCTTGTGGGGCCGAGCGGCTCCGGAAAGACAACGTTGATGAATCTCATTCCACGGTTCTTCGACCCTACGTCGGGGCGGGTTCTGGTCGGGGGATATGATATACGAGACGTGCGGAAGAACTCCCTTCGTAAGCAGATCAGTGTCGTGTCACAGGAAGCGCGTCTCCATGCCACGTCGATCGGAGAGAACATTCGATATGGTCGCCTCAACGCGTCCGACGAAGAAGTTCGAAATGCCGCTCGTGCTGCAAACGCTCATGGATTCATTTCTGAATTCGAAGAGGGGTACGACACTCCTGCGGGTGAAGCGGGTGTGCGGCTTAGTGGAGGACAGCGACAGCGCATTGCGGTCGCCCGCGCATTACTCAAAAATGCGCACATCCTTTTGCTAGACGAGGCTACGGCGTCTCTCGACTCACAGTCCGAGGCGTGGATTCAAGATTCGTTCGACCAGCTATCGAACAGTTGTACTACCTTCATCATCAGTCATCGCCTGGCAACGATTCGAGATGTCGACCGCATCCTCGTGATTCAGGCTGGACGTCTGGTTCAGGAGGGCACCCATGCAGAATTAGTCGTTAAAGATGGATTATATCGAACGATGGCCTCACATCAGTTCCGAGAAGTGAAGGTCACCGGATGAGTATAGAAACAGACTTATAGGAGAACCTCTATGCGAATGAACAAGGCCGGCGACAAAACCCTGTGAACTCACGAAACGTGCGGCACAAGTTAGCCCGTGGGCGTACAAGAACTAATAACAAGCCGACGCCACTGAACACCCGAACCACGGTTCGCTGATGGGAAACCCGCACACATCGTCCGAAAAGGACGGCATGCGCATCAATAAGTACATCTCGCATGCGGGCGTCTGCTCACGCCGAGATGCGGACAAGCTGGTCGAACAGGGTCGGGTTCGGTTGAACGGGGAGGTCGTAACCGAGCACGGGACCCGCGTCTACCCGGGCCAGACCGTCGAGGTGGATGGCGACCGGATTTCACTCAAGGACTTCGACTACATCCTTCTGAACAAGCCGAAGGATACGATCAGCACGACGGACGACCCGAAGGGGCGGAAGACCGTGCTCGAAGCCGCCGGCATTTCGTCGGACAACCCGAAGGGCATGTTTCCCGTCGGTCGGCTTGACCGCAACACGACCGGTGTGTTGCTGCTGACGAATGATGGCGACCTGGCGCATCGTTTGATGCATCCCAGCTACGAGATCGCGAAGATCTATTTCGTTCGCACCCGCGAGCCGGTTAAACCCCACGAACTCGACGAGCTTCAGTCGGGTGTTGAGCTCGAGGATGGACTGGCCGCTGCCGATCGGGTCACCTACATCGATCAGCGGTTGAACAAAACCGACGTGGCCCTGGAGATCCACGAAGGTCGAAATCGGCAGGTGCGGCGCATGTTCGAGAAACTCGGTCATGACATCGTACAGCTCGATCGCCCGAAGTACGCGGGTCTCACCGCTGGCAAACTGGATCGGGGGCGGTGGCGTCGGTTGCGTCCCCACGAAGTACGCTCGCTCCGCAAACGCGTTAACCTCAAGTAATCGAACCCCATGGAGATCAATCATACTTCGCCCCCGGAGACCTCGTCTGATGCCGATGCCCTCAGCGCGGCGTTCGATCGTAAGATCAAGGGGGAAGGGCTGACGTACGACGACGTCCTGCTCGTCCCGCGCCGCTCGTCCGTGATGCCGCGCGAGGTATCTACGTCCAGCCAACTGACGAAGAACATCGAGCTGAACGTGCCGATTCTGTCGGCCGCAATGGATACAGTGACGGAGGCGGACCTGGCGATCGCCATGGCACGCGAGGGCGGCTGCGGCGTTCTGCACAAAAACATGTCGATCGAGCACCAGGCCGCCGAGGTGCGGCGCGTGAAGCGGTCGGAGAGCGGGATGATCCTCGACCCGATTACGATTTCGCCGCATGATACGGTCGGCGACGCGCGTCGGATGATGTCGCACTATTCCATTGGCGGCATTCCGGTCGTGGACGAGCAGAAGAAACTCGTCGGCATCGTGACGAACCGGGACGTCCGGTTCGAGCTGCAGAATGAGACGCCAATCCATCGGATGATGACGTCGGACGATCTTATCACCGCGCCGGTCGGCACCACGCTCGACGAAGCCGTGCAGATCCTTCAGCGGCATAAGATTGAGAAGCTGCCAGTCGTCGATGAGGAAGGATATCTGAAAGGCCTGATTACGTTCAAAGACATTCGGAAGCGCCGCAAGCATCCGAATGCCTGCAAAGACGAACATGGCCGCCTCCGGGTTGGTGCTGCCGTCGGCGTTACGGAAGACGTCATCGAGCGCGTCGCGGCTCTCGTCGAGGTCGGGGTCGACTTCATCACGATCGACACCGCTCACGGCCACTCGGAGGGCGTCCTGGAAACGGTTGCCAAGATTGCCGATCGATTCGAGGAAGAAGTCGGAATTGTCGCCGGCAATGTCGCGACGGCATCTGGAACGCTCGACCTCATCGAAGCGGGTGTTGACGCCGTGAAGGTCGGCATTGGCCCCGGCTCGATCTGCACGACACGAGTCGTTGCGGGCGTTGGCGTGCCGCAGTTATCGGCCATCATGGAGTGCGCCTCCGCAGCGCGTGAACACAACGTACCGATTATTGCGGACGGTGGCATCAAGCAGACTGGCGATATTCCAAAGGCGCTCGCCGCAGGTGCCAATTGCGTTATGATCGGTGGCCTGTTCGCCAGCGTGGAAGAGAGCCCCGGGGAGACGATCATTTACGAGGGGCGGAAATACAAGAGCTATCGCGGCATGGGCTCCGTGAGCGCGATGGAAGCCGGAAGCAAGGATCGCTACTTCCAGGACGTTGAGGACGACCTGAAGAAACTCGTTCCGGAAGGTATCGAGGGGCGTGTACCGTACAGCGGAACGCTCAGTGAAGTGATTCACCAGATGTCGGGTGGTCTCCGCGCAGCGATGGGCTACTGTGGTTGCGAAACGGTAGACGATCTATACGATCACGCTTCGTTCGTCCGGACGACAGCCGCGGGCGTCCGCGAAAGCCATCCCCACGACATTCAGATCACGAAGGAGTCGCCGAATTACTACTCAGGCCGCTCCTCGAAGTCTAGCTAATCGAGTTGGGCGAGGCCCATGTGGATGCCGGGACTGCGAAGGTGGTCCCGGCATTTTCTATAGAGCGGCATTCGTTGAAAAGGATACTCCGTTATTGCAATGAGGCATTTGCCCAAAGTAAAAAGGCGACTCCACGACCTTGAGGTAGACGCCGTTCTCGTCAACTTTGCGCCAGACGTTCGGTGGAGCAGTGGTTTTACCGGGTCAAACGGGCTTCTCGTCGTCACAACGGACGCCGCACACCTCATCACGGATGGTCGCTATCGGGACCAGGCAGAGAACGAGGTCCCGGATGACGTCATGGTTCACATCTCGTCGAATGGGCTCGATGCCTATCTGGCGGAGAGCGACCTGCTTGCGGGCTGCCGACGTGTGGCTTTTCAGGCCGATCACGTTACGGTGAGTCGGCGATCGGACTGGGATGAACGTTTCGACGGCGTCGAATTCGTACCGGTCGACCAGATGCTTACCAACCAGGCCGGTGTAAAGTCGGAGGATGAGGTCGAGGCGATTGCTGCTGCGCAGCGCCTGACCGATGGCGTCTTTAAGGATCTCCTGCACCTGATCCAACCCGGGATGACGGAGAAAGAGGTGGCAGCGGAAATCGTCTATCGCCATATGAAGGGCGGGGCGGAGAAAATGTCGTTCGATCCAATCGTCGCCTCGGGGCCGAATGGTGCATTGCCCCACGCCCGCCCGACGGATCGCGTTCTGCAGAAGGGGGAACTCGTCGTGATCGACATGGGCTGCTTCCTCAACGGGTATGCATCCGACATGACGCGGACAATCGCGATCGGCGCTCCGGACGAGGAGATGAAGCAAGCGTATGCAGCGGTACTTGAGGCTCAAGAGGCGGCGCTTCAAGTGGCGCGATCGGGTATGCAGGCGAGCGAACTCGACGCCGTTGCACGGGATGTTCTCGCCTCGCACGATCTTGCAGATGCGTTTACCCACAGTCTGGGTCACGGACTTGGACTTCAGATTCACGAATGGCCACGCGTTTCCCGCAACAGCGATTCGGAGCTTTCTGAGGGAGTGGTCATCACCATCGAGCCCGGTGTTTACATACCGGGGAGGTTCGGCATTCGCATTGAGGATATCGTCGTGATTGAAGAGGAGGGATGTCGAAATCTTACCACCTCGCCGAAGGACCTGAAGCAGATCGAGTAGAAAGCCGAAAGCCGCAGGTACCGTCAGGACGACCGCACGCACCAAATGGCAGAGACGGCGTCGGTTGCGCCCGTGCCTCGACGGCGGTTACCTTGTAGCACATCACTGATCAGTAAGTGCCGTTATTGCATGAAGCGCACTCTTCTTTTCCTGCTTATCTTTATCCCATGTACGGCGGTTGCCCAGCCCGCGGAACTGATCGTTCGCCTTGAGCCTGGAGCAGCATCGCTGCAGCAGGCCCTGGAGGGCGCAAAGTCGGGGCAGTCTGAAGCCCCCGACCTTTTCGATGGCGTATCTGCGGCCAAACCGGTTTTCGCTCAGTCCGCCAGAAAGGCTCGGGGTGGTGCGATCCCGGCGTACGTTCTTGCCGTGGCGGACTCGTCGCGTTTGCGTACGTTGAGATCAGCGTGGGCCTCGCGGTCTGACGTTCGATATGTTCAAGAGAACGTGTCGTTCTCGATCGAAACCAGCTCTGAACGCTACAGGCGTTTCAGTGACTCCGACAACGCGTTCGCTGACAGCCTTGACCACCTGGACGTCATTCGAGCGCGAGAGGCTCAAGACATAACCCGGGGCAACGCGGACGTTCGCATCGGCATTATAGATACCGGGGTCGACCTGGACCACCCGGACTTAGAGGGACAAGCGTACATCAACGCTGCTGAGGACATCAACGGAAACGGTCGATTCGATTCGGGAGACCTGAACGGGGTAGATGACGACGGAAACGGTTTTGTCGATGACGTGGTGGGATACGACTTTGTCGATCGACCTGGACTTGACCTGGTTGGGGAATACGAGGATCGAGATCCGGATCCGCGACCGGATACGACAGCGGGCATTTCTGGGCACGGCACGTTCGTCGCGGGCATCACGTCCGGCGTGCCGGCCAACGCACAGCAAGGGGGCGTGCTCGGTGTCGCACCGGGAGCTCGGTTTGTTTCGCTTCGTGCGTTCGGAGCGGATGGACGGGGGCAGACCGATGATATCGCCGCGGCCATCGTGTATGCCGCGAATCAGCGGTTCGAAGTCGTCAACCTGTCATTCGGACGTGATCGACCGGCTCCCCTGATCGAGGAAGCCGTCCGCTATGCCGCCGATCGAGGCGTTGTCGTCGTTGCCTCTGCGGGAAACCAGGCGACGGACGACGCCCACTATCCGTCTGATTACCCGGACGCGATCTCGGTGATGTGGCTGGCAGAGGACGGAACGGGGCTGCCGGACCGGTTCAGTCAGAGCCAGTACGGGATCGGAGTGGACATTGGAGCGCCGGGCTCGAATGTGTTCACGACGCGATACCCGGGAATGGACGTGGATCGCGATACGCTCGAAGCGGATGACCTGTACGGCCCAGTGAGCGGTTCGTCGTTTGCCGCCCCGCAGGTCGCGGGCGCGGTTGCGCTACTTCGATCGCTCGATCCCACTTTGGATCCAGCATCCGTCCGGTCGATCATCACGGACACGGCGACCGATCTGCAGGAGCCCGGCTGGAATCACGTCACGGCTGCGGGCCGACTTGACGTGCTCCGCGCGCTTCAAGAAGCGATTCCTGCCGCTGTAGAGATCACATCGCCGGAGTTCAATGGTGGCGTGTCTGGCGCAACCCCTGTTGCAATCACCGGATCCGCGGTTAATCCGGGGTTTTCGTCCTATAGCCTGTACATTGCGGAGGGTACATCGGCCTTTGACGATCGCTTCGATCCATGGGAGCCCATCACGGAGACGCCGATCGAGACACCCGTTATCAACGACACGCTTGCCGTGTGGGATGTCGCAGCGCTTTCGCCTTCACAGTACCCTGACGGCGAGTACACCCTGCGGCTGGTTGTGCAGAAGCGAGACGGCTCGACGGTAGAAGACCGCCGCCGCATCTACATCGACCGAACACCGCCGAATATAAACGTCCGTTCCGCCATGGGCGGCCTCATTTCCGGGGAATACGGCGTTCTCGCGGATGTAGAGACCGACGACGTGACGCAGATTGACATGCGCGTCGTGCTGAATGGTCAGTCGACAACCGCGGAAAGCGAATACGAGGTTCGGCGTCACAGTCTGCGCGCAATCGATCCGACCGGACAGGGCGGTCGTGCAGAGGTAATCATTTCTGCAACGAATACGGCTGGACTCGTCACGGCAGATACCGTGGAGGTTGACGTGCCGCCACGCAGGTTCAACTCCAGTCTCTTCAACGTGTCCTCGACATCCGTTTCCGCGGGGCGAGTTTTGCCTCAGGCAACCGACTTCGATGAAGACGGGCTGCTCGAGGTTGTTGTCAACCAGCGGAAGCAAGGCGGCATTTCAGACACCCTTCGATTCTTCGAGTGGGCGGGATCGGATTTCCTTCCTGCGGATACGCTCGTTGCTTCCGTCATTCCCCGCGATCTCGGGGATCCCGATGCCGACGGCTTGCAGGATCTGCTGACGCAGGTGGTTGCGGTGACGTTGATGCTCGAGCAGCCAGACCAGACGTCGGTGCCGTCGCAACTTGCTTTTATCGATACGACGGGCCTCGATGGAGACTCCGAGACGAAGAACGATCTCATCGGCACGCTCCTGACGGACATCGACCGGGATGGAAAGGGCGAAATTGTGGGGCATAACGGTCAGCAATGGCGATTTCTGGAGGCGTCAGGGGGAGACTATATCGAGACCTTTCGCCTTGACAATCCGACAAGTGCAGCGTCCGTCGACTCGGCGGCTCTCGCCAACCGCTTCGGCCCGGCCATCGCAGCGGACGGTGACTTCGACGGGGACGGCCGCACGGACTTCCTTGTCGGCGATCGGGACGGGGATTTGATCGTGTACGAAGCTGTAGCAGACGACTCGATGCGCGTCGCCTGGATGGACGAAACCGATTACGTCGACGCCGGCGACCGAATGGCGACGGGCGACTTTGATGGCGATGGACAGACGGATTTCGCTACCTTTCGGCAAAACTATCCGCTGACCCTTCCGAACGGCGAGGTCGAGCCGAGTATTGGGCTCTACCAGTTCTGGAGTGCCGCAGGCGACGATGAGTACGCGGTGAGAGGCGAGATTCCCATTGCCGGCGAGGTCGCGCCTGACGGTGGAATTGAGAGCTTTGACTACGACGGCGATGGCCGCGACGAGATCGCCATTAGCCATCCGCCAGAGCTTTTCATCGCAGACTTCGACATCAACGGCGGCTGGAGGGTGGTGTATCACAATGACGGGACCTCCGCCGCTGGCAAGATCTTGAGCGCGAGCATGGTCTCGGGTGATTTCAACGGTAACGGGTCACCGGAACTGCTTGTCTCAACGAGTCGGCCTGTGATGCAGCGGTTCGAATTCGACGCGGCCTCCGCGCAATACCCGCCGCCATCCTGGATTACGGCTCGGCCGGATGATGCCTCGTCGATCCTTCTACGGTGGAAGGCACCGGGCGCAGACTCCGTGACCGTTTTTGATGGACCGGAGGGCACCTCGCTTTCGCGTGCGTTGAGCACGACCGACTCCACAGTTACGCTTGCCCGGTCGAATCCGCGGGAGGTGGCGCTGCAGGCCTGGTACAACGGATCCACGTCGCCGCTTTCAAATCGGCGTACGATTCGACCTCATGATCCCGCGACGGTGGCCAGCATCGATCCTGTGAGTCCGACGACGATCGAACTCGTGTTCACCGAACCGCTCGCCACGTCGACTCGCGCTGAACAGTTTGACTTCGAAGGCGAGCATCCGGTCGGTCTCACGTTTGGTCGAAACGAAGCGGCGGTCGTCCTTCGCTTTGCGGCTCGGCCGAGCACGGCATCCGGTACACTTCAGTGGGACGGCGTTGTCGACCGGTCGGGCTTGGCCGTGTCCCAGACCAGCGCGACCGTTACGTTCCCAAAGCAGGCGGAGGCGGGGTTCATCGTCACCGACTGGACCGTCCTCGATCAGCGGCGCGTCGAAATTCTCTTTTCGCAACCCGTGCAACCGGACGACGCACGAGATCTCGCCAAATACACCGTACAGCCCGATCCGGGGACGGTCGCTAGCGTCGCGTTCGACGACTCGACCCCAAACCGCGTCGTCGTCACGGTCGATGGGACGGTGATCGGGGCGAACGGGCAGAGAACGCAGCTTCGGCTCGGTGATCTCACGTCGACCTCCGGGGAGACTCTGGCGGAGAAGAGCCGTGGGATTCGGCTTTCGGAGCCGGCGGATAATCTGGACGACGTCTTCGTTTATCCTAATCCATACCGTGCGTCGCAGCATGGTAATGCGCTTACGATAGCCGGGCTGCCATCACAGAGCACGATTCGCGTCTATTCCACGGACGGACGGCTCGTGCGTGTGCTGTCAAAGGAACGCTCGCTAACCGGTGGACGCGAGTGGGACCTGCGGGATTCGCGGGGAGAGAAGGTGCCAGCAGGGATCTACATCTTCCGCGTCGAATCTCCTTCCGATGAGCCCGTCGTCCGGCGTGCTGCGGTCATTCGCTGAGGTTCACGAGACTGCGTAACGAAACGAGCCGTTGGGACACTGAACGACGGCTCGTCATTTTCTCAAATCGTCGATCACGCGAATCGTGGCATCTCCGGTACGGTCTTCTTTGCGCACAATCGATCCCGTGGCGGTGCCGGTGTGGCTCGGTCTGATTGGGGTCGCTGTTTGTGCACCGATTCCGGAAGCGCGCGGACTCTTTGTGGCTATTGCGATCGCCACGACGGCGGGAACGGTCTGGCTCTGGAAGCGGAATCAACTCACGACCTCGCATGTCCTAGTCGGGGCCATTGTGGCGAGAATCGCGTTTCTCCCACTCACCCCAGGTCTGACAGACGATACGTTTCGGTACATCTGGGATGGATGGTTACAACTCGAAGGCATCAACCCATATCGATTTGTCCCGTCCGATGCGGTTAAGTCGGCTGACGTCGGAGGCTGGCTCGCGCAGAACGACTTGGTCGAGCGTCTGAATTCTCCGTCGTTCTACAGCGTATACCCGCCCATCTCGCAGATGGTGTTTGCCGCAGGCGCATGGGTGGACTCGATTTTTGGCGGGCCAGGGTCGTGGAAACAGAGTTTCTACACAATCAAAATCCTTTTCGCGACCCTCGAGGTGGGGGCGTTGTTACTGCTGTCGCGCCTTGTCACCGCGCGCCGCCTGATTCTGTACGCCTGGAGTCCGCTCGTCGTGCTCGAAACAGCGGGGCAGGGGCATACAGAAGCCGCACTGGTTTTCTTCCTCGTTGCAGCAGTGTGGGCCGTGCGCACGTCGCGACCTGCGATCGCGTCGTGTGCCGTCGTCGGCGCGACGCTCGTCAAGCTGTATCCCGTCTTTCTGTTTCCGCTTCTACTCCGGCGGTTCGGTTGGAAACGCCTGGTCCCGGGCGTTGCCGTGGGCAGCGTTCTGTGCGCGCCATACGTCGCCTGGTACGTGCTACCGAACGTCATGAGCTCGCTCGATCTGTATGTCCAGCTATTCGAGTTCTTTGCCGGCCCGTATCTTGGCGCGAAGCAGATTCTTTTGAACCTGACGGGAATCGATTACAGCAAGACGCTCGGCCCGATCTTTAGCACGCTCTTTCTTGCTACGCTGCCGGTCATTTACGCTGTCGATGCGCGTCGTCACCTCGACTTTCGAACGGCGGCGCTCTGGATTCTCGGCGGGTTTCTCGTCTTCAGCACGACCGTTCATCCGTGGTACCTGCTTGCGGTCCTTCCGCTGGTTGTTTTCGACCGGACCGGTGCACAGAGAGGTGTAATGCCCGTATGGGGCTGGATCTGGCTCAGTGCAGCCGCTCTGGGTACGTACACATTTTACGTGGGCGGTCCGTACTGGGTCTGGGTCGTTGCCGGCTGGAGTGGAGCCGCAGGATTGTGGATCTGGCAGGCAAAAGCAGATATCTCAAGCATCTTCGACCACCTGCTTCAGAGTCTCCAGATCCGACGAGCCGCCGCAAAGGCGAACCGTGTCCGCCCGTGGCTTTCCGCTGGGGATGGATCGCATCACGGGGGACGGTGGAAACTGCTCGATCTGGGGGCAGGAGAAGGCTATGTCGGCCGCATACTGCAACGGGGAGACATGATCCGCAGTGGCGAATCAGGAATCCCATGGGACGTGCAGTTATGTGACGTGATCGACCTGAATCGGACGGAGTTGCCCCACGACACGTACGATGGCGTACGATTACCGTATGAGGAGAACGCCTTCGATGCGACGATTCTCTATTTCGTGCTCCACCACTGCGAACATGCCGAGGCGGTTCTACGCGAAGCGCTCCGTGTCACGAGTGGACGCGTTATTGTCGTCGAAAGCGTGGTGACGAATCCGGTTCAGCATCGTTTTCTTGAGGCGGCGGATCGTTTCGTGAACCGGCTGCGATCGAACGGGGAAATGACGCTGCAGGAGGAGCATCTTTCGTTTCGTTCGACGGACGAGTGGAAAAACGTCGCGCGCCGATGCGGGGCATCCGTCGAACATTGCGAGACCTCGACAGGAATCGTGCACCCACAGGCCTTGCTTGTGCTCGAACCGATGGAGGAAGGTCTGCCTGTCGCGTGAGGCATCTTTCGCCGTGTATACCGTCGACTTGTCTGTGTTATCGGACCGACGGTTCAAACGCAACGGCATCGAAGACATCCTCGGGTGCGGCTCCGTCTGCTTCGAGCCAAACGTAATCGTCGTAACGCCGAAACCAGGTGAGCTGCCGTTTGGCGTACCGCCGCGAGTTGCGTTTCACGAGGCGGATCATCTCGTCGCGGTTGATGTCCCCACGGAGATGCTGGATGGGCTCTCGATATCCGATGGTGCTCAGCGGGGCTTCGTCCAGGTTGACATCCAACTCCATCACCTCGCGGACTTCGTCGAGGAGGCCCGCGTCCAGCATCTGATCCACGCGCCGGTTGATTCTATCGTATAATTTTTGGCGGTCTCGATTCAACACGACCGTTCGGTACGAGAACGGAGGCTCCGGTTGATTCTCGTAAAAGTGCGTAAGCGGTTTTCCAGTGTGGTGGTAGACCTCTAGCGCCCGGATCACACGCTGGGTCTTCGTCGGATCATTCTTCTCTGCCTGTGTCGGGTCCACCTCTTGAAGCTCGGCGTACAACGCCTCCGGCCCCTCGTTCTCCAGTCGAGCCGACAGTTCTTCACGGACGGAGGTGGGGACGTCAGGGATGTCGGCCAGCCCTTCCTGGAGCGCATGAACGTATAATGTCGATCCTCCGACGACAATAGCCTGTTTCCCGCGATCGCGAATCTCTCGAATCCGGGCGTTTGCCGCATCGGCAAATGCACCGGCGGAAAATGGAGGTCCTTCGACAGATCGTTCGCCGATGAAGTGATGAGGCGCTTGCGCGAGTTCGGACGGCGAGGGTTTAGCAGTCCCGATCGTTAGCTCCTCGTACACCTGCCGGCTATCGGCCGAAATAATCTCCGCATTTAGCTGTTGGGCAAGGGCAAGGCTGAGTGAGGTTTTGCCGACCGCGGTCGGGCCGACGAGTGTGAGAATTGGAGGATCAATCTCCTCATCCGGAACGCATGTTTTCATAACACTAAGGTGATCCAGGGGGCGACCTTCTGCATTACGTTTGCATAACAAGACTACACCGCTGATGCGGCGTAGACAGGTCCAGCGATCACTCTATACTCGCTGAAGCTTCGTCGTTCCCTCAGTCTGCTGGAACCCCCTTTATGACGACATCGCAGGAATCTACGGTTGCTCCAAAGAGCACAACGCTCCAGGTTCTTTTCCTCCTGGGCGTCCTGATCATGTTCTTTACGAGTCTCGAGCTGATGGGAGACTCGTTTAAGCTCATGGGTAGTGGCGTGGCGGAGAGTCTGCTCCGTATGACGTCCAACCCGTTCGTCGGGCTGTTCATCGGTATCCTGGCGACATCGCTCGTGCAGTCGTCGTCGACAACCACGACGCTAACGGTTTCGCTCGTTGCTGCCGGCGGTCTCGACATCGCGGGGGCCATTCCCATTATCATGGGAGCGAACATCGGGACGAGCGTCACGAATACGATCGTTTCGCTGGGTTCGGTTACGCGTAAGGAGGAGTTTCGCCGCGCTATGGCAGGTGCGACGGTCCACGACTTCTTTAACTTCCTCGCTGTCGCGACGCTCTTTCCTCTCGAACTGATGTTCAAGTTCGTTTCGACGCCAGCGGCGTATCTGACCGATTCGATTGCAACTGTGGGGGGGACGCAGCTTCTCAGCCCGGTCAAGGAAATCACCGAGCCCATTGCGAAGTTCGTCATCAGCCTTTCCGCTGAGAACGGCATTATTGTTCTCATCGTTGGGCTCGCGCTGCTCTTTCTCTCGCTTCGCTTCCTCGTGACGCTGTTGAAGAGCCTGGTTCTCGGACGCTCCGAACAGTTCCTGCACAAATATATCTTCGGGCAACCGGCCATTTCGCTGCTCTTTGGCGTCGGGCTCACCTTTCTGGTCCAGAGTTCGTCGATTACGACCTCGCTCACAGTGCCGCTTGTTGGCGCCGGGATTTTGACGGTCACGCAGATCTACCCATTCGTTTTAGGCGCGAACGTTGGAACGACGATGACGGCGATCGTCGCTGCGCTCGTGCTCGCTTCCGCCGGGGAGCCTGGCAGCGCGGAGGCCCTTCGCGGGGTGGCGGCGGTGAAGGTGGCTCTCGCCCACCTGTTCTTCAACCTGTACGGAATTGCCCTTTTCCTACCGATCAAGCGGCTTCGTAACATTCCGATTCGCCTTTCCGAACGTCTTGGCGACCTTGCGGTGAAGAACCGTGCGTATGCCCTCGGATACCTTGCAACGGTCTTCTTCGCGATTCCTCTGATCACGATTCTGGGCACTCGCAATCTCGAGTTCTCTTACGATCCGCCGAAACCAGATCGACTCGAGCAGGGATCGACGTCTAGGGACCCTGGAACCTCGACGGATCGGTCTGCAGAAACCGACTCGTCGTCGCCAAGTAGCCACGCCGCCGATAGCGCGGTTCCGTTCACGGAAGCGGTTAATATCCCGTCTTCCTGATCGAGCGAAGGTTCCAATTGCAGAGGTGGTAACGTGCCGCCGGTCTTTGAAGCCGGCGGCTTGTTTCGTTTCGCATCAGACCAGCGCGATGTCCAATCGCGATTCCGACCAGAGATGCTTTCTGATTACGGCATGTCTGCAGCGTATCTGGAATCGAGAGGGCGTCCATATTGAGTGTTGAGACGTCATCATCAATCACGGTCCGTCAGAGGTGTCTCGCTCAGGCGTCTACTGGTCATCAACTGTCTGTGACGGCGCATACAAAAAACCCTGCCGCCTCGGAAAGGCGACAGGGTTTGTACTTTCCCATAGGAAAGACGTACATGCGACCGGGATTAGGCCTCGGCACTCGCTGGTTTGACCATTTCATCCACGACAAAGCCTTCCTCTTCGGACTTGGCTTTAGCGATGGCATAGATCAGTACGCCATACCCGGCTTTCGCCAGCACGTCACAGATCGTGTAGCCGACTTGCAGGGCAACAACCGCGCCCGGCGTCTCCGTCGGGTAACCCGCTGAGAACATCGGGATCATGTAGGCGATCGGGTAGAAGCCCCACGTTGCCAGTAGGAGAAGGCGAGCATTCGAGAGAAGTTTGGCAACACGACCGGATTGCCGCTGGATCGTGCTCGAGAGCTCAGTGAACAGCACGTACAGGATGTAAACGAACGGAATCGTGCTGATGAAGCCCCAGAGACCGCGCTCTCCCATGAGGGACGCGTCGCCGCTTACCTCACCGGGGTAGCCCAGAATGATCATCAGCGCCGCAGCAAAGCCGAGACGCGCCATGAGCGACCCACTTTCGCCCTTCGGAAGGCCGAGCACGAGCACAAGCTCAACGACAAGCAGGGGGACCGTCAGCAGCCAGTCCACGTACCGATACGCATCGTTAAATGGCTGGTCATCCTGGAACACGTACTGGCCGCCCTCCAGCGCATAGGCCGCGTCCCAGCTGCCGAAGATGCGGAAGTAGTGATAGCCAGCGATCAGCACGACAAGCGCCGACACCATCATCGAGACGCGGTACTTCGGCGCGAGATTCTTCTGTGCAAGTACAAAGTACACGAACGCGGCAAACATCGTCGCGATCGTGAAAGAGAACATGTTGTAGACCAGATTGAACTGACCCGGCGTAAGATCCGGCAGTTCGAGCGTCATTGCGAGAGACATAATAAACTGTATGCTGTTGGGTGATTAGCAGAAGGGGTCTCTTTCTCGAAGGTAGGTGCCTTCGATCTTCTCGCACGATCAGAAACCGGTCGTAGCATGTATATGGACCTTCGGTTCACGTCTAACACGTTGTGCACTGGTTAGAGACGTAACCTATACGACCGGGCCTCCATCTGATGTATCAGATCCATGGGTGTGGACCTGAGAGAAGAGAAAGAGTCGTTCGTTGCGGCATGTGCGATGAAGCATCGCGACCAAGCACGTTCAAAACGTCTTAGCCTCTTGGTAACGCTTCCAATATGGGCACCTGCCTCTGGAAAAGCTTTACCGGCGCCCGTGTGAAGGAATCATGTAATCAGAAGATTACAACCGTTGCCATCGTCTTGTCGCCGCAAGAACATCAACCGCTGCAATCTTAGAAAACCGTCTTGAGATCCGCGGAAGACATGATTGTTATGCTTCATACAACACCGTTTCACTCTGGCTGGATTTGCACGCGAAATAGGAGCGGAACGCGTATCCACCAGAGTCAAGCCGGCGTCGACTCTTCTTGATACATCGTGACGGTCGAGAGGAAACGTATGTGTCCGCGTGCCCGGCAAATACTCATGATGTATCTACGCCGGTTGCTCTTTCACGCGGCGCCGAGGGGGGCTCGGTTGTGGATCGACGTCGCGATGCGCTCCGTCCCCAGTCGACGGAACGGATTGCGTCGGGGGCGACCCCGGCGTGGGAGCTGGATCATCATCCGATGGTTGAACCGGTACAGATTGTCCGCCATCGGAGTCGTCGTCATTCTCCTCGGGGAGACGCGAGTAGGCCCATAGGACAACCGCGATGCTTAGAATGCCGAGGATGATGTAGTCGATATACATCGGCGTTTCGGAAAATCCCCTCTAGTGGGTCGTACGTAGCCCGCTTTTCCCCGTGCGCGTTATTCTTATCCTTGCGCCATTTCCGGAGTATCTGCCCGGGATGGTTTGCTCGTTGCAGATTGGATCGACTCGTGGCTTCCATATAGAAAAAGAAGGATGCCTTTTACCACAAGAAGATTCGTTACGAGGAAAAAGGTCGCTTCTTCAACAGGCAGTGTCCAGACTTTCAAACCGAGAGTGTAGTCGGTAGAAATCGTCCAGATCCCGGCGTAGATGGCGATTGCATCCGCGAACCAGAGATAGAGAGTTGGCACTCCGACCGCGACGAGCATGGTCTTCCGCTTCGCCCACAACGTCTTCCCGTCGTATAGCCACATACCAGCGAGCACCGGACCAGACCACGCCAGGATGAGACTGAGATAGAATGCGTCGTCCGGTCCGGAGCGTAAGTGGTAGAAAGAAATGCCTGATACGAGTAGCCAAAATGCTGCGCCGAGAACGTGAGGGAGCAGGCCGCTTCGACGGTCAGCATATCCCAGTCGTCCGAGCACGTGATACAGGAAAAGTCCGGTTAACACGGGCTGGAGGAGGAAAAACATGTATTCCTCAACTGGCACGTACCCAATCGTCGCGATGACGCGATCGGCTCCGTACCACCACACGTCGTTTGCCACGAGATAATTGTCCCAGGGCGTCGTATAGGAGAAAGCGATCACGCACAGGAGAGGGATCGCCCAGCGCCCACGTCTACCACCAACCCCACCAAGAGGGCGTGGAAGCGTCGCCGCCAACCCGATGATGACCGGCAACGTAAAAACAAAATGGAACATCAAATACGTCATGCAAACGGAGCCGAGGGTTGATGGAATCGGAATCGTCGTTGTACGCCGTGTACTCGGGGCGCATCATTTCATTCCCCGAGTCGCTCTATGGGAGCATACAATGTTGTGACGAAGACGGCGAACCTCCGGTCAGATCAGCATGCATGCTTAACTCACGTTCGAAAAAAGCCGACCTGACAGACGCTAGACGCGTCGCCGGTCCAGGTCGCCGAGCAATGTACGCGCTGCATTCCGCCCTGATGCGCCCATGATGCCTCCGCCGGGGTGCGTGCTTGCACCTGTCAGGTACAGACCGTCGAGGTGGCTCCGGTATTCGGACATTCCCAGGGCCGGTCGAGCGGCAAACATCTGATCGAGGCTCATCTCGAGATGCATCACGTTTCCCCGGCGTAGGCCGAGCTTCGACTCCAGCCACTCCGGGTGCTGAAATAGTTGCCCGACGATCTTATCTCGCGTACGCGGCGCGTACGTTTCAAACGTGTCGATCAGCCGATCTGCGATTCTGTCCTGAATCTCATCCCATGAGGAGCCGTCAGACAACTCGTACGGGAAGTACTGTCCCCACAGCCATAGCACTTCACCTCCAGGTGGCGCCAGTGTGTCGTCTGCGGCGCTGAAGGTCATCGCAACAATGGGGGGATCCGTTGCCGGGTGTCCGCCCAAATACTCGCCGTACGCGTTGAAAATCTGATCGGTGTCTCTACACAGCAGTTGTAGACCCATTCGCGCATCCTTCCCAGGATGGGCTGCGTATTCAACCGGCTCATCCAGGGCGAGACGAAGCATGATGCCGAACCCGTTTCCGACACGCATTCCATCGGCAGACTCGGGGCGATATGCTGGAGGGAGCAAGCGGTCGAGAACTTCGAGGATGTGGGTGCCCGACACGACGGCGCGGCCGGTGTACACCTGGTCATTGACGCGAATGCCCCGTGCTTTGCCGTCCTCGACGAGTATCTCGCTAACCTCAGCCTCCGTGTGCACCTCGCCACCGTGTGCTTCGATATGTTTTCGGAGAGCCTGAGTTAGCATGCCGGATCCGCCTCGTGGGCGTGCTACGCCACCTTCGTGATACAGCGGGTGCCACAGAACGAATGGACCCGTGAGGGGCTCAGAAGGCGGAGGACCCGATTGGGCAGCCATCCATGACAGCATCGCACGGATTTTCTCCTCCTCAAAGTATTCTCCGACGACATGTCCATACGGCCGTAAGATATGCCGAAGCTCCGTGGACCATTTGAGGCGAGTCGAAGCCCCCATGACCATCTTCTTGCCGAGGTTTAGCGGGTTCGGGGTGGTAAGAAACATCTCCCGCATCGTGCGCGCAAAGCCAGACCAATCATCAATGAAGCGACGATACGCCTCGCCCTGACCGGGAAATTTCTCTTCGAGATGGTTCGCCGTTCGGTCGACATCTCTGTACATGAAGACCGCATCTCCATCCGGAAACGGGGCAAAGAAGAGGGGATCTAGATCGATATACTCCAGCCCAAAGCGTCCCAATTCCAATTCATCGACGATCGGCGTAAGACGTATCAGAATGTGTGCACTCCCACCGAGATCGAATTGATAACCGGGAATGATTTCCTTGGTCGAGACCGCCCCGCCGACGATGTCGCGTCGCTCAAAGACACCGACACGATAGCCGGCCTGAGCCAGATAGGCGCTGGTAATGAGGCTATTGTGTCCGGCTCCGACGGTAATAACATCGTAGTCCACAGGCACTAGTTGCTTTCAAAGGATAAGGAAAAGGCGCTGATCGTCCAAAGCATTGTCAGAACGCCACGGAGCGCTCGTATCCATGACTCGGAGATTCGAATGTGACACACGAACGGCCAAGTTACATCCGCGATGGAACGATCTCTATGCATCACGCTTGAGAACGGCGTCCAAGATGGCAACCTTTCGGTTACATACGCAACAGATGAACGGACCGATATAGCGCCGGTTGGAAACGCACTGCGCCAACCTTCGAGATTGCAATGGAGTGGAAGAAGGCGCGTTGCGGGATGACAGCCTGTTGCAAGCACCGCGAGCTTGGGACTCGACAGTTTGTCGTTGGTTTAACCTTCGTTCCGTGGCGACACTCCGGGACGGATGACGGTGCGATCCGAATCAGCTAACGACCGAAACCGATCCCCCGGGCGTTTGTTAATGGATCATGAAGGAAGCGCTGCCGGAATTTATGACCGCGTCCCAGACCTGTTGACGCATCACTCAGGATACGATTATGAACTGGATTTATCAGGTCCTCAGTTTTTTTGTGGCGTTCGGCCCTGTGATCTTATGCACTCTTCTGTGGCATTTGATCTGGAGCAACGATTCCGGCTCATCAGGAGGGCCACCCGGCGGTCCGAACTGGGAGCCACAACCTCCGCCTCCATCGTTTAGCGGAGATCGATCTCCCGTTCACGACGTCCCGTCGCCATCTCCGGCTCTACCGCAGAGAGAGCGTACGTAAGTCTAGAGGTCGGTGTGTCTGTCGTTGCCGGCTCGAGATTATCGCTTCAGCTTTTCGAACGGTCGCTTTCTATATGAGGTATATCGACATCACGCGTTCACTGTCTGAGTCCACGGCTGTGTGGCCAGGTGATCAACGGGTCGAATGGACGTGGACGGCCCGACGCGAGGAGGGAAGCACGGTGAATCTGGGAGCGATCACGACGAGTGTTCACGCAGCAACCCATGCGGATGCGCCGTTGCATTTTGATGATTCTGGAAAGGCGATTGATGAGGTGCCGTTGCGGCCATTCCTCGGCCCTGCAGAGGTTGTTCATGTCGATGACGATGTGATTTCGCCCGAGCACGTCCAGGCCGTATCCGCTCCCCGTGTTTTATTTAAAACGTGCGCTTCGTCGGTCGATCGCACGCAGTGGCCGAACGCCGTAACCGCCGTCCATCCAGATACAATTCGTATGCTTGGCGAACGCGGCGTTGTTCTTATCGGGACGGATGCGCCATCGATCGATCCGCTCGACAGCAAACATCTCGAAGCTCATCACGCGCTAGCAGAAACAGGGATGGTCAACCTGGAAGGATTACAGTTGGCGGGCGTTTCTCCCGGCCGATACCATCTCACGGCGCTTCCTTTGAAGATCGAAAGAGCCGACGCGGCTCCGGTCCGCGCGGTTTTACAACCGGTTTCCGTTGAACCAGGCGGGAGGGAATAACGCACGGTTTTGCTGATTCCCAGCGGTACGTTGAATTCCCGTTCTCCGGCAACGCTTCGCGTGATATTTGCCCGTCATTCCGATGCATGAGTCCAGTCGTCTTTTACCCTCATCACATCTCTCCTAATAGCCGATAGACTTCCTCGTACCTCCGCTGATGATGTACGACGACGCGCTCCCCTAAAGCGGCGCGTCTGGTACACTCTCGTTCGCAGGGTGAGCCGCGACGCGCGGTTCTCGCCCGCACTGAACACAATACAGCTGCTGATATGGATCTCTTCAATCGCGAACAGCTGCGCCAGCTGGCCCAGCAACAGAACGACGTTTGCATCTCCATCTACATGCCCACGCTCAAGCACGAGTCAGGATGGGCACAGAACCCAACGCGTCTGAAGAACCTGGTCCGGGATGCCCGCGACCAGCTTCGTGACGGAGGGCATTCTGACGATGAGATCGAAACCATTCTTGCCAGCGTGAAGCGGCGGTTCGACGATACTGCCTTCTGGAGAAACCTTTCCGACGGACTGGCGGCGTTTATCACGCCGGAGTCCACCGAATTTTATCGTCTGCCCCTCGCATTCGATGAAGTCGCTATTGTAGGAACACGCTTCCACCTCAAGCCGCTGTTCCCAATCATAGCCACGAACAACCGGTTTTACCTTCTGACGTTGAGCCAGAATGACGTTCGGCTCTATCAGGGCACGCACCAAGGCATTAGCGAGGTGTCCAGCGACACCATTCCGTCCGATATTGTCGAAGCCATCCAGCAGTATGAGGATCCGGAGCAGGCGTTACAGTACCACACCAGTTCCGCCCAGAACGGGACGGGAGGCACCAACCTGACCTACCATGGCCAGGGGGGAGATGCCGATGACAACGCGCGTGAACCTGCGGATGAGCTGAAACGGTTCTTCCATAAGATTGATGACGGGGTCATGGATCGGCTGGCTGACGAGAATACGCCGCTCCTTCTCGCTGGCGTGAACGAATACTTACCGCTATACGCGGACGTTAACAGCTATCCGCATCTCATTGAACACGATATCGTTCGTGGAAATCCCGAGCCGCTGAATGGTGCGGAGCTTCACGAGCGCGCCTGGGAGATTGTCGAGCCGGTATTTCTTGAGGATCAGCAGGAGGCACTGGAGCAGTTCGATCAGTTGTTCTATCAGGATGGGGGCCTCGCCTCCGACGCCTTCCATGAGATTATCCCAGGATGTGCGTTCAGCCGTGTAGACACGCTATTCGTTCCCATCGGCCAGTACCGCTGGGGTCACTTTGATCCTGAAACCAATACCGTCCAGCTCAAAGATGAGCGAGAAGCTGGTGATGAGGACCTTCTGGATTACGCGGCCGTCCACGCGTACCTGAATGGGGCGACGGTCTATGCCTTGCGGCCCGAGAACATGCCTGGGGGACGAGCCATTGCGGCTACATTCCGATTCGAAGCGGACGTACAGGCGACAGAAGCGGGTTAACGTCGTCGTCAGCAATTTCGGATCGCCTAGATCGCGTATCCGGACATCAACACTCCCATGCAATGCCGGGCTCTTCCGAGGGCCCGGCATTGTCAGTGATGACGCAGGGTGTCGATGAGGCATCGTTGCACGAGACTTGAGCGAAACATAACCTGGACCAGTTTATACGCGATAATAAATGTTATCACGAATAGAAGGCTGGAAATCACGTGGGCGGACCGGTTTCTCTCGTTGAGAGTTTTGTTCACCAGAAGGAGTCTCCTCACACGAGGCGGGCATATCGACGAGACCTTCGCGCCTTCTTCGGTCAAACCGAGGTCACGAAGGACCTCGTGTGCGGTGTCGACCACGACGACATTGATGCGTTTCTTGCGCGAGGTGAATCCAGCGGCCTGGCCGAATCAACCTTGCGCCGGCGGAGGTCTGCACTTCGGCAGTTTTTCGACTGGCTGACGGCCGAAGGAGTGGTCACGAGCAATCCAGCTCGTCATGGGCGAATCCGCACGCCGATGGCGCGGCCGGCGTCGACGAGTGGGCAAGAAAAGTCATCGGGACCGCTGTCTCGCGATCAAGCAGAAAAGCTCGTTGCGTCGATTGATGGATCCACGGCTGTCGGGCGGCGAAATCGGGCTCTGGTGATGCTGGTGCTGCATTGCGCGCTTCGCCGGGGTGAACTCGTGCGTGTGAATGTCGATGACTTCCGGCTTGTTGGCCGATACCGGATCCTGGAGATTCGAGACTCAGAATCAGGTTCGACATCGATTTCTGGGTCTGATCAGACAAAGAGCGGCCACCAGGACAAAATCGAGACCCTCTCAGGCCGTGCAAAAGTCCCCGAACACGTATATAGACACGTACAAGCCGTGAGAATGGACGTGGATGTGCGGGTCGGTGCACTGTTTCGGTCGTACAGCAACCGAAACCGTGGAGCACGGATTACCGGCGATTCGGTGTACCGTGTCGTTCGAGATGCAGGTCAAGCGATTGACATCGACGCATTAACGCCGGACCGTCTACGCCAGACCGGTCTTCAACTGGCGCTGGAATCTGGGGCGACGGGCGACCAGGTGCGTGCCCACGGTCGATATGCGGCATCGGCACCGTATTCCGCGCGACATGAAGAGCGGCTTCGCGACAGCGCTGCGGACTACGTCGAGGTTGGGGAAAATCTTTCCATCAGCGGCGCGTAGCAAAGCCCATCTACGGTTTTGCGCGTCGAATATCTACGTTTCCTGACGCGTTAGACAATCAAATCTTAGTCGCCTCGAAAGTCGGGTGCTTCATCGACATAATAGGATGAGGATTTGTCCGGTTGCACATGAAGGTACATTTTTGTCGTCTCTATGCTTTCGTGACCGAGCGTCTGGCGCACCAGTTCGAGGTCTGCGCCTTTCTGTAGCGCGTGAGAGGCGTGTGCATGACGGAACCAGTGTGGAGAGACCGCTGAGGTCATTACAGGGTCGCCGTCTTCGTCTAGTATCTGTCGTCCAGAAGAGTCGGTCTTGGGTTTCAATTGGACGTCAGCACGTGTCGCTGCCTTCTTGACGACGCGCCATAATGCTGTACGCGTCAGAAATCCGCCCTTTTGAGACCGAAAGACAGGATCGTTTGCACCTCCACGATCTTCGGCCTTTTCGCGAGTGCGGAGCTCTTGGATTAGCATCCACACCTTGCTGTACAAGCTAACTGCCCGCGTCTTTTCGCCCTTTCCAAAAAAGGTGACCTGACCACCTGGAAGGCCGTCACGGCCTTTCAGATCTGGGCGTTCTTTAAGGTCTCGCCAGGCAAGTTCTTCCAAGTCTGACACGCGGCCGCCTGATGCGTAGAAGAGCCGAAGAATGCAGTGATTCCGAAGGTCGGTTTCGTCGCGCAGAATAGCCCATAGTTCGGCTTCAGACAGAATACGCTCAGCCCGTTTATTACGGACCTTGGGCGTCTTTAAGGCCGCTCCAACGTTATGGGCAAAGTACTGGATCCGCGCACCGAACGTGTAGAGACTTTTGACCGCCGATATTTTGCGGGCCTGCGTCGACCGGGCGTAATCGTGATCGTTCGCCAAATGCGCACGATATTCTTGCAGATGGCCCAGCGTCACGTACTGAAATGGCAGGTCGACAAAGTCCACGAACTGCTCAATGTCACTGAGATACTCGTCTTGCGTACGCGGGCTTTTTTCGGCTAACCAGCGACGGACAAGGAGATGATCCGATTCGATGGAGCAATGCCTATCATCAGTCGGACCATTGAACGGCAACTCGTCGATCGACCGACTCAGATCCGAGGTGCGAGGTGATCCGGTGGAAATCTGAAGCTCAGTGGATTCAGATACGTGTCTGGAGTCGTCGGACATCAAGGGAGCCTAGTATGAGAAAATAAATCGATCTGAAATCACGACAAAGTCAGGCGAGGCCGACCAGCGACGATATTGTTCTTGTGCAGCCAGGCACAGGATCGCAGTGACAGGGCAGCGGGTAGATCAAAGTTGCCGGAAACCCGAGCGGTGCCACGACTCGGTGCACACGGAGTATAAATGGCTGTAAATCAAAACGCAACCAAATATGCCTTAGATTGCGTTCTCTAATACTGACAAGCGATTACGATGTTAGTGCATCGATCCACGTATCCAGACGCCTACGTACCCGGTTTTCTCCATGTTCTTCTAGCATCCGGTGTAGCAACCCGTGTAGTTGGTTTTCAAATGGCTGCACCCATTCTAGATTATCGATATGATTGTTTGTAGCGTCGTTGTCAACGTGGTTGATGATGTCCGTAGCATTCGCTGGCTCTGAACCGAATGCCGCCATCACTAACCTGTGGATTAGAAACCGCTTCGGTTCTCCATTCTTGCAGTACAACTCCACTTGTTCATGGCCTGACGGACCGACAGCCATTCCGGATAGTGAACGCCCTCTGGAAAACTTCCTCGCCACGTGATTGCCGTGACGATCGTAATAGTCAGTCTTCGTGTAACGATCGAGGGAGCGCACCTTCCCTGTTTTGCTGACCTCATATCGTCCCTCATATCCAGGGACGGGACGCCACACTATGTCATCTAATTCGGTGTTTGACTCTGAGGTACTCATGACGTGATAGATTAACGACATTGAAGAAGTACATCGATGTTGTGGACCATCAAAGTCAGATCCCGCTGATCGATTTGCTGGCGGCGCGTTTCGAGCCACTGTTCAAACTCCTCATCAGCGAGGTCAGGATGTCCGCTCAGTTCGTTCTCAATGAAATGAAGCATGCATTCAAGAAAATAGGCTTCCTCACCGGGATAAACGTCCGACCCAACATTTGGCATCACGATCCAGTCCGAACTGCCGGCGTCGGCCACGTCGAACCCTGCGTCTCCCGCTTCGATGATAAGATCGCGTCCGCACCGGGCACCGTCTGACGTAATCGTGTCCTCGTCGGACGCAAGTCGCACACCCTGGATGTCATTACTTCTATACTCTCTATGCATCGAACGATGATATAAGTCCGTAATCATCGAGTCGATACTAGGGTCGATGACTGGCTCGAATGATGTCAGTCCATCGAAATGAATTGGAAGATAGGCTACGCCGTCTCTCGTCAGAATAGACGACGCAATATGCAGTGATATGGATGTCGGGACAATATCCATGATCGCCTGCCCGACAAGTACGTCAAACGGATTGCCGCCTCCCTCCTCGTCGAACCATTTTGGGATGGACTCAATCGTCCGGCATTCAAATTCTACGCGATGTTCAGCTCCGGATCCCGACGTGAATAGTGTGCTGGGTCCATCTGTAGATGCGACTGAGGTACTGTCGAGGTGAGATGATATTCGATCGCGAGCGGACGCGAGATTTTCTGTCTCAGCGTCGAGGAGTGTATAGTGAATCGAGACGCCGTCCAGTGCCGTCAGGATTTCGATCGCTAGATCACCGACTCCGCCTCCAACCTCAAGGATGCGCAGCGGACGCGCAATGCGACGCTCGCTGAGGCTTCGAGCCGCATCTAAGAATGAATTCCAGACCCGAGGATGTCGCGCGCGCTCATCAACGGTCTTTTTTGCAGCAAGATACCGTGGATAGGAAAATGCCAAACCTGATCGGTGCCTGGTGAAAGAGGAATCTATTTGCTCGAATCAGAGCGCCATCGTGTACGAGGCCCAGGCGTCGTCGTCCTCCCAGATGCGGAGGTCGATGCGGTCGACGTTCTTCGCCGTTACGTGATCGGCGATGCGCTGGCAGCAGAATCGGGCAAAGTGTTCGACGCTCGGATTCAGGCCCGCAAATTCGTCGAGCTCATTAAGTGTGGCGTCCGAGTATCGATGTTCGATCTCATCCAGCCCGGCTTTTACATCATCAATGTCGACGAGATAGCCGTACTCATTTAGGGTGTCTCCCGTAAGTTCTACCTCGACCGTGAAATGATGAGAGTGCCATTCGTTTTCCGGACCGGCGTTTGGCACAGTCAGAAAATGCTGAGCAATAAAATCCCGGCGAACCATCAATTTATACATTCAACTAAGCGTTTAAACCTGTTTTGCGTCGGCGTATTTGTGAAGAATCTGAACGACCGATGAGTCGGGCTCGCTCAACATTTGGTATGTCTCCGCAGCGTCGTGAAACGGGCGGTCGACCGTGTTCAGAATCTCCGTTGGAAGATTCGCAAGTCTACGCATTACGACATCCCCTCTGCGTGATTTGGACCAGCGTGGACGGTGCTCTGGTCCGATCGTACTGACCTGGCTTGCGCGGATCGTGATGTGCGACCGGTGGTATCGTCGCCCAAGATCGACCGGGGCGGTTTTTGTGCCGTACCAGGAGCCGACGAGAATCCGTCCCGCGTAGCCGCAGATGGAGATCCCGTCATCGATCGTTTCTGGTCGTCCACTCAGCTCGTACACGAGATCGGCGCCTCCCTCCGGGTTGACCGTAGGATCGGCATGCTGAGACCGCTTCATTTCGCGAAAAAGCTTCTGCGTGTTTTGTGGATCTGCAGTGGTGGATGCCCCCAGGTCGGCTGCGAGAGACCGACGTTGTGCAACGGGGTCGATGGCCAGAAGCGTTTGCAGCGGGAAATCGGACAAGAGCCAGGTGACGAGCAAACCAACGAGTCCGAGCCCGAATACAGAGACGCGCTCCCCGAGCACCGGACGGCCGTCCATCACGAGACCGATGGCGGTTTCCATATTTGGATACAGCACGGCATTTTCGAGCGGGAGGTCATCCGGAAGTGGGATGAGGCTCGATACGGCTGCGTTGAAGTGCGTCGCGTGCGGATGGAATGCAAATACCTTCCTCCCAAGCCAGGCGTCAGAAACGCCGTTTCCGAGAGCGGTCACGCGCCCGGCGGAAGCGTATCCGTAAGTTGTCGGATAAAGATCGCTGGATTTGTTTTCCAGCGCATCGATTGTCGCATCGGAGGCGAGTTCGGCGGGGAGCGAGCCTTCGTAGACGAGACGCTCCGTGCCGGCACTTATGGCCGAAACGTGTGTGGTCACCTGAACCTCGTTGTGACCGGGAGCCTCGAGTTTCTCGGATCGAATGGACACCGACTCGTCACCACCGAAAACAAGGATGTCGCGCGAAGAGACGGGAGGCATCGCGTGAGGGCGTTGTTACGAGGTGTTCGATGCCGTATTACTGCGATTCGGGCCAGACGGGCCGGCCTTCGAGAACGAGGTCCTTTCCGATCCAACGATACTGGATATTCTCAATCTTTGGGAAGCCCTGGATCTGTTGAGACGGCTGACCATCGCCAGATGGGGCGTCTGTCCCCGCAGTGCCAAACGGGCGAAGCGCGTGGACGCCCCCAACCAGCATCGGGGCGATCGTGATAATCAGGTAGTCGACCAGTCGCTTTCGGATAAAACTCGTGATGACCTCACCTCCGCCTTCCACCATGAGGCTCCGAATGCCAACGTCCTGAAGGGCGTCGAGCAGGGCCTCCAGGCAGATGCCACCGGTGGCATCACAATTGAGACGCAGGACCTTCGCGCCGGCCGCTTCAAGTTCGCTCTGTTTCTCCCGGTCTGCATCCTCGCTAGTAGCTATGATGGGCGTTGGACCCGGCTCGGTCAGGAGGCGAACGGTCGATGGACACCGTAGCGTTGTGTCCAGGACGATCGGGGTCGGGTGGGCGCCATCGGCGTGGCGGACCGTCAGCTGTGGGTCGTCTGACAGCACCGTGTTGATCCCAACAAGAATGCCTTCATGCGCAGCACGGAGGGCGTGGGTCAACTCCAGCGTCTCCGGTCCGCTGATACGGAGCGGCTCCTGCGGATTCGCGGCAATTGAGCCATCCAGACTCTGGGCATACGTGAGGGTGACGAACGGTCGGCCTGCGGTCTCCGCAAAGGCCTGTGCTCGATCCGATAGTGCCTGGACGTCTCCCGCGTGAGGATTCGCTCGCGAGCCGTTTTTGAGCGAGCCGAGTTCGAGCAGGTGCCGCATTCGGTCGGCTTTCGTCTGCAGATACTCCGAGTTGTGCCGGTTGAGGTGAGGTTGAAGCGGCACACGTTCACTTACAGGAAGGCCGAGCTCTTCCAGGCTTTCGATCTTCTCCGGATTGTTCGTTAGCAGCCGGACGGATTGGACACCCAGATCGTCGAGCATCCGGGCCGCGATGCTGTAGTCTCGTTCATCGGCCCCGTGCCCGAGCATGAGGTTTGCTTCGACCGTGTCGTATCCTTCATCCTGGAGATCGTACGCGCGGAGCTTGTTTAGTAAGCCAATCCCACGCCCTTCCTGACGAAGATACAGGAGCACGCCCCGGCCCTGTTCGGCAATGTGGCGAAGCGATGACTCGAGTTGCTCACCGCAGTCGCAGCGTAGCGAACCGATCACATCACCCGTAAAGCATTCCGAATGAACGCGCACGAGAACGTCCTCCTCTCCTTCCACGTCGCCGTGAATCAGCGCAAGATGATCCTTGTCGTCCTGGCTATTTTCATACAGGGACAGCGTAAACTCACCGTGGACCGTAGGAATGCGGGTCGAGGTGAGACGGTCAACTGAAAGAGGCTCCATCGCCAGGAATACGTATCGAAGGGTGAACGTGCGACAAGAAAGGGGCTCCGGGCCAGATAATATGGCACCGTTGTCAAGGCAATACGAGGTACGCCGTGCCCGTGGCACCTCGTGAAATCAGTACTGCTTACAAATAGACGTTGATCGCTCGGGAAGCAATGTGTCAGAGGTGTCTAGGTTTCTCTTCGTTGATAGTATTTACGGGTGCTGTGTGTTTTGGTTAAATGCACGCCCCATCGATGCCGCGGAGTTCTCAGATATCGCACATCCACATATTTGCTTGGGGCAGCCCCCGGTAGCGAACTTTCGCCCGTGGCGTAATGTAAACAGAATATGGCGAACGACGGGCGAGTTTTTCGCTGAGCATGTGCTTGTGCCCGGCTCAACGTTCCGCTATGTTTGTATGTGTGGACGAGTAGTCCGCGACGCCGACGACCCTTTTCTCGGGGTATCACCTTTTTTTCGATCTCTACGTACATCCCGACGCGTGCCTGATACTTCCACTTCTGCTTCGACCTTTCGCCCTCTTGTGATCGGTGCACAATATCCCGCACTCGAACGCGGTCTGACTGCCGACACACTTGCTGCCCAAGGGTTCGGAACGACGCCCTACACGGTCTGCACATCGCACGTCGTCGCCGGCAATGGCGTGGTGACTGACGTACTCGAGGTCCCGGCCGATACAGTCAGTGCTCAACTGGAGCATATTTTTGAAACGAGACAGCCAACTGCAGCCAAGGTGGGCGTGGTTGGAAGCGCGGCCTCAGCGGAAGCGATATTCAAGATCCTCGACGCCTATCTCGACGGACCCCTCGTCCTCGACCTGACCCTCAGTGGCCCGAGCGGTGAAGACATTGCGGAGCCAGAAACAGTCGAGATCGTCAGCGAGCACATGTCGTCGGCCGAGCTCGTGAGCGCGAGCCTGACGGATGCGACGCTCCTTGCCGGTATGGAAATTCCGAGTCTGGATGACGCACAGGTGGCGGCCCAGCGGGTTGGTCAGCTCGGCGCATCGAATGTCCTGTTACGCTGCGGTAGACTCGCGACTCACCATTTCGACACCGAAAGTGAACCGCCGAACTATTCCGTCGACCTATTTTATGATGGCGAAGACCTCGCGGTGTTCGAAGCGCCGTTCATCGAAGGAGTCGACAAACTGTCCGGGCGCGCGAGTGGACTGATGATGTCTGTTTTGCATAGCCTCTGGAGCGGGCGCTCGCTGGTGGACGCCCTGCGTGCCTCAAAAGCTGTGGTTACGGATGCCATTCATGAGGCATCGCAGACCGATCAGCCTTCCCCTTCGAGCGTCTACTTTGGCGCTCTGCATCATCGGATTCTCTCAGACGTTACAGAATAAACGACTTATCTCTCACGTCTGAACGCTGGCCCCGAACCCGGGACGAAACTCTCGTACGTGCCCGTACGATTGAAGTAGAGAGCGTCGCCGGGGCCTCATTCATTGCCTGAAATCCAACCATGGCCCAGGAAACACGGGACGATTCCAAAACGACCATCTACGATGTCGCTGAGCACGCAGGTGTTGCGATCTCGACGGTGTCGCGCGTTCTTAACGAGTCGCGCGATGTATCCGATTCGACCCGCGAAACGGTTCTGAAAGCGATCCAGAAACTTCAGTTTCGTCCGAATCGGACCGCGAAATCGCTGGCGCAACGGGCGACGCGTACGATTGCCGTTGCGGTCCCGACATTTACGACGCCATTCCACAACGAGCTACTGAAAGGCGTTCGTAGCGAACTCGATGGCAATGACCTCGACCTGCTTCTATGCGATCTCGCATGGGAAGCGCCGAAAATGACGCTCCAGAAGTTTTTGGCAAGAGGAGCGATGGATGGGCTTTTGGTCGCGGGGCTGCCCGTAGACGAAGAGATTGCGGACGAACTTAAGACGCTGGGCGCGCCGGTCGTTTTGATCGGCACGCAGTGGGATGACATGGACTCGTTTTACTGGGATGAGGAGCCGGGGTCTCAGCAGGCCGTGGAGCACCTCATCGAGCAGGGGCATACCGATATCGCGATGATCACGACCCCGCACGACGATAATCGCCTCCGAAATGCCCGAGTGAATGGATATAAGGCCGCTCTCGAAGCAGCCGGTCTCGAGTTCAATCCCGAACGCATCGCGCAGGGGCGGACGAAGAAACACGACGGCTTCAGTGAGGAGTCGGGCTATGAAGCGATGGAGGTGATCCTGGAGCAGCATCCCGACGTCACGGCTGTCTTCGCGAGCAGCGATGTCCAGGCAATTGGCGCCTGGCAGGCAATTCGTCACGCCGGCAAGAGCGTCCCCGAGGATATCGCTTTGATCGGATACGACGACATCAAAATCAGCCGCTTTATCGGCTTGTCGAGTGTTGCCCAGAACATGCACGATGTCGGAGAAGAGGCAACAAATGTCCTTCTCCAGCGCCTCCGACGCTCGAATACCGGACAGACGATGTCGAAGCTCATCCGTCCGACGTTGAAAATTCGCAAGTCGTCCGGAGGCAAAGACGAGAAGCCAGATCTCAGATAACACGGCGCCCGCATTCGCAGGTGCTACGTGTGCCATACCGTCCGCATGCATGCGGGTCAACCCATAGTTTTTGGACCGGACGGGGATTGGGCGTGAGATATTCAATCCGGCACTGAATCGTCAATCCCGGATTTCGGTTGAGCTCCCGTAGCGTAGATCAAATCTGCACGCGAGTGTCTTGCATCTAATGCATACAGCGTTGATGTTGCTCGTGGCGATGCGCCCGTCGGTCCGTCGGCGCATCATTCTAACTCGATCTCGCCTGTTCGTCGCTCTCATCTCCCGTCCATGGACGCTGAACGCATTCACGCATTTCTGGATCATACACTCGAGCGCACCCACTTCGACTCGCTCGGCACCCGTTACGAAGGCAAGGTTCGCGATACGTACCGCCAGGGTGAGGACCTGGTGTTGATCACGACCGACCGGATCTCCTCGTTCGACCACATCCTGAAGCAGACCATTCCGTTCAAGGGGCAGATCCTGAATCAGACGGCTGCCTTCTTCTTTGAGGCAACGAAGGACCTCGTTCCGAATCATGTCAAGCAGGTGCCGGACCCCAACGTGACGGTTGCGACGGCCTGCGATCCGCTCCCGATCGAGTTCGTCATGCGCGGTTATCTGGCCGGTCAGGCATGGCGCCTGTATGACGCCGGCAACCGTGAAATCTCCGGGCAGCCGTTTCCGGATGGTCTTCGACAGAATAGTCGGCTGCCGGAGCCGGTCCTTACGCCCGCAACGAAAGCCGAGGAAGGTCACGACGAGAACATTAGTCGGGACGAGGCCATCGAGCGCGGTCTCATCGACGCAGAGACCTTCGACACGTGCGCCGAATATGCACGCACGCTGTACGATCGTGGTGCGGAGATGGCAGCCGAGCGCGATCTCATCCTCGTGGATACGAAATACGAGTTCGGTCGGACATCCGATGGGTCGATCGTTCTCATCGATGAAGTGCACACGCCGGATTGTTCGCGTTACTTCTACGCTGACGGCTACGAGGAGCGACTCGAGGCGAATGAGCCGCAGCGGCAGCTGTCCAAAGAGTTTGTTCGCGACTGGCTTCGAGACAACGGGTTCACGGGACAGCCGGGACAGACGATGCCCGATCTACCGGACGAACTTCGCGTACGGGTCACCGAGCGCTACGTCGAGCTGTACGAGCAGCTTACGGCAACGACATTCGAGCCAGATCTGCATACGGATCCGGTAGAGCGAATCCGTGAAGCTCTCAGCATCGCATAGCTCCCTAGAGCCACTCCCTAGAGCCACTCTACTTCTCCCCTCTTAACGCGGACACGATGGCGATATCGACAGCAGACCTCTACGATGAAAATCGGGACGTTCAGGTGGCCGAACCTGTCCTCAAGCATTTCGGCCGGAAGACCGCTTTCGGTGGTGAGGTGGCGACCGTCCACCTGTATGAGGACAACGTCTTGATGCGAGACAAGCTGGCCACATCTGGAAATGGCCGCGTCTTGGTCGTCGACGGTGGGGGATCCACGTGGTGTGCGCTGCTGGGCGATCGGATGGCTCAACGAGCGATCGATCACGGATGGAGCGGCGTGATCATCAATGGATGCGTGCGAGATTCGAAAGAGCTCGCCAAGCTGGACGTTGGCGTCATGGCTCTCGCGACGAGTCCGCGGAAAAGCCGAAAGAATGGCGTCGGCGCCGTGGACGTTCCGGTGACCATGGCCGGTTGCCTCATTGAACCCGGCGACTTCCTTTACGCCGACGAAGATGGAATCATCGTCTCAGATCACGACTTGCTCAGCTAATACCAGTGCCTTATTCAAGGGACTGCCCCCATCACGTCAGTCGCTTGTCAGGTTGTACATGTCCGGCCGCCGGTCAGCGAAGATGTCGTTGTACTTGTTGATCCTGCGATTCCGTGCCTCATGCGGGCGGATAGTCGTGGTGAACACCTCGTCGCCCTCATCTTTGCCGCGGTACAGCACGTCTCCATTCGGGTCGCACACCGAGCTCTGGCCGATAAAGTCGAGCGTCTCGTCTCCGCTCGTCTCGCTTCCGTATCGATTCGCTGTAATCGTGAAGACGTGATTTTCCCGGGCTCGGATCGGCATCGAGTTGGGACAGTGCGGCAAGACGAGATTCGACGGATGTGCGATGACATCTGCTCCTTGGAGCGCGAGCGTCCTTGCAGCCTCAGGAAAGTACCAGTCGAAGCAAATCATGACCCCGAGCCGGTAGGTGGTGCCGCTGGATGTCGTAATCGTGTGCACCGGAAACCCGTTGTCTCCCGGCTCGAACCACCGCTTCTCCTCGTTGAAGAGGTGGACCTTGCGATACGTATCGATGAGCCCCGATGGGCCGACGATAGCAGCGCTATTGTACAATGCATCTCCGTCCTTCTCGGGATAGCCGGCAACCAGAACTGCGTCCAGTTGCTGCGCCCAGTCGTGCAGCCACGCCGTGGTCGGACCGCGCTCGTCCTCTACGACCGACGCCACATCCGCCTCTGACCGGAAAAAATAACCTGATGGAAGCAATTCCGGTAAAACGACGAGATCTGCATCCAGATCGTCGAGCAGGGCATCCGTCTTCGAGCGATTGGCTTCGGGCTCGAGATATTCAGGTTCACACTGAACACAGGCAATTCGAATGGGATCGACTCCCCTGGCCGAATTCGCGTGTTCGTCCGTTGTTGTAGATTCCACGGGTGGATTATTTCTTGGCGTGTAATAACTGAATCGTCTCTTCCCCCTTCGGGCCGATGGGTCTCCGTTTCATCGATCTCCTATGCACAAGCAGACGCTGCGGCGAGGTGCTAGGCGGAATGGCGTCTGAACGTAGCGACGCTCGAGCGGAACGCGCAACCGCAGGCCCTCCAGCCATCCACGGACTACGTAATGTCCCGCTCGAGCGTCGATCTAATTGGGCGTTATGAGTCGCGAGCAACGATTCAACTCGCCCAACATATGTATTTTACGGTTTCTTAAACGACGAATTCAAGGAGACAGGCTAAAAACAGAGTCATCTTCAGGAGTGAGAAGATGATCGTTGGCTAGAGATTGGCCAGGACCTCTTTGATCACATCGAAGTCAGGCTGTACGCCGGCGTTTTCCGTCACCTCCGCGTACTGAATCACGCCATCCGCGTCAATAACGAACGCTGCACGTTTGGCAATGCGGTCGAGGCCCATGGGTGTAAAGTCATTGCTGTACTTGACACCATACGCTTCGGCGACCTCCGCATCATGGTCGCTTAACAAAGCAAACTGTAGATCGTTCACTTTTCGAAATTCGTCCAACACGAACGGGGAGTCGGTCGAGATACCGGCAATTTCAACGTCCGGGGCTCCGAAGTCCTCGCGTTCGTTGTTGACCGTATTGAGTTCTGTGGTGCAGACGCTGGTGAAGGCACCGGGGAAGAACAGAAGCACGACCGGTTGTCCTTGCTTATCGGATAATTTCCACGGCTCCATGTCGTGGGTGAAGAGAGTAAAGTCCGGCGCCTGATCACTCACGTCGACGCGGGGGGCTTGCACTTGCGTTTCGGGCATGCGAGGGGGAAGATTTGAATCGGAGAATCGGTTCAAGCGAGTGGGCGTCACCGGAGGCTTGGAAGCTTCTCTAGGTGACGCGAACCGTTATATATACCCACGGACCTCATGATGCACGCGTCGCGGATTTGTTGCACGGCGTTCCTCCAAAATCAAAATAGTTGCCGCATGGATGCACGTTGGTGTGTGCGACTACTGGAACCGGATCGCGCGAACGGGTTCGATGCGGGCTGCAACACGCGCTGGGACGTAGGCGGCGAGACCACACAACGTCAACGTCACGCCGGCGACGATCAGAAAGTCGAGGGGGTTGAGTTCGATTGGCGCGGATGTCATGTAGTACGCCTCCGCAGGGAGCGGAATGAGGTCGTAGCGCTTCTGTAAAAGCGCGAGGCCGAGAGCGAGGCCTTCGCCGATGATCGTACCGGTCGTCCCGATCAGGAGACCGAGCAACAGAAAGAGGCGCTTGAGCGTGGTGCCGGACGCGCCGAGGCTTTGAAGAACGCCGATCTCCCGGGTCTTCTCAAGAATGAGCATCAACAGTGCACCGATGATGTTGAATGCAGAAACGAGAACGATCACGCCGATCACCAGCGGAATGATGCCCTCCTGCAGGTTGACCCACGCAAACAATCCAGCAAACTGCTGCTTGATCGTCTGAGCACGAACCGGCCATCCGAACCGGTCCTCGAGGCGTTGGGCGACGCTGTCTGCGTGAGCTACGTCGGTGAGCGTGATGTCAAACCGCGATACCTGCGTTTCCGGATACTCTGCAAGATCGCGAGCTGTGGCAAGATTCGTGAATACATAGGTGTCGTCCACGTCAAGAAGTGACGTCTCGTAGATCCCACGAACGGTGAGCGACTTCACCCGGGGGCGCTCGACCTGTAGGCCTTCTCCGCCCTGCTGCATAGCAAAGGCAGCCACTTTTTGTCCGACCGAGAGCCCGAGCCGATCGGCGAGCAATTGTCCGACGACGACGCCCGGTTGTGCACCACTGCCAAGATCAAAGGTGCCGGTCGTGATTCGTCCGGCCATGTACGACGGCGGCGTACGTGTACCCACGAGAGCAACCCCATCGATCGATTGCTGCGACTCCCGAAGCAGGACGAATGTTTGAACGACCGGGGAGACGTGCGTCACCGAGTCCATTGCCGCAATCCCCTCCTCTAGAGCGACCGCGTTCTCTAAGGGGGCATCCGGGAGGTGACTGCTTACCTGGAGGTGAGAACCAAAGCCGATCAGCTTGTTCTCGATTTCCTGGCTGAAGCCTCGAACGATCGCAAATGAAAGCAGCAGTGCGGCTACACCGATTGCCACGCCGCCAATGGCGACGTAAGTAATAAAACGTAGAAAACTCCGACCTTCAGCGCGACCTTGCGCGCCCTTCAGGTAGCGGAGGGCCATCAGGGTTTCAAACCGGGAAGACACAGACGTGTGGTGAGAATCAGAGAAGGACGCATTGGCGGTGTCGCGTACCCGCTGGACACCGGGAGGTTCGGCCGATTCGTTCTCTTACGTGCCGCACGATACGCGATCGCTAGGATCGCGGCGAGAACGTGAATCTGAGTGCGGTAAGCGGTTCTCTCCTTCCGAAAATCGTCGAACAAGCGAATCCAGTGTGTGTATTTGAAAGCGATACCGGTGCCCGCCGGATTGACACCTTCAAGCCGCTCTCACTCACTCTTCCGTTCGTGATGAATAACGCCTACACGACGACGCCGCCCCCTTCCAACGAGCCGACCCTCGAGTATGCGCCCGGTTCGCCGGAGCGTCGTTCGATCCAGCAGAAGCTTCGGGAACTCCGGCAGCAAGAAATCGAGATTCCGGCGTACATCAACGGCCAAGCCGTGAAGACCGGAACGACGACGCGTGTGGCTCCTCCTCACGATCATCAGCATACGCTCGGTCACGTGCACCAGTCGGGTGCACAGGAAGTCGAGCAGGCCATTGACGCGGCCATGAGCGCGAAGAAGGAGTGGGCGGCGATGGACTTCTCCGACCGTGCGGCCATCTTCCTTCGCATGGCCGACCTGATCGCGGGACGATACCGCGACACGCTGAATGCGGCCACGATGCTTGGACAGAGCAAAAACGCCTATCAGGCCGAAATCGATGCTGCCTGCGAGCTGATTGACTTCCTCCGCTTCAACGTCCACTACGCGGAGCAGATCTATCGCGACCAGCCGAACAATGCGGCCGGTATGTGGAACCAGATGCAGTATCGTCCGCTCGAAGGGTTCGTATTCGCTGTGACGCCTTTCAACTTTACAGCCATTCAGGGCAACCTTCCGACGGCGCCAGCAATCCTCGGTAACACGGTCCTCTGGAAGCCTGCGACACGTTCGATTTATTCGGCCTATTTCTTGAACGAGATCTTTGAGGAGGCGGGGCTTCCACCGGGCGTGATCAATATGCTGCCGGCAGATGATGGTGCGAAGGTCGGTACGCCGGCGCTAGAGTCGGAGCACTTCGCTGGTCTCCACTTCACCGGTTCGATGCAGACGTTTGATCACCTGTGGCAGACGATCGGCGAGAACCTCAAGACGTACAAGACCTATCCGACGATCGTCGGCGAGACGGGCGGAAAAGACTTCATCGTTGCCCATGAGACGGCCAACCCGAAGCAGATCGCGACAGCGATTGTACGCGGCAGCTTCGAGTATCAGGGTCAGAAATGCTCTGCCGCATCCCGACTCTACCTTCCGGAGTCGCTCTGGCCTGAGATTGAAGAGGCGATGACGAGCCAGCTCGACGAAATCACGGTGGGTCCGCCGGAGGACTTCACCAACTTCGTGAACGCCGTCATTGATGAGCGTGCGTTCGACGAGATCACCGGATACATCGAAGATGCACGGGAAGACGAGTCGGCGGAGATTATCTACGGTGGAACGTACGACAAGTCGGAAGGCTACTTCATCGATCCGACCGTCATTAAGGTTACGGATCCGAAGCAGCGCACGATGCAAGAAGAGATCTTCGGCCCGGTCACCACAGTGTACGTGTACGCGGACGAAGACTTCGAGGACGTGCTCGAGCTTGTTGACGAAACGTCGCCGTATGCCCTTACCGGGTCGATTTTCGCGAAGGACCGCAGTGTTGTGAAGAAGGCGCTCGATCGACTCGAGCAGTCCGCCGGCAACTTCTACATCAACGACAAACCAACGGGCTCGATTGTCGGGCAGCAGCCGTTCGGCGGCGCGCGGAAGTCGGGAACGAACGACAAGGCAGGCTCGCCGCTCAACCTGCTCCGCTGGGTTTCTCCCCGCTCCGTCAAGGAAACGTTCGATGCACCGGAGCACTTTGCCTACAAGTTCCACCAGCCGGACGAAGACGACGAAGCACTCGTCGGGCACGCTGCCGGTGGCGACGGGTCCGTTGCGTCGTAGTTCACCTGGTGACCTCTTGCTCCTCGGTTCCTGCATTACCGTTGCAGGAACGACGAGCCCCGAGACGAACGTACAAGCAATATAGGAAAGCACGCCTGGAGCCTTCAAAGGGTGCGGGCGTGCTTTTGCCTACCGGTGCAAGGTTTCACTGCGCCGGGGGATCTTGTGCTCTGATGTCCGCCTTGTGTTCACGAACCACCGCCACATCATGCCTCTCTCCCCTCCGGGTTCTTCTGGTTCTGATCGTCCGCAGACGGATGTCGATGCGGTCGGTACGGTGTCGGATGACCTCCTCGCCGAGCGCGTCTCAGACGTTCTGGTGGACGAGGATGTCCAGCGGGAGGTGAATGCGCTCGTTCGACTTCTCGACGATCCCGATGGGGATGTGCAGGAGCAAGTCCACAAGCGACTCACGGATTTGGGGCGTGAAGCGATGCCTGCTCTTCGCCGCGCGTATGACGCCAGTCATGGCGACGTACGCAAGCAAATTGACGCTGTCGTACGTCGTCTGCACTGGAACGATATTCAGACCGCGTGGCATGCGATCCTTGACGCGGACCAGCCGAACCTGGAGCGTGGCGCGTTCATCCTAGCCCTCTATCGATTCCCGAATCTAGATGTCGAGGGATATCAGGACATTCTCGACGACTGGGCAGATCAAGTTGAAGATCGGGTCATGCAAAGCGTTGGCGTCGACCGGGCTCGCGTGCTAATGGAGTTTCTGGCGGACGAAATCGGTTTGATGGGGAATCGGGACGATTACGATGACCCCAACAACAGCTATCTCAATCGTGTGATCGACCGTCGCGTGGGTATACCGATTAGCCTCGCGGTGATTGCCCTATCTCTGGCCGATCGCCTGGCGGTCCCCTTGTACGGTGTGGGGATGCCGGCCCATTTTCTGGTCAAATACAGCGATGCTCGCGGGGAGGTCTATTTTGACGTGTTCAACGACGGTCAGCCTGTGTCGAGGGAAGAGTGCGTACGCTTCCTGCTACGGGCCGGCATCCAGCCCAAGCCGGAGTACTTCGAGGCTGCTACGCCGACGTCCATTCTCCTTCGGATGGTGCGCAATCTTCGTCACATCGCACGGACGACGGGCAACGAACAGATGTACGAGGAACTGACGGTGCTCGCGGAGCCGTACGATGACTCGATCGATGATGAGGGCTGAGCCTTACCGACTCGCGCGTTGACTTCGATCTTTTTACCTGCCTGATCCACCGTTACTCGTGTCGGCGTTCAAGAGCGTACACCATCCTGGCAAGGCGTCTGCGGTCCGCGTGTACGGCGAAGCACTGGTCGCGCCCCTCGGAGCCTGTATGCTTCCGCTCATGATTATGGCGACGGTGCAGGTTCTGGAAGGCATCGACCCGTTTCCGTATGTGGTGGTTGCTGCGCCTATTGCAATCGTGGTTGCGGTTGGGTGGACGCGTTTCCGTCTTGCCTCTCGGCTGGCAGAGTTGCATACGTATCCAGGGATGGCGGCCCTGCGTAGCGTCGACGAGGTTGTGCGTGACGTGGACCTCGACTGGCGACCGGTATTTGACGTACGGGAGGCCCCGGACAAGATCCACGTCACGTTGGGTCATGAGACGCACACGCTGCTCGACCGTGACTGGCCAGGGCACGACGTGCTGCTCGGTGCGCTCCGCTCCGCCCGCTACGACCGAACGGATCAGCCGCCTCCCGCTCATGCCTCTCACCTTGAGCCTCCCACGTCACATGACCGAATCGCGTAAATCCGATGCCAGCGCACTACCAGCCGCCGAGTCCGAGGATGGTAGCGATGACCTGACAAAGACCTCGGTCAGCGGCGATTATTGGGATTACTGTCCGAACTGCGGATCCCGGCTATACAACCAGGGATGCAAGTACCGCTGCTCGAAATGCCATTATTTTATGAGCTGCAGCGATTTCGACCAGTAATAGCACGTTGTACAGTAATCCAGCAACCGGCCTGTTGCGCGCATGCATGTGTGGTACCACGGAAGTGGTATCACGGAAAGATTCCCGTTGCCATGTGCGGTTCAGTTTAGGCCCATTCTACGTCACTCGTAACATCATCGCTTCATGTCCCTCCTCTCACTCGATCGCGAGTCAAAGACTCCCGTCAGTACGCAGCTGATTGAACAGTTGCGCTACCTCATTGCGAGCGGTCACTACAAGGTGAACGACACACTTCCCTCCACGCGGAAGCTGGGAGATCGTCTGGGGGTTTCGTTCCACACGGTACGTAAGGCCTATCAGGCGCTGGAAGAAGAAGGCTTGCTCGATGCGCAGGTCGGCAGCGGGTATACGGTGAAAGAGCGGACGCCGCTCGATAAGAGTGAGCGTATGGAACAGGGGGCCCAGATTGTGGGCGAAGCTCTCCAGCGTTTGATCGGACTGGGCCTGAACGACGCTGAGGTCGAGTATCTCTTTCAGGAGCAGACGAGCCTTCTCGATCACGCGAGCATGGACCGGAAGCTTATTCTCGTAGGACCGCACGCGGAGATGAGCGACATGGCGGCCGCGCAGATCAGCGCCGTCCTGCAGCGAACTGTACGAGCGGTCCCCATTTCATCGCTCGACCGACACGAAGACGCCGATTTTGTTTTTACGACATTCGAGCATCTCGATCGCGTGATGCGCACGGTTCCCCGCGCCGATACCATCGGTTATGTCACCCATTTGCCGGCGTCGGTTCTGGAAAAGGTCGCACGGCTTCGAGAGCATGATACGCTCGGGCTGGTCACGCGCTACCGCGACACAATTCCGCCGCTTTCGAACACCCTGCGCCAGCACTCGGCATTTCGCGGCCAGGTGATTGCGGCGTCGATCGAAGAGGGGACCGAGCATCTCGACAGCTTCATCGATCAGACAGACTTGTTGCTGTATACGCCATCGAGCCGACGACGTCTCCTTCCTCTTCTCGGAGACGAACCGCCGAGAGTGAAGCTAGATGTGCTTGTGAGTCAAGACTCCCTCGACTCGATCGCAGAAGCTGTTCCCGCGTAGTTTCGCCCGTTCGGAGCGGTCAGGCGGACGGCGTATTTGCGTCGTCGCTCCCCTCCTCGTGATCTGCGGCCGGTGCGGCTGTTTCGTTCGCATCGGTACTCGCCTCCGTCGGTGCGTTCGGGGTAGCGCCATCTCCGGAGGCGGTTCTGTTGGTCTCCTCGCTCGATCCGCCCGCGGCACCATCGTTGGATTCGTCCTTGGAATCGGTCAACCGGTCTCCATTCGAGAGCGGTCGATCCGGGCGCGGGCGCGTAGAGCGATGATGTGGGGAGGCCTCGGCCAGATCGGGGCGGGGTGCACGCGTCTCCCGAACGCCCGGAAGCCCGCGAAGGCGATCGGAACTGACACTCTGCTCCGGTGGGCCGATAACGTCCTTGTCCCAGAGGATTGAGACCGACTTGTACGTCTCCTCGTCGATCTCCTCCGGTGCACTGACGACCGGGCGCGAGTCATCCTCCATTTCCTCTTCCTGATCCGGGTACTTGACACGGACGTGGTAGATGCCCAGCAGCATCTGCAGGAACGTATCCTTGATTTGTCGTAGGTCCCGGAACGTCAGGCCCGTGTCGTCGAGCTGTCCGTCTTCGATCCGCTCCTTAAAGATGAGGTCGATGAGCGACTTCAGACGGTTGTGCGTCGGGTCATCGAGGCTTCGACTTGCCGCCTCCACGCTGTCGGACAGCATGAGGATTCCGGTTTCCTTCGAGTTGGGTCGCGGTCCCGGATAACGAAACTCCGATTCCAATACCGGCGAATCTTCTGGTCCCGTTTGCTCGACCGCCTTTCGGTAAAAGTATTCGATCCGGGCCGTACCGTGGTGGGTTGGAATAAAGTTCTTGACCCGCTCCGGCAGGTTGGACTTTTTCGCGAGGTCCAGCCCTTCTTTGACGTGGCTTGCGATAATGAGAGCACTCATTCGCGGTTTCAGCTTATCGTGCGGGTTTGCACCGGCACGCTGATTCTCCACGAAGTACTCCGGTTTCTTCATCTTACCAATATCGTGATAGAGCGCTCCAACACGTGTCAGTAGCGCATTGGCCCCAATCCGATCCGCCGCCGCCTCCGCGAGGTTTGCTACCTGAAGGGAGTGATTGAAGGATCCAGGTGCTTTCAAACTCAGATCCTTCAGAAGCGGGCGATTCGTATCCGAGAGTTCGAGCAGCGTTAGGTCGGTTGTGACGTCGAACGTCCGCTCAAGAATCCACAGCACCAGATAGGCTGTGATCGTAAAGGACGATCCGACGGCTGCGTACGACAGCTCGCGGCCCAGCCGTTCTGTCGGTGTGCCGAGATACAGATACGTACCGACGATAACAAGGACATACCCGAGGAACACGAGCCCGGCACTCAGCACGAACTGGCCCCGGTTCTTGATGTCGCGTACGCTGAAGACGCCGAGTGCTCCGGCGATGAACGAGGCAAAGGTAAACTCAAGGTCGAGACCGACCATCTGACCTCCAACGAGCGCGAGCACCAGCGTTGAGAAGAGACCGATCGTAGAGTTGAAGATGATCGTCAGCATGACCGCAGCCAGCGCGATCGGTACCGCGTAGAGATGGGCCCACGGGATGCGTACGGCAACGCCAAACAGGGCAATGATGGCAAGGAGCGTAATCGAGATGAGCAGCATGTCTCGCTGATCGTCCCAGACCTCACGACGAATCTGGTAGAGGTAGTAGAAGAAAAACAGGAAGGTGAGCAGCGCAAAGATCGTCTCGCCGAGAAGTTGCCACCAGGGTAGCTGTCCGGCGGTCCGCTCATTTTTTTCCCGCTCAAGGGACGTCAGCTTTCGCTTAATCTCATCGGTGATTCGTTCTCCTTTTTGAACGATCACCTCCCCTTCGCGCACGCCGCCCACGTATGCCGTCACCTCTGAGGCCCGGCGGTCGCGCTCCCGTATGGTCTCTGCGCGCATGTAGCGCAGGGACGTTTGAAATATGTCGCGGAAAAATGCGTATGTGAGGCTCGCGCGCGTCTCGTCGTTCGGATAGGCCTGGTCGAATTGCTTCCGCGCGTAGTCGTATGCCTCGTTTAGGCCGTAAACATTGTCCTTTGAAACGGAGCGCTGAACGCTTTCTTCCTCATTCCGAATGATGATGTTGTCGGTGTATATCGAGTCGCGCGACTGGTTCATCACACCGACGCGGAGGAGCTGTGTGCCCAGTCGGAAAGCATCTTCCAGAAGCTGCAAGTCAAGCCGCTCCTCTGTCGCCGGCTGCCGTGCCGTGTCGGAAAGCTCTGGAATCTGGCGGACGTACGAATCGGTCAGGATGCGCCATTGACCGGGCGTCAGCGTGACGAGGGCATTGCGACGGAGCTCGACGTATCGAAGCGAGTCGGCTTGGGCGGCGTCGGGCCGGTTTCGGGTAGAATGAAATCGGTAATCGGCGTACGCTTCGAGGATCCGATCCAGTTGCTGTCGGAGCGTATCCCGATTGGCCGCCATCTTAGACTGGGCGTTCGGGAGTTCCTGGAAGTACGGTGGCGTTTCCCGGCGCGCTTCTTGGCGTTCCCGATCGACTCGACTGGCGTCTTTCCGAATTGGAAAGTTGAACGATGCGACCAGGGTTGGTTGGCGCCAGGTATCGCCTACCTCGACGGTATACTCGTAGACCTCGCCGCGCGGAAATGCGAGAACGGTAACGACGATTAAGGCGAGGAACATTCCCCCTCGTACGAGCCAATGGCGTCGGGCTTCGCTCTCCTTATCGGTGCGCCCGCTTTCTAATTCCTGTCCAACAGGACGCGCCTTCCGTTTTGAGAGGCCAATCGATTCTAAAATGCCCATGCAGTCGCAGCGACATCGTGAGGAGATGCCGATTTCGTCCCTGAACGCCCCGAAGGCGAGGGAGAATCGGCTTGGAAAGAGACATCGGGTCCGATCCGAAGCTACGGCGTGCTAATGCCCGGACGGCTTGAAAGATTCAACTCGAGCGTGGTGCGACCATATCGTGTACGTGCGATCAAGAGCTCGATGCGGGCACTTCATTTCCATCGACGAGATCTCGTAGGGCATCCTCACCGTCTACAATCGGGATGCCACGACTCTGCGCGTCGTCGTATTTCGACCCCGGGTTTTCTCCCTTGACGAGGAAGTCGGTGTTGCCGCTGACACTTGACGTCACCTTGCCTCCAGCGGACTCGATGAGTTGCTTGGCATCTTTGCGCGTGAGCGAATCCAAACTTCCGGTAATGACGAGGGTCTTGCCCGCGAGTGGGAGCTCGTCGGTGTCAACTTCGTCCTGAGGGGCTTCTTGAGGCTTGCGTTTCGTGTTGACGCCGACCTCCTTGAGATGCTCGATGAGCTCCTGGTTCCGGTCGACGTCGAACCAGTCGACGAGGCTTTCTGCAATGACGGGTCCGACACCATCGATAGCGACCAGGTCTTCCTGGCGTGCGGCGTCGATATCGTCGATCGAAGCGAAATGCTCGACGATCGTTTCGGCAACGGTTCGTCCGACATGGCGGATCCCAAGCGCGAAGAGCAGGCGGGCCAGCGTGCGGTCACGCGCAGCATCGATTGCGTCAACGAGATTCTGTGCGCTCTTTTGGCCGAAACCCTCCAATGGGGTCAGATCGTCGACCTGAAGTCGAAAGAGGTCAGCCAGTGTGTGAATCAGACCCTCGTCGACGAGCGTGTGGGCCACGCGTTCTCCCAGACCTTCAACGTCCATGGCGTTCCGCGATACGAAGTGCTCCACAAGTCGCCTGAATTGGGCCGGGCACTCCGTGTTCATGCAATACCAGTCAGCTTCGTCGTCCAGTCGGACCAGCTCGGTACCGCATTCCGGACAGTGCGTTGGGAACTCCCACGGCTCTTCATTTCCGGTCCGCGCGTCTAGAACGGGTTGAACGACCTGCGGAATGACATCTCCAGCCCGCTTCACAACGACGGTATCGCCTTCGCGAATGTCGCGGTCGGTAATGTAGTCTTCATTATGTAGCGTGGCCTGCGATACGGTGACGCCGCCGATTTGAACCGGTGCTAGCACCGCTTCGGGCTTGATGGCGCCGGTACGACCGACGTTGACGATGATCTTCTCCAGCGTGGTTGTCGCCTCGCGAGCCGGAAATTTAAACGCAACGGCCCAGCGGGGTGCGTTGGATATCGCTCCGAGCTCTTCCTGATACGGGAGATCATCGATTTTGACAACGACACCGTCGATTTCGTAATCCAGGTCATCCCGTCGGTCGATCCAGCTCTCGCAGAACTCGACGACGTCGTCGATATCGTCGAACTGTTGAGTGTGGCTCTCGATCGGAAGGCCAAATTCGCCCAGCATCTCAAGCGTGGCGTGATGCGAGTCGGGCGTGCCCCCCGTTGTGGGGCCGATGGCATACGCAAAAAAGCTCAGTGGTCGCTGCGCCGTGACCGACGGATCGAGCTGTCGGAGCGTTCCAGCGGCCGCATTGCGTGGATTGGCAAAGGCCTGTTCGTCTTCGTCGCGGAGACGCTCATTTAGCGCCTCGAATTCGCTTTTGCGCATGAACACCTCGCCGCGAACCTCCATTCGGTCCGGAGGCTCCTGGTCTCCGCTCACGGGCACAACCATCGGAATTCGATGGATCGTGCGGACGTTATGCGTGATGTTCTCTCCTACGCGTCCGTTGCCCCGTGTCGCGGCAACATCGAGATGTCCGTCCTGATACGTCAGGGCGACTGCCAGCCCATCGATTTTCAGTTCGGCTACGACAACGGGAGCCACATCTCCGTAGACGTCTTCGAGTCCGCGTCTGCACCGGTCATACCAGTCTCGGAGTTCTTGCGCGTCGAATGCATTGGAAAGCGACAGCATCGGCTCGGGATGCTCGTGCTTCTCGAATGCACTGATCGGCTCTCCTCCAACGCGTTGGGTTGGAGAGTCCTCGCTTCGCACGTTCGGGAACGCCCGTTCGAGATCCTCCAGCGCGCGATAAAGGCGGTCGTATTCGGCATCCGTGACAACGGGGTCGTCCTCGACGTAATACCTGTGATCGTGCTGGCGGACCAACGACCGCAGATTCTCGACGACAGCTTCGGCCTCGGTTTCCGAAAGCTCGTTTGGCTCCGGGAAGTCCGAAAGCATCTCGGTCGTGCGCTCGATCAGATCCATGTACGGCGGGCAAAGAAAAAGAGTGGCACTATCGCTGTCGGCGGGGTCGATCTCGCATCGACGGTGTTCCTACTGAAGGCCCTGTGGGCTCAGTCGGAAGGTGTCAGGCGCGACTTCATACTCGGTTGCGCTTCCACGGACGGTGTCAGCAAACCTCTCAGCCGAGTCGCGGGTTACGACGAGGCGACCACGGGCGTCCGTGTCTTCCGGGTATTGAAAATCTTCGAGCAGAACGTCTACATTCTCAAGATTATCCCAGACGATGATCCGTTCGGTGAAAGGAAAGACGGCAGATTCACCCTCGCTGATCCAGTAGGGACGCCTCAAATCGTTGTCTCGCTGGACCCGGATCGGGGTGACGTCCTGCTCTGCCCGAAGGACGAGGTACATCGTATCCCCGAGAGTGATATTAGCGAGCGGCGGGCGTTCGGTTTGGACGGGTTCCTCGACCTGCGTCGTCGTATCTTCAGGTGTGTCCGCGACCGGTGTATCTTCAACCGTACCGGATTCGCCTCCGAGCATGAACCACATGATGCCGGCGATGACAATGATTCCAACAACGCCTGCGCCGATCATCAATAGGCGGTTATCAGCGAAGCTTGTAGCACTCGTGCCGGTCGCGTCGCGCGAAGCGCGGTCCTCACGCTCACGCTTCGTCCCTGGATCGACGGATGACGTGGTCTTCGCTTCGGTGTGCTCGGGTTCGGATGACGAACCGACGGGTCGAGGCTGTCCTACCATTTCTCCATGAGCGGGAGGCGGTGGGCTGTCGTCGCCCCCTTCGCTTACGGTCCGAAACCGATCGCTGGATGAGAACCCCTGACGTTCTTTCTTCGGCTTTGCCTCCGGTTCCTTATCTTCTTCCTCTGTGTCTTCGTTTCCCTCTGTCTCTTCGCTCGGCCACATTTGTTCATGTAGCTCATCGGGATCGGATTCGTCAGGTTCCTCGTCGGCGTCGGAGACGGGACGCTTGTTAAACACGTCTCCTGTGTTGAGACGAGCCTCTTCGGAGACGCCTACGTTTGAGTCTGCAATATGCTGAGGTGTATCGTCTTCCTCGGTATCCTGCTCAGTGTGCCGTGGTTCGTCTGACGTGCTGTCTGAATCCGATTTATCTTGTTCGGTATCGGTGGGCGTCTCAGAAGGGTCGGACGGGCGTGGATCTGCATCTGAACCCGATACGTCCCGGTCGGGCTTTTCGTCTAACGGCGAGGACCCGACCGGGCGCGGGGAGAACGTTTGTGGTTCTTGCTCCTGGACACTCGGTGGACTGGAGACGTCAGCTTCGTCCGTTTCGTGCTCCGCGCCGGCATCTTCAGCTATCGGGGTCTGGGGAGCGTCGCCGAGTACCTGAGTCGCCAATTCGTTCTGGTACTCGCCTTCGAGGGCTCGCTCAAGATGTTGAATCGCCAGATCCGGATTCACATCGATGCACCGAGCGTACGCTCGAACAAACGAGCGAAGATAGACCCGGTTGAACGCCGGATGCTCGAACAGACCGTCCTCTTCGAACGCTGAAATAAGCGTGCCGGCGATACGGGTCTCCAAGTGAATGTTTTCGAGCGTCACGTCACGGGACTCCCGGATGCGACGCATGTCGCGCGCAAACCGTTCGCCAGCAGCAGATTCAGCGGGCATAAACGTTGATCAATCGTGGTCAGAGATGTCCGGAGACTGCATTGGCGGTGTTCGGGAAGACTCGGATGCGAGACGTGGGATGCAACCGGGGGAACCAGAAAACGCCGTCCCCGGCAGAGTGGCCAGAAACGGCGTGGCAGTCGAGAATCCAACGCGCTACGTTGGACGGTGTGATCTCGTGTGCAGCGTAGGACCGCTGTTAAGTGTCGGGACACCCGGATTTGAACCGGGGACCTCCGCTCCCCCAGAGCGGCGCGCTAACCGGGCTGCGCCATGTCCCGAAAATCACCTGCGGGCAGTTGCCGACATTCGGTGCCGGATGCCGTCCGCGACCGGGGCGTCGCGGGGCTCCAACCGTTGCAGGAATTATAGTAACGGGCACAACGGAGGTTTCCGCAAGCCGTTCACCGAAAACACACTGCATGAGCCGAGGCAGGCGATATTGGGATGATGACAGCAAACCAGCGTCGCCCTCTGTGGGGCTGTCGTACCTATCCCACCGGTCATGGCCACGTCGTTGTCAGTGCGGGACAATCGAAGGAAGGAGGCCCCGCATCTCAAGTCCGGAAAGAACAACCAGATCTAGAGTACGCACACGCCGCGGGAAGATCAACAGCCGGTTCTCCATTGGCGGACGAACATCGTCGTGTGGTGAATCTCCCGTCATTCGCCTGCGTGATTATCCGGGCACTCAATCATCGGTGCACGTTCGATTCCTTCGATCCAGTTTCTGCAGATTTGTGGTGCCTTCCTGTCCTCACCTTGCGTATGCCCATGTCCACCCCCGGAACAGCTGAAGTGACCCCGGTTCCTGATGACTCGACCATCAAGCTCGATGATAGGCTCCAGACTCCTTGGGCGACATCGTCGAGTGACGTTTTAGCTGCGTTAAAGACGTCGGAGTCGGGATTGAGTGCAGACGCCGTTCGAGAGCGACGGGACGTTTTCGGGTGGAACCGGATGCGGGAGCCCGAGACGGTTGGGTTGATCCAGATCATCGTGCGGCAGCTTCGAAGTCTCGTCGTTCTCCTCCTCGCGGCGGCCGCTCTGGTCGCTCTGTTCATGGGAGATGCTGTGGAGGCGGCCGCGATCGGGATTGTGCTGATTTTAAACACCGCAATTGGTGCGGCGATGGAATGGCGTGCGGTTCGGTCGATGGAAGCCCTGCGCGCGATGGACGAGATCTACTGTGTCGTCGTTCGAGGTGACGATGTCGAGCGAATATCGGCCGTTCATCTCGTTCCTGGTGACATCGTGCGCCTGGAAGAAGGTGATCTCGTCCCGGCGGACATGCGACTCATCTCCGTGGCCCAGCTTCAAGTCAACGAGTCCGCGTTGACCGGAGAGTCCGCACCGGTCATGAAGGACACAGAGGCGATCGACCCTGAGACGGTGCTTGCGGAGCGCCAGAATATGTCGTACAAGGGCACGGCCGTAGCGACCGGGTCAGCGACCGGCGTCGTGACATCGATCGGCACCGAGACGGAGGTGGGCGAGATCTCCAGCATGGTTGCCACCGACGAGAGTGAACGCACGCCGCTCGAAGAGAGACTCGATCTTCTCGGTCGAAGTCTCCTGCGCGTGGTTCTCTTCATAACCGTGGCTGTGGGCCTCGCCGGCGTTGTTTCGGGAAAAGAGACGCATTTAATGCTCGAAACAGCCATCGCACTGGCTGTTGCTGCCATTCCGGAAGGGCTCCCTGTCGTGGCAACGATTGCTTTGGCGCGCGGTCTGAGGCGCATGGCACGACGGAACGCCCTGGTCCGACGGCTCTCCTCCGTCGAGACGCTTGGTGCAACGGGCGTGATCTGTACAGACAAGACGGGGACGTTGACCGAAAATGAGATGCGTGTGGTTCGGTGGCTTCCGGCGACGCACGATGGACATCCGGGAGAGCCCATCGACCCACGCGAGGCACCGGAACAGGTTGCTCAGCCCATGGCACTCGCCGCGCTATGTACGTCTGCGACTCTGTCAGAGGGTAAGAGTACGGGCGATCCAATGGAGATTGCGATCCTTCGCCTTGCAGAAAAGGCAGGAGTTAATCTCGATGCGGTGCGGCAATCGAACCCTGAGGTCGACCGTGTCGCCTTTAGCAGGGAGACACGTCAGATGGCTACAATACACGAGGTGGGTTCGCAGGAACTCGTGATTGTCAAAGGAGCACCGGAAGCCGTGATCGAGGGGGCCGAACAGGCTGGCATGTCGGAGGCCACTCCGCTCATTGCATCAGGGGCGGACGGTCAAACTGATGCTCGGATGTCAAAGACGAACGAACCCGCGGGTCTCACCCGGTCGGTCCGAGAGGCCTGGTTATCGGCGAATGAGGCGTTTGGTGCGGAAGGCTTACGTGTTTTAGCCCTCGCTACACGCCCCCGCAATCGCGGTGAGACCGAGGAAGCCCCATTTCACGACCTGACGCTTCTTGGTCTGATCGGCTTGCTCGATCCGCCACGAGAAGATGTGCGATCGGTGGTAGAATCGTGCCGGCGCGCAGGGATTCGCGTGGTAATGGTCACGGGGGATCAAGCTGCTACAGCACGTTCGGTCGCGGTAGCCGTGGGACTCGTCGATGATCACGATGCTCCCGTGATCGATGGACGAGACTTTGAGGCACGCGCGGACGACGACATCGCCATCTATGCGCGGGTGTCGCCCCGGCAGAAGCTAGAACTTATCGACGCATTTCACGACCGTGGAGACGTTGTCGCGATGACCGGTGACGGCGTAAACGATGCGCCTGCGCTGCAGCGGGCCGACATCGGTGTTGCGATGGGGCAGCGAGGAACGCAGGTCGCGCAGGATGCTGCGGACGTCATTCTTCAAGACGACGCGTTGGCTACGATTCTTGTGGCTATAGAGGAAGGTCGGACGATCTTCGGAAATATCAGGGCGTTCGTCCGCTATCTCTTGTCCTGCAATGTCGCTGAAGTCATGGTCGTGGGAGGTGCATCATTCACAGGTCTCCCGCTACCGATTCTCCCATTACAGATTCTCTTCCTGAATCTCGTGACCGATGTTTTCCCGGCCCTCGCACTTGGCATGAACGACGCCGAGGAAGACACTCTTTCTCATCCTCCACGTCCGCCGGAGGAGCCGATCATTGCTCGTCGACACTGGCTTGAAATTGTCTCCTACAGTGCCGTGATCAGCATTGCGGTGATCAGTTCGCTCCTCGTGAGCCTGCACATACTTGATTACACGGCGTCGGAAGCTGTAACGGTCAGCTTTCTAACACTTGCCATATCGCAGCTTTTGCACGTGTTCAACATGCACTCACCTGGAAGTACATTCTTTCACAACGCCGTGACCCGGAATCCACACGTGTGGGGGGCAATTGTCCTCTGTCTGGGAATCCTTGCTGGTGCCCTATTCATTCCGCCGATTGCCAGCGTTTTGTCGCTCCAGACGCCTACATTGGAGGGATGGTTGGTTGTCGCAATGGGCAGTTTAAGTCCGTTCGTTCCTCCTCTCGCTCGTTGGTTTTATTCTCTTTTGGTAAAGTAGTTTTTTTTGCAATAACGGCCTTTCAAAGGTGGTATGCTAATTCGTCACTCAGGTGAGGAGGTGATGATTTTTAGCCGGCGGAGCGGTTCTCATCGAACCCTCCTGCAACAGGCAGTTTGAAGTCGCCCCTCACCACAGACGACTTCGTCTCGCATGCCTGTCACCACAGACCGTTCTCCCCTCTCTGGCATTGCGTTCCTCGTCGGAGCCGCCTTCTTCTGGAGCCTCATGTCGGTCTGCGTAAAGCTTGCCGGCGAGCGACTGCCAAGCCAGCAAATCGTATGGGCTCGCGCTACGGTCACACTCGTTTACAGCTACATCATGATCCGCATGGCCGGGCTCGATACCCTGTTCGGCCATAACAAGAAGCTTCTCCTCCTCCGGGGGCTTTTTGGGTTCGCCGCCCTGACATGTTTTTTCTTCGCACTCACGAAGCTGCCGTTAGCGGATGCCACCGTCATCCACTACACAAATCCGGTTTTTGTCGCTATCATCGCAGCGGTGGTGTTGAAAGAGTCACTCACGCGCTGGGAGATCCTGGGAGCGGGTGCGAGTCTACTCGGCGTCGTTTTCATCTCCAAGCCGTCGTTTGTCTTCGGCACGTCGGCCCCGGCCCTCAATCCGCTATACGTGGGTGTCGCCTTGCTCGGAGCGATTTGCGCAGCGACAGCTTACGTCCTCGTCCGAAAGCTGCGAGAGAGCGAACACCCGCTCGTGATCGTATTCTATTTTCCTCTCGTAGCCTCACTCGGATCGACGCCGACCGCTGCGTTCACTGAGTTGCAGTGGCCGTCCACCTGGGAATGGATTCTCCTTATCGTCGGCGTGGCCGGATGTGCGCAGATTGCTCAGGTGTTCATCACGAAGGGACTGCATGCGGTAAAAGCCGGTCGCGCCATGACCGTGACCTACCTGCAGATCGTCTTCGCCGCAGTGTGGGGGCTACTTTTCTTTGGTGAGACGATAGACCTCTGGAGCGTGGCCGGGGGGCTCCTGGTGGTATCCGGTACGTTCGCCGCGAACCGATCGTAAGCTCTCTGTCGACACGTAGCGACGCGTTCACGCTCTGCTGAGGTGTCACCTAGAATTACACACCGGGGGATCCGACGGTCTCTTCGATGCGCTGCTCCAGACGGGTAACGGCTTCGCGCAGGTCGTTTACCTCCTCTGATGCGGCATTCACTGTCGCTCGTTCGTTCGAAATAAACGTTTCGTAGGGCTCGACGGTAGCCCAGACGCGCTCCAGGGTGTCATCAACGTCGGATTCCAACGCTGATTCGAGTGACGCACGCACGCCTTCACGAAGCCCATCCACGTGCTCAGAAAACTCCCGGATCGCTTTCTTGCGCTGACGCGGAAGCACAGATGCACCCAGAATGGCTAACACCGCACCGGTAGCAAGCCCAAATCCACCCAAGACATCGAGCACGGGCGCGAGCACAAGCAGCAAACCACCGATGAGTCCGATGCCCGCCGCACCGGCGCCCGTTCCGAGGAACGTCTGGACTGCATCATGAGCGTTTTCCATCATTCGCCCGGTTTCCGCCTGAAGATCATGCTCTTCCAGTGACGCCTCGGCTTCTCGCAGCGTCGCACGGACTACATCTGATCGGTCGTAATCGAACGATCGGTCGAGCTCTGGACGTCCCGACTCTTGCACTTCATGAACGCGCTGGCTGAACGTCTGAACAAGCCCGGCCCTGAGGTTCGTCGTCTGCGCCATCAGTGCATCTACCGCATCGTCGACGGCGTCCTGGATGTCGCGCTCTAGGTCGGCAATAACCCGGTCGCGGAATGTGGCTTTCAGACGCTCACGATCGCGCATGAGCTGGATTTTTGAAACCGACGCGCGAATCGTATCCTCGAGGAAGCGGATGCCGCGCGCCTTCATCCGGACAAGGCGTTCGTCAATTCGCTGAATCGGACGCTGATAACTTTGGATCAGCCGATCCTGTGAGGCATCGACCTGATCCCGCAGCTCTTGCAGTGTGCGTTCATCCTTCGTCAGGAGTTCCCGACGCTCCTCAAGATGGTCTTCCAGTCTGCGGATGCGCGTTCGGGCGGTCTCAAGGGGGGCTGCAAGCTTAAGAGCAAGTCGCTCGGGCCCGGAGAGCGTCTCAGTAAGAAATGATTCAAGTGCCTGAAACCGACTTTCATGCCACAACTCCTCTTGCTCGCGTCCGTCCCGCCGTGCGTCAAATGCTTTCTTGGCACTAACCGGGAAAATGGTGGGTTCTGTGCCAAGAAGCTCAGATAGATTCGTCTTGAGGTACGTTTCGACCGTCTCGAGATCGCTTTCAGAGTCCGCGAGATCTGCCTTATTAAGCACAACGACCAGGCGGCGTCCCCAGTCCTCGCGGATGTAGGAAAGAAATTGGCGCTCAGACTCTGTGAGCGGGCGGTCGAATGAGGTGACGAAGAGGACGAGATCGCTTCGAGGAATAAAATCTTCGGTGATCCGCTGGTGTTGCTGGACGATCGAATTTGTTCCTGGCGTATCAACGATTGTGAGATTTTGCAATAACGGATTATCAATCCGCTTCTCTTCGAGAAACTCGGAGATCTGTTGATTTAGCGGCGACGTGCCGTGACGAATCAGTGTGATCTTGGCCGTCGTCGGGACGGGTCCCTGCTCCATCACGGTGTCTCGAAAGAGTGCGTTAACGACCGTCGACTTCCCCGCGTTGAACTCACCGACAATGACGAGCAGGAAGAGCTCATCGAGCTGTTCGACCATCTCTGAGAGCGGCCCCACGACCTCTTCGTCTCCCCCGAGCCGGCGCAACAGGTCGAGAAGCCGCTGGAGCAGATCCCTCTCCTCTTCTAACAGCGTACGGGCTTGCTCACCGAGAAGCTGCATGGGCATTGAACTGAGATCCGTTTAGCGGTCGATTGTGGCACGCGCTGCGCCGTTTCCGTAGTGTACTCCAGGTTGCTTGGAAACGAAAGCGTTCATAGAGCGGGTCATTCCCAGTTGAAGGCAACGTGACAGGATAATCCACCGTAGACCGGATGATCTCCCGGGCTACACGTCGAGATCATCGGCGTCCGCTGCGTGCTTCATGATGAACTCGAAGCGCGCCGATGTGTCGCGCCCCATGAGGTCATCCATCGTCTTCTGCGTAACATGCCGCTTGTCGTCCGGAATCGACACCTGAAGCAGCCGGCGTTTCGTCGGGTCGAGCGTCGTCTTCTTCAGCGTCTTCGGCATCATCTCGCCAAGACCCTTAAACCGCTGGATGTCGACCTTGAGATTACGACCATCCTCCTGAACATCGTTAATGATTCGCTCTTTGTCAGGATCATCGAGAGCCCAGTATGTGTCGCTTCCCGCGTCGATGCGATACAGCGGCGGCTGGGCGATGTACACGTAGCCGCCGTTGATGAGCGCCGGCATGTAATTGTAGAAGAACGTCAATAGCAGAGTCGCGATGTGATGCCCGTCGGAATCGGCATCCATCAGGAGAATGATCTTGTGATAGCGGAGCGCTGAAAGATCGAACCCATCGCCGAGGCCACATCCGAGGGCCTGGACGATGTTCGACAGCTCCTTGTTGTTGCTGACGCGCTTGGCGTTGGCCTGATGTGCGTTCAACACCTTCCCGCGCAGAGGTAGCACGGCCTGCGTTGCTCGGTCGCGTCCCTGCTTTGCCGAACCGCCGGCGGAGTCGCCCTCCACGATAAAGAGCTCAGACTCTTGCGGCGTCGATGACGAGCAGTCCGCAAGCTTTCCAGGCAGGTTCAGCCGACGTTTCTTGCTCGTGCCCCGCGCGCGGCTGGCTGCCGACCGGCTCGCTCGCCGCGCCTTCGCGGCCTGGATGATACGCGTAGCGATGGCCTCTCCCGTTGATGGGTGCGCGTTGAGGTACTGTTCGAGTTCCCGACGAAGAGCACCTGATACGAGAGATCGGACGCTTGGGTTATTCAGTTTATCCTTCGTCTGTCCCTGGAACTGTGGGTCGACGTGGAACAGGTTGACGATCGCCACGAGCCCCTCGCGCGTATCGTCGGCCGTGACGTCTAGACGGTGCGGGACAAGATCGTGCGTGTCCATGTACGAACGGGTCACGCTTCGGATCGCACTGCGAAGGCCTTGTTCGTGCGTCCCACCGTCCTGCGTGGGAATGCCGTTTACGAACGTCCGAATCTGCTCTTTCGGGGCATCCGTCCACTGCAGCGAAATCTCGAGTCGCCCTTCCCCTTCGAGATCGTCGTCTTCCAGCGTGAAGATGTCCTCATGAATCGGGTGCACCTGCAAGCTTTCGACGATATGCTCGAGGTATTCCGCGACCCCGCCTTCATGGATGAACTCATAGGATTCGCCCTCCTGATCGTCATGGAAGACGATTTTTAGGCCGCGATTGAGGTACGTTTTGACCTCAAGCGTCTCGCGAATCTGCAGGGCGTCAAAGTCGACGGTTTCGAAAATCTCTGAATCCGGACGAAAGAAAATCGTCGTGCCGGTGCCGCGCGTGCTTTCTTTTGTAATCTGCAGGTCCGTGACCGGGGTACCGCGCTGAAAACGCTGCTCGTATTCCTTCTGGTCTCGCTTGACAGTCGCGATCATCTCTTCAGAGAGAGCATTCACGACCGATGCACCAACCCCGTGGAGCCCGCCGGAGGTGATGTAATTCGAGCCGTCAAACTTGCCGCCCGCGTGGAGTGTGGTGAGAATTACCTGCAGCGCCGGAATGCCCTTATCCGGATGCATATCGACAGGGATGCCTCGTCCGTCGTCCGTAACGGTAATGCTCTGTCCGTCGGCGTGAAGGCGTACGTCGATTTGAGACGCGTACCCGTTCGTGGCCTCGTCGACCGCGTTATCGACGATTTCCCAGAGCAGGTGGTGTAATCCCGGCTTCCCGGTTCCACCAATGTACATGCCCGGTCGCTTCCGAACCGGTTCGAGGCCCTCAAGGACCTGGATGTCTTTACCGGTGTAGGTGGTCGTATCTGCCATTCGTTCGTGCTACAAAAACTGATGCCTGTGGGGGTGCAAATGCGCGGAGTCACCGCCGAAGTTAAGACTCCGGCAGCGATTTTTCGATGGGCTCGATAAACACATCGGCGAAGTAGCCACGCTTGATGACCAGGGTGCCTTTCGATCCGCGGCTCGTAACGCTAAACTTCGTCGTTCGCACGATCTCTTCGCGCCCATTGTTCGTCTCGACACGAAGCCCTTCACGCGCCATATCGCTCAGTGTGAAGTTAAGGACCCGGTCGCCATCATCCAGTCGAATGGCAATCACACCTTTCGCAGCGCCTTTGTAGACGCTGATCTGGTGAACCGGAAAAACGAGGGCACGTCCCTGATGCGAGGCCAGACACACGTTCTCGTGACCGCGAGCTATCATGGCTCGAACCACCTGGTCGCCATCCTCGAGTCGAGCGTACATTCGCCCCGTCCGTGTAGAGGGATCCGTATACCCGTCGATAGTAAACCGAACGGCCTGGCCCATTTTCGTGATGGCCACAACGTACGGGTCGCCGTCATAATCCTCCTCGTTGGCCGTCCCGTTCGTGAACATGTCCGCCTGGGTCTCGACGTCGGGAGGAACGGCGCCGGGCAGGATCCGATCGTCAAACGAGACGACGCCGACGACGCGCTCCTTGTCATCGAACGAGAAGAGTTTTTGAACAGGGTCGCCGTACCCGGTCGTACTTGGTATTTCGTCGACGCGCGTAGTGTAGCAGGTCCCAAAGTTGGTAAAGAACCCGACCGTTGCACGGGTCGAAGCGGGTAGCACCCATCCGACCTCATCCCCGTCGCGAACGCGGATGCTGTCGATGTCAGTGTACGAACCCTGACGCTTTACCCATCCGTCCCGCGTCACCATGACAAAGACATCCTCGTCGATGATGTAGTCCTCCTCCGTGTACGCGATCGCAGCATCCGGACCGGCAATCTCGGACCGGCGGGCGTCGGCGAAATTGTCCTTCACCTCGCGGAGTTCGTCACGGATCAGTCCCCACCGCGCATGTTCGTCGTCAAGCAACCCTCTGATCTTCTTCGCTTCCGCGCGCTTCTCGTCCAGTTCTTCGCGGATCGCATCGATTTCCATCTGCGACAGCTTGTACAGCTTCGTCTCCAGGATCGCGTCGGTCTGATCCTCGTCGATATCAAAACGGTGCATGAGCCGTTGCGCAGCGTCCTTCTTGTTCTTCGACGAGCGGATGATCTTGATCGCCTCACCCAGTGCATCGAAGATAATCTCGAATCCCTCGAGCAGGTGAATCCTTTTCTCGAGCTGTTCGAGGTTGTACTCCAACCGCCGCGTCACGACCTCCATACGGAAGTCGAGAAAGTGGCGGAGAATGTCGTAGAGATTAACTTGCTTCGGCGCGCCAACCTCCGCGTTATCCGTCGGCACGAGGCACGTCAGGTTGACGTGGAAGCGGTGCTGCAGCTTCGTGTGCTTGAACAGGTACGCCATCGCCGCCTCGGCATCCGATCCTCGCTTCAATTCAAGGACGATGCGGACGTCGTCGGTGGACTCATCGCGAATGTTCGATAGCTGAGGGACGTTTTCGTCCGCGATGTGGTCGGCAATTTCCTCGACGATCTTGCTCTTGTCCACGCCATATGGCACCGACGTAATGATCGCGCGCGTTTTGCCTTTCATCTCATAAGCGCCTCGCATCTCGATCGTGCCCCGGCCGGTCTCGTAGATCTCGAGCAGCTCTTCCTCGGTATTGAGGATGCGGCCCCCGGTCGGGAAGTCAGGTCCGGAGATATAGTTTTCGACGAGGGTCGAAATCCGGGCGTTGGGCGACTTGATCATGTACAGGCACGCATCAATCACCTCTCCCAAATTGTGCGGTGGGATATTCGTCGCCATCCCCACAGCAATTCCGCTGGCACCATTCACCAGCAGGTTTGGTACCTTCGACGGCAAAACGACCGGTTCGAAGAGCGTGCCGTCGAAGGTTGGACGGAAATCAACCGTCTTTTTTCGGATCTCATCCAGCATCTCCATTGCGAGAGGCCGGAGTTTGGCCTCTGTGTACCGCATCGCGGCCGGATTGTCGCCGTCGAGGGAGCCAAAGTTTCCGTGCCCGTCGACGAGTGGCGCCCGAAGTGAAAAGTCCTGCGCCATACGGACCATCGCATCGTAGATGGCGCTGTCTCCGTGAGGATGGTACTTACCCATCACCTCCCCGACGACCGTAGCGCTTTTTCGGTGCCGCTTATCGGGATATAGACGCAGATTTTGGTACATCCCGTACAGAATCCGCCGTTGGACGGGCTTCAGTCCATCGCGAATATCTGGCAGAGCCCGGCTCGTGATCACCGAGAGCGCATAGTTCAGATATCGCTTCTCTGCTGTCTCGTGAAGCGGGATGCTCTTGACCCGCTCGTTGCCGGTTGCCGTGTCGTTTTCGATTGCCATGTGGGTGTTTCAATAACGGATGATGCTACAGGCACACATATTTTACATACGTGTGGCAAAAGATACAAGTCAGCCACACATATCGCCAGTCTCAGCACGTCGCGCCGAGACACTTTCAGTGGATGTTCGATTGGTCAAAAAGGCACCAGTGACGTGTTTCTCGAGATATAAATCCGGTGCCAGGTTCGTGGTAAAGCGATGTCAGAATCGGAGAGGGCTCCAGCGCTGCAAATGGCGCATCTTTATCTAACTCCCAAGCCGCAAAAATGACATCGAGCTGTTGGCACGTACGTGGACGTGACATGTAAGCAAACAGGTTTTATTGCAATAACGGAGGTAGAGCCTGATCCCCCGTCAAAGAGAGCGACATTAGTACGCGAGCGTAAAATAATCCTCCTTCCGATCGGCGTGGAGACGAAGCAAATTCGCTTTCGACAAACGAACGAGCGTAGCCGATGCTTCCTCCGCGGAGATGTCCGCCAATTTGGCGAACTCGCCGACGGTAATGCGACCGTAGTCATCCAGATACCGCATCAATAGCGACTCGGCCTCGCCAAACTCGAATGTGACGCCCGTCATGGAATTGGCTGATTCCATCATCTCGACCGACTCCCCGCTCGCTTCGACGCTCATGTCTTCAACACGAACGTATGCGGTGCCATCGCCCGGCCCCATCCCTTCATCGACCAGATGATGCGGCTTCTGATCACTCTCCGGCACCGTAACCAGAATAACATCGCGGCGCGGTGCAACAACAACCCTCTCCGTACGGATATCCACTTCCGGAAACGTCCGTCGGCGAACGGCACGGCGCAACACAAACTCTTGTTCGGACGCGTCATCCAATCCCGTGATCGTGCCGTCGTCGTCGACACCGACCAAGATTCGTCCTCCCTGCGTGTTTGCTAGGGCGATTACCTCCTTGGCGATACGCTCATCTCGCGGCACGCGGCGCTTAAACTCCAGGCTGATCCCTTCCCCAAGGGAAACGATCTGCTTCAATTCTCCTAGCGTCATGAGATCTGTGGCATTGACGAACGATCGCGGTTACCTCCTCCCTCCTGGGTGCCTTCCCACGGCCGTCATCCGCGGATGAGCGCTGGCGGACCGGCGTCCCAACCTTCACGCTTCTATCGCTCTTGCAACACCTCCGGAAGCCAGTTCTCCCGTTTGGCGCTTCGGGTCATGAGCTTCTCCATCATTTCGTGCGGTCGCCGGTCGTTGAAGAGGACCTCGTACACCGCTTCCGTAATGGGCATCTCGATGTGATGCCGCTGCGCGAGATCGTGAATAGACTGCGTCGTCTTCACTCCCTCGGCCACCATATGCATATCAGCGAGCGCCTCTTCGAGTTTTTTTCCGGCGCCGATTTGCTCGCCCAGGCCACGGTTGCGACTATGCTGACTCATACACGTGACGACGAGATCACCAATGCCCGCAAGGCCCGCGAAGGTCATCGATTTGGCCCCCAGAGCGAGCCCGAGTCGTTTGATTTCAGCAATGCCTCGGGTAACGAGAGCGGCTTTCGCGTTGTCACCGTACCCCACGCCGTCGCTGATTCCTGCAGCGATGGCGAGTACGTTCTTTGCGGATCCACCGATTTCAACGCCAATGACGTCGGTATTCGCATAGACGCGAAGGCGATCCGTCATGAACGCCTCTTGGATTTCCTCCGCTACGGCTGGCGAGTGAGCCGCAGCAACGACGGTCGTCGGACGGCCTTCGGCAACCTCTTCCGCGTGACTCGGACCGTAAAGAACACCGATCCGACTCCGATCTAGCTGGGGGACGAGCACGTCCTCCAGAACCTGCGACATCGTCATAAGCGAATCGTTCTCGATTCCCTTCGCCAGTGAAACGACCACGATATCCGGCCGAATCAACGGCTTCAGCGACATGACGAACGACCTCAATTGCTGGGAAGGCACGGCAAGGGCCCAGAGGTTGGATGCCTGTGCTGCCTCCTTGAGATCCGACGTCACGCGAACGTCCGCCGGTATCTCGATGCCAGGTAGATACTCGTCATTATATCGATTTTCTCTAATGGCCCGGGCCTGGTCGCTACGACGCGCCCATAGGGTGACGGAGCGACCGGATTGCGCCAGGTGAACGGCAAGTGCCGTACCCCAGCTTCCCGCGCCATAGATCGTAATTGATGCAGACATCAAGAGTTGTCGATGAGTAATGAAACTGCGCAGCAAGCGTCGGCTCGACGTTCAGACACGTCAGCCTCGCGCGGTAAGTAACGTGTTCAGTCGCGACGACCCCGCAACGCCTCGGGGTTGCATGTCCCGCGTACGCTTCGGTCGTACACACGGAGCTAGATTTCACCGCGCCCGCGCATCCCCTTCGCGGGTTTGAAAGACGAAACCCGGTTCTCATTACCGGCAAGAAGGCGGCGAATGTTCGACTGATGCGCGACGATGATGGCAAGAGCGACAATAATGCCGAAGATGAGCAAACTCATCGTCAGATCCGCACCGAAAGCATATTTCCGAATGGCGACGATCGTTGGAAACGCAGCAGCGGCGAGGATCGACCCCAGGGAAACGTATCGCGTCGTGCCGAGGACGATGACAAAAACAAGCATCGTCAGGAGCGTCGAAATCGGCGTCAGTGCCAGCAATATGCCGGCGGCGGTGTTAACCCCTTTTCCACCTCGGAATTTGGCGAAGATGGGAAACATGTGTCCCACCACAGCTGCCAGTCCACAGAGTAGCGCGACAATGACGTGTGACTCCGTTGCCATTCCAAACGTCGGGTGTGGGCCGAACGGCGTCCACAACGGCAGGACGCCTGCTGCGAATGCCCCCTTGCCCATGTCGACAATTGTTGCAACCACACCGGCCTGCCAGCCAACAACTCGAAAGGTATTGGTGGCCCCAGCATTTCCGCTTCCATGTTCGCGGACGTCAATGCCGTACAGCAGTTTGCTGGACCACAGGCTGCCAGGGATGGAGCCCACGACATAACTGAGCAGGAGCACGACGACCAGCGATAGCATAGCAGCACCTGCAGGTTCTTTAGAGAATGAAGAAAACCCTGACACAGCCCCGCTTCAGCGGCTGCAGACGGCCGCCGAAAGAGAGTACGACAACCGTTTTGACGGTCAGGTTGATGCAGCACGTACACCCGGGCCCGCGGGCGCTTGTTCCGTTTCTACCGGACGCCGGGACACGCTTTTAGAGCCGGAGAACCTAGGTTCTGGACGCTACCGATTCGACTTTACCCATCACGACAGGATGTTCTCCTTCGCCTTTCAGCGTCTCGAGAGCCGCATCCACCTCACTCTCCGGGAATACGCCGACCAGGCCAATCCCGCAATTAAACGTACGTCTCATGTCCGACTCCGGTACGTTACCGCGCGACTGAATAAGTTCGAACAGGGGCGGACGGTCCCACGCGTCGTAGTCTACCACGGCCTGGCAACCATCGGGCATGATGCGACGGAGATTCCCGGGGAGCCCGCCGCCGGTGATATGCGCGAATCCACGGACGGAATGCTGCGCTTCGACGATCGCCTGAATCGCGCCGAGGTACGATCGATGCACGCGGAGAAGCGCTTCTCCGACGGATTCGCCGTCCAGTTCCGCCGGGGTGTCATCCACGTCGAACGCGTCGAATAGGACCTTGCGCGCCAGCGTGTAGCCATTCGTGTGGAGGCCGGTCGAGGGCAGACCAACTAAGACATCGCCAGCTTCCGTCGTCGAACCGTTCAAGATTTGCCGTTTCTCGACCACTGCAACGATGCATCCAACCAGATCGAAGTTTTCGCCTCCATACACGTCCGGCATCTCGGCGATCTCTCCACCGACCAGTGCCGTTCCGGTTTGCTTGCATGCAGTCGAGAATCCACGAACGACATCCTCCGCAGTAGCTGGATCAAGCCGACCGACGCCGTAATAGTCGAGAAAATACAGCGGACGCGCACCGCAAACGGCGACATCATTCACGCAATGGTTGACGAGGTCCTGACCGACCGTGTCGAAGCGTCCGGCGCGGACGGCTACCTTGACCTTCGTACCCACACCGTCGATCGACGACACGAGCACCGGTTGATCATAGGCGTCCGCATCCAGCTCGACGTAAGAGCCGAAGCTTCCAATGCCGGCCAGTACACCCGGGGTGAACGTCTCCTGGACGATCGGTTTGATACGGTCGACGGCGTCGTCACCGGCATCGACATCAACACCGGACTCTTTGTACGTGGTCATGTAGCGGGGACAAGGTTAGGGATAAGCGAAAGAGACGATAATCCGGTTTAAGACCGAAAGCGATGGTGAAAAGATGATCGCTGCGCATCGGAGCCGCAACCCGCGCTGGGACATCTGAGATGATTTCGCACGAAAACGGAAATAACGCTGCGAGGAGCTCCTCATCGACGGTCGTCAGACGCTTATGCGGAGGTGGACCGTCCGAACACCGTGAGCAGGTAAACCTGCAGTTTTCGGTAGGCGGACAGCTCGATCGGTTCGCTCCAGACGTCAAAGTCTCGACGTTCGATCTCATTCAACAGCTCAAGTCCACCGTACCACCAGCGTTTGAGCGTCAACCGATGTCGCAGACCAAGGTCTTTAAGAATCGGCTGTCCCTGACCAAAAGCATCGCGAATACGGATGCTATGCTTCCAGAGCACCCGACGCACGCCATCCGTTACGGCCCCCGATCGTAGCTCGGAGAGTTGGACATCGTTCTGCTTCAAGTCGGATACCGGAATAAACAGTTGACCGTTGTCCAAATCGTGTGGTAGCGTGGCAAACCGAGCGAGGAAGAAGAATCCGCGCGCAAGTTCGTCGATGCGCTTCATCAGCCAGCTGTATTCAATCTCTGCGAGCGACGCGAGAAGCCGGGCATGCGGGACTGCCCACTCGCGTGCAAAATTCTCGAGATCCGACGCGGTTGGGAAACGGACCGACCCCTGCAGCTGACGCGCGGCGCTGACCTGACTGGCGAGAAGATCCACATTCAGGTCATGCACGTCGGCGGCCTCGTATGCTGCCCGCCACACTCCTTCTCTAACGGTTCGAAGTGGTTCAGTATTCCGCGCACGCTCCGTCTCGTCGTCAAAATATGCCTCTACGGATGACGCAGTCCCATCTCCTCCTACCGGGAGCGGATGTGCCAGCGCAGAGTGCCACTGCCATAGAGCTTCGGCGGCTGCGGATTTTGAACGCGGCCACTCCGAATAAAATGGGCGGGGCAAATCGGCGGTCGAAATCGAGTTGGGCATCCGGCTCGCCGGAGGGCGTCAATGGATTAGATGATGACCATGGGGTATGCGAAGCACAGACCACGCAGGAATAGTATATCGTTCATCCACCGTTCTGTGATCCCGTCGGTAGATCACGACGCCTTTTTCAACGTTGATCGCCCTCTTTGATTGCTACACGTTCATCTTCCAGGCTGAATCTCGTTCTGCAAATATTTTCCCCATCCTCCATTCGTCGGAGGGATTGAGCTGGGCCTCTATATATTGAGACCTTTTTTTGCAATAACGGAATTAGTGTAGTGGCGTCGGTTTGTCTCACCACATAAGGAAACGGCGGGCCCCATCAATTGAGACCCGCCGTCCGGTGTTCAGCCTTGTATGTGCGCGAACACGCTAGAGATCACGCCGTGGCGAACTCCTTCTTCACCACTCCGATCTGGCTGCCTTCCAGAACCATCTGTAGCTCACGCTCTGAAAGGTCGTGCTCCAGCACATAGGTTTCATCCTTGTCCTGGTTGTACACCTCTACGTCCGTTCCATCTTGGATGGTGTCGCGGAGGTTATCCAGAACGAGGGTATCGCCCTGATCGATGCTCTCGTAGTCACTATCATCCTTAAACATCAGCGGGAGAATGCCGAAGTTCGCCAGGTTCTGGCGGTGGATGCGGGCGAACGACTTCACAAGCTTGACGCGCGTACCGAGCCAGCGTGGAGCCAGCGCGGCGTGCTCGCGGCTCGAGCCCTGCCCGTAGTTTGTACCAGCGACAATGGCGTGCCCGGATTCGCGGACATCCTGACTGCGCTCGAAGAACGTCTCGTCAACCTGCTCGAAGACAAACTCCGAGATCTTCGGAATATTCGACCGATACGGTAGAATTCGCGAACCGGCTGGCATGATTTCATCCGTCGAGATGTCGTCGCCCATCTTAAGCAGAACCGGCACTTCAAGCTTGTCCGGCAGCGAGCCAAACTCGGGCAGCGAAACGACGTTGGGCCCTTTCTCGAGCTCCAGTCCCTGAGCTTCCTCTTCAGAAACCGGCTCAACCAGCTGGTCCGTGTTGATTGTGATGTTTTCGGGCTCTTTGGCATTCGGATAGGACATGCCGTAGATGTCCTCCAAGTCGCGGGGATCCGTAATCTTGCCCGTGAGCGCCGATGCCGCGGCGGTTTCCGGACTGACGAGGTACACGGCGTCTTCCTTCGTACCGGAACGACCCGGGAAGTTGCGCGGGACCGTCCGCAGAGAAATCTGTCCCGTTGCCGGCGCCTGTCCCATGCCGATGCACCCATTGCATCCTGCCTGGTGAATCCGTGCGCCCGCTCGTGTCAGCATTTGCAGGTGGCCCGAGTTCATCAGGTTCTCCAGAATCTGCCGCGACGTCGGATTGACATCGAAGCTGACCCGGTCGTGAACCTGTCGGCCATCCACAATCTCCGCCGCCGAAGCGAAGTCACGGAAACCCGGGTTGGCGGACGAGCCGACGTAGCTCTGGTAGATCTCTTGTCCTTCAACTTCGCGCACCGGAACCACATTGCCCGGGCTGCTTGGTTTGGCGATCATCGGGACGAGCTCAGAGAGATCGATCTCCTCGTGGACATCGTACTCGGCGTCCGGATCCGCCTTCAGCTCTTGCCAATCGTCTTCGCGTCCCTGCGACCGGAGGAAGCGCTTGACCTCCTCGTCGGACGGAAAGACCGTGCTGGTTGCGCCCAGCTCGGTTCCCATGTTCGCGATCACGTGGCGATCCATGCAGCTCAGGCTGTCGAGCCCTGGACCGTAGTATTCGATGATCCGCCCGACGCCCCCGTCAACATCGTGGCGCTGCAGCATCGTAAGGATGACGTCCTTCGCGCTCACCCAGTCCGGCAATTCCCCGGTTAGCTTCACGCCCCAGACCTCTGGCATCCGAATCGTGTACGGCTTGCCCGCCATCGCCATAGCGACGTCTAGTCCGCCCGCGCCAATCGCGAGCATACCGATCGCGCCAGCCGCCGGCGTGTGACTATCTGAGCCGATCAGCGTTTTACCCGGTTTTCCAAAGCGCTCCTGGTGAACCGGATGGCTCACACCATTCCCCGGCCGACTGTAGTGCACGCCGAATTTCTTGCATGCGCTGCGGAGAAATAGATGGTCGTCCGGATTCTTGTAGTCGGACTGAATCAGGTTATGGTCGACGTATTGTGCAGATAATTCCGTCTGCACACGAGGGATACCCATCGCTTCAAACTCGAGCATCACCATTGTCCCCGTCGCGTCCTGCGTCAGGGTCTGATCCATCTTCAGCTTAATCTCCTCTCCCTGACTCATCGTGCCCGCCTCGAGGTGGCTGTCGATGAGTTTCTGTGCGACATTCATGCCCATGAGTGCGTGCGGTGCAATCAATGAATAAAATGAGGTCGTCGTGGCGCTCCGTCCCGATGCTTAAACTAAAGACATGCGACGTTGCACCTGGACGGAAAAATCTAATTCGTTCGTTTGCAGATAGGTCATCGGGCGAAACCATGGATTCGCGCTGCGCCGTACACAATGCCCGCCATCTGCTCCAAATCGCACTGCCCGACGCCGCGACAGTTTGAACAGAGCCGTAACGATTCGGGAAGTGTCCATGAGAGAACGCGTCAATCGTTCCGACGATATCGGTCAACGTGTTGGTTGCACCGGCACAGTCCGTCCGAGACCCATTTCCACCGGGATCCCTGCTACGAGAATTCGTTCATCCTACTTCTTCCAGGGGGGCGGCTCCTTGTCGAGAAAGGCCTGAATGCCTGCCTTACAATCGTCCGTACCGCGAGCAAACGCGTTCATCTGGATCGCGTAATCGAGGGCTTCAGCACGCCCCATGCCTGGTACCTGTGCAAGCATCTCTTTCGTCAACGCCACACCGGAGCGGCTCGTCTCCGTTGCGATCTCTTCGGCAACGTCGGCTACGACATCATCAAGGTTATCGGGCGAAACAACCTCGTTCACGAGACCCATCGTCGCAGCGTCATGCGCCTCGATCAACCGGCCGCGGAGCAAGAGATCACGGAGCGCAGCCTCCCCGAGCTTTCGGCGAACATAGACCATCACAATCGCGGGCACAAACCCGATGCGCGTTTCCGTGAACCCAAGCTTCGATCCTTTCGCCACGAATGAAAGATCGCAGACTGCCGCGAGCCCGCACCCTCCGGCAATAGCATGGCCATTTACCTTCCCGATGACGGGCTTTTCATGCGTGTAGATGGCTTCAAACAGGCCCGCCAGATGAGCGGAGTCGTCTCGGTTTTCCATCAGCGATGCATCTCGTAGCTCTTTCATCGCGGCCAGATCCGCTCCCGCAGAAAACACGCTTCCGCCCCCCGTGAGCACCACGACCCGTACGTCTTCGTGACGGGCGTCGTCTGCGAGTGCATCCTTCAACTCACTGACCATCACGCTGTCAATCGCATTCCGCTTGTCCGGGCGATTCAGCGTGACGGTAAGGACGCCCTGTTCTTGATGGATCTGAATACGTTCTGGCATGTGATGCGAATGACTGATGGTAAGAGATATGGATGGTGTCGGCACCGACAGTCAGAGCCAGGGTTCCACGTTTGGCACGATGTGATATGAGCACGGTACCTCGTCTTTCCATCGAGTGCAATCATTCCCGGGCATCGGTCCATGCGACGTTCCGCTTGCACCAGAACGTTGATCCATGTTAGCCAAACATTGGACCTGTAATCGCGTCAAGGCGCAGAAGCACATCGATCGTCGGATTCCATGTCTTCAGGTGTCGGAGCATCCGACCGTCAGAGAATCAGTCTACGTTGAGATCGTCACTGATCCACCACGAAGACCCTTCAGGGTGGACCCACTGCTCCGCGAATGATCGCAGAAAGTAGAAGGCTATGAATCTTCCTCTCTCTCCCCTTCGCCCCTCTTTTCACTCCCTGTCGCTTGCGCTCGTCTTCGGCCTCGTCGTTCTTCTCTGGCTCCCTACGATCGCTAACGCTCAGATCATACGCGCAAGTAACACTCTCTACGGACGCCTTGGGGCCGGCCCGAGCGTCAGCGAAACGGACCGTGCAACGTATGCCGTCGAACCGTTCAGCGTCAACGGCGAGGTCGGATACCAGATGACGCGCAGTATCGGTTTCGGATTAGGGCTCACGTACGCAGACTATCCGGAAGCGTCCGACACCAATACAAGAATGACGACGCTTCAGGCCATCGGGCGATGGACACTTTTCCCGCAGGAGCGTGCGACGCCGTACTTCAACGTGGGTCCACAGCTTACACTCGGTGGTGACAACCCGGCTGGGGGCGTGATCTTTGGCCTTGGCGTCGACTATATGCTGACACGTCGCGCCTCCGTCTTCCTGGACGCGACCGCATATGCTACCTTCCCAGACGATGCCATCGATAGTCGGGATGATGGTCGAGCTACGTTCGACGGACTCGGCTTCTGGGGAGCTGGAGTCCGCTCCACCCTCGCCGCCGCTCCGACGCCTGTGAAACTCCGTCCGATCGAGGGTCCGACCGCGGTGCAGCGCGGCGAGACGGTGCGATACACGGTTCGAACAAACCAAGACGCCAGTCCGCCGATCGAGTATCGATGGAATATGGGCGACGGTACCCAGCGGCGAGGACTCGTCGTCGAACATACGTACCGTCTCGAGGGCACGTATCCTGTGAGCGTGACCGCATCCAACCTTGGCGGGAAAGACACGGCAACACTGAACGTGACGGTGGAAGAGCCGGAAAAGCCGGCTCGGATTCACGCCTTCTCGGCCGACACATTGACGGCATACACGCACCAGCTCATCCGATTTTCCGCCGAACTCGACGGATCGGCGCCGCTGGATGCGATCTGGCAATTCGGGGATGATAGTCCCCCGGTTGTCGAGCGCGGAGCACACAGCTACGACCGAGATGCATACATCGGCCATATATCCAACGACATTCGTCAGGGATACGTGTACGAGCAGCCGGGGACGTACACCGTCGCGTTGAGCGCGGAGAACCGGTTCGGCTCCGATCAAGAGGAGATCACGGTTGAGATCAAACCGTCGACCCGACGCGTGCTTGCATCGGTCTCCACCGATCCATGCTACGACCCAACTCCCACGGATACCGTTTACTTTGCGTTCGACCGGGCAGAAATTACAGCCGAAAGCCGGAGGACGCTGCGTGAGACTGCAAAACGTGTCGCCGAATGCCCAAATCAACTCGTTCGGCTCGACGGGTTCGCGGACTGGGTTGGCCCGACGGACTACAATTATGACTTGTCGGACCGACGGGCTTCAGCAGTCCAAGACGTCTACGAAGCCGCAGGCGTATCATCCGACCGGATCGTGATGCGAGGCTACGGTGAACTTGCCCCTCCCTGCCCGGATCGATCGCGCGATCAGGTCAATGACCCCGGCTGCGGTGCCCTCCGGCGCGTGGAGTCGATCGTTGTGATGGATGAGGTCCCACTGGCACGAGCCGAGGCTGAAGTGGAAGCGACCGCCGTGCCACAACCCGCTCATGCGGTGCCGGCAAAAGGAGAGCGCGGCCAGTGGGTAATATCCGTCGGCTGGCATGCGAAGAAGCAGTCGGCATTCGACGATGCAAGGTCGATCCGGAAGCGGTTGAGCCAGACTGACGCCCCCACGGTCCATGTCGTACCCGCGAACACCGATGAAAACGGATACCGTGTCGTCCTCGGCCCGATGCCTGACGTTGTGGAGGCACGGGCAATCAAACGTGCTTTGAGTGAAGCCATTCCGGCAGACGCCTGGGTCTACAAACTCAACCATCCGCTCGATACAGAGATGGTTGCCGGTCACTGACGAGCGCATGCGACCGAGCCTCTCTAGAGAATGGGACCGTCTATGCCAGATAGAATCGGTAGATGGGCCAGACGTCCATGACCGTATTTACGCCTTCTTTCACGAGTTCTGGGCCCAGATCCAATACGCGTTCTCGACCGATTCTGCGCCGAACCCAGATCCCCTTGCAGCGCGCCAGGTCGTCGGGCATCTCGTCAAGGGGGGCCGTCCAAACGTTCGTCCACGCACGATCTCCTGACCCACCATGGAGCGAAAACCGCCAATTGTCGCGACCGATAAGCGGGTTGATCAGATCGAGGTACGTCTCCGGCGCATCGTCAATTCGAGAGCGCGCCTGTTGGAGAAGGTCTTTCGCATGCGACCCGACGTAAATGCCGATGTCGAAGCCGTCTGGCGAAATGCGATGAGAGATTTGTACGTCCTTTAGTCGCTTCGTCTCAGGCCGATAGAAGGCCATCCAAAGGTTGTCGTGGCACCCGCCAGCCCCGAAGTCATTCTTCAACAGACGGCTAAACACATGCCGCTCGGTCTCAAAATCGAGGCGATTCGGCAGGACCCATTGTACAACGAGGTCGTCACGGTACCGGCGAAAGGGGTCTTTGAGATCATCCGTGACACCCGGCTTTTCATCTTGGTACTGATCGATGTGTGGCGTCTCACGAAGACGGTCGAGAATTCGAAAAGCAGCTGATCCAAATCCCCGAAACTCAAACGTCCACGTATCGGGACGTTGCATCTGATCGACTCGAACCGTCGGGGCTGCGCGTGGGGACGGTTGCCCATCTAGAAAAGACTCCGGCTGCATGCTGAAGTGACGTCAAATTCGGATTATCAGCGAGGTCGTGACGCTTCGAGCAACGCGAAAAAAGACGAATGGACCCGGCAAGAGAATCTGTATCCGGATCGTCACAACCCTACTGCACGGTATCCGAGCGAGTTCAATTAGGCTGCTTCAACAGACGCCTCGAGTTGACGCTCGAGTTCTTGCACGAGGTCTGTGTTACCGATAAAAACGGGAGTGCGCTGATGCAAGTCATCCGGGACGATATCCAAAATGCGACGCTTCCCATCCGAAGCGGCCCCACCAGCCTGCTCCACAATGAAAGCGAGTGGATTTGCTTCATACATCAACCGAAGTTTTCCTTCCGGACTTGTCGCCGTTTTCGGGTACATGTATATCCCGCCAGTGATGAGGTTGCGATGAAAGTCAGAAACGAAAGCGCCGATGTACCGGTGCCGAATGGGTCGATACCCGTGCTCATCTGGACGTTTTAGCCACCGCAGATACCGACGAACCCCGGCGCTAAAGTCATCGAAATCCGCCTCGTTAATGGAATACATTTTCGCCTGGTCTGGAATACGGATATCGGGATGCGATAGCACAAATTCTCCGATTTCAGGATCGAGCGTGAAGCCATTAACCCCGTCCCCCGTCGTGTAGACGAACATTGTCGATGAGCCATACGCCACGTAACCAGCCGCTACCTGCTTCGACCCAGGCTGCAAAACCTCCTCAAGCGTCGACGAGCGTTCGTTCCGTGCGCCGAGGTGATAAATGCTGAATATAGACCCGACAGACGCGTTTACGTCGGTATTGGACGAGCCGTCGAGCGGATCGAAGTAGACAGCGTACCGTCCGACGGAGGCTTGATCATCTCCGATCGACATCGTCTCGGACTGCTCTTCAGAGCCAATTAGACGACACTCGCCACCCTTCCGGAGAGCCCGTACGATCTCCTCATCCGCAATCACGTCTAGCTTCTTCTGTACTTCGCCCTGTACGTTGATCTCACCACTGGCCCCGAACACATCGAGCAATCCCGCGCGACGAATATTCCGATTGATGATCTTTGCTGCAACGCTGATATCTCGAATGAGTCGAGAGAACGCGCCCGTCGAGTGCTGCGACTCCTCCTGATGATCGATAATAAACTGCTCAAGCGTCATAAAGGACTCGAGCGTTCCAGACACAGAAGGGATTTCGTGGGATGATGCGCTCATAACTTTCCGATGTCGATATGGAATGCAGATGGAAGACGTGCAATGGAGATTCGATCTCCAATGACCGGGTGCGGTGCCGACAACAAAACGGTGCGGGCCTATCTTCCCCACTTCATATTTTCTAAATTCAAAATACACATTTTATCGCGTGAAGGGCAAGAGACGGCCCTCGTATTTGCTTCATCGGGGGACGGATTTCTGGATCAGACCGGTAATTTGTTTCTAGATGTTGTCAAAACCACTTGACCTTCTCATGATAGAAACGAACATTACTTAACGAATACTACATATTTCAGGCCGCCGTGCCAATTAGCCGAACGAGGCATGACGGCGACTTCGGTCCCCGGTACGTGGGACATAGAGAAAACGCGCGGACTCGACTGGAAGCGCTTCGAATGCTCCTTCCCGTCTTTCATCCGGGTGATGCCTCTCCCCATAGGTAGCGTTCCCCTTGCTTACGTGCCGACTTCGCGCGCCTGATCTCGGAAAACGTTAGAACTGAACCGAAAAAAACAGCGACTCCGACGGCGGCGCTCTCTTGTTCTCCTCACGTTACCATTAAGGCTCTCATGCAATACATACTCGCTCTCGACCAAGGCACCACGAGTTCTCGAGCCATCGTGTTCGACCACCATGGTCAGATCAAGGCCACGGCCCAGAAGGAGTTCGAGCAAATCTTTCCGCAGCCAGGGCACGTCGAGCACGACCCCAACGAAATATGGTCCTCCCAAATCGGCACGGCGGCGGAGGCCGTCAGTCGTGCAGGTATCGACGCCTCCGACGTTGCCGCAATTGGAATTACAAACCAGCGAGAGACTACGATTGTCTGGGATCGGAAGACCGGCCAGCCGATCCACAATGCCATCGTCTGGCAGGATCGGCGAACGTCTGGTATCTGCGACGACCTGCGCCAGCAAGGATACGTCGATACATTTCAGGAAAAGTCCGGTCTTATTATCGATGCGTACTTTAGTGGAACCAAAATCAAATGGATTCTCGACAATGTGGATGGCGCTCGTGAGAAGGCCGAGGCCGGAGACCTCTGCTTCGGCACGGTGGACTCGTGGCTCGTCTGGCGAATGACGCGGGGACAGAAGCATATCACGGATGCCACAAATGCATCTCGCACGCTCGTATACAACATCCATGAGAACGAGTGGGATGACGAGCTTCTTGATATACTCGACATCCCGAAGAGCATGCTACCGGACGTCCGGTCGTGCAGTGAGGTCTATGGAACCACAGCCGGCGACATCTTTGCCGCCGAACTTCCCATTGCAGGAATCGCCGGTGACCAGCAGGCTGCGCTGTTCGGTCAGATGTGTACCGAACCCGGCATGGGGAAAAACACCTATGGTACCGGCGCCTTCATGGTGCAGAATACAGGCACTGAGGCGGTCAAGTCAGAAAACAATCTCCTTACGACCATAGGCTACCAGCTCGACGGTGAGACCACGTACGCGCTGGAAGGATCAATATTCATCGCGGGGGCGGTCGTCCAATGGCTGCGAGACGGCTTAAAGATTATCCGCAACTCGTCCGAAGTGGAGGAACTGGCTAGAAAGGTTGACGATAACGGCGGCTGCTACGTTGTCCCCGCCTTCGCAGGTCTTGGTGCCCCCCACTGGGATCAGTACGCTCGCGGCGTCATCGCCGGCATCACACGCGGCGTTTCCCGGGAGCATCTCTGTCGCGCTGCAATCGAGAGCATTGCCTACCAGGTTGCGGATGTCGTGGAGGCAATGGAGGCAGACTCCGGCATTGAAACGCCGGAACTCCGCGTCGACGGTGGGGCTGCCGCGAACAATCTCCTACTCCAGTTCCAGTCCGACATTCTCGGTGTGCCGGTCGTGCGGCCGCAGACCCTTGAGACGACAGCGCTCGGAGCCGCGTACCTCGCCGGGCTTGCCGTAGGCTACTGGGATGACCTTGAGAGCATCAAGTCTCAATGGGAAGTCGACCGTCGATTCACACCGAAGATGGATGACGCGATGGTCGACGAACTGAGAGCTGGTTGGGACAAAGCGCTTGAGCGTTCCAAAGCCTGGGAAGAACCACTGGGTGGTGACCAGCGAGAGCAGCAGCAAGAAGACGCCGTACCCGCCGAATAAGCTATCTACCGGTTCGTGCTCCCGCCTGGCCCCGTGTCGGGCGGGGGCGTGACCGTGTGGCTCCACGCATCCTTTTTCGCTTCATCCAACAATTACATGCAACGCGATACGGGTATTCGAGCCCTTGAAGACCATGAAGGGGCATTTGACTTTATCGTCGTCGGGGGTGGCGCGACCGGTTTAGGCGTCGCGATTGAAGCCGCCTCACGCGGCTACGACACGCTTTTGCTTGAGATGCATGACTTTGCGAAGGCAACGTCCAGTCGCTCTACCAAACTGGTCCACGGTGGCGTCCGCTACCTGCAGCAGGGTAACATTTCCCTGGTGTTGGAGGCTCTCAAAGAGCGTGGACTCCTCCAGGAAAATGCGCCGCATCTCGTGCACAATCTCGCCTTCGTCGTTCCGAACTACGATTGGTGGGAAGGCCCATTTTATGGGATCGGCATGAAGGTATACGACATGCTGGCCGGCCGGCAGAACTTCGGCCGCTCGAAGCATCTCTCGCGTGAGGAAACGCTCAAGCACCTTCCTACAATCGAACCCAAGGGCCTTCGTGGCGGCGTGATCTACTACGACGGCCAGTTCGATGATGCGCGCCTCGCCGTGAACATGGCGCAAACCGTGGTCGAGCAGGGAGGCATCGCACTCAACTACGTGAAGGTGACCGACCTCATTAAAAGCGATGAGGGTGTCGTAAACGGAGTCGTCGCGGTGGACCAGGAGAACGACAAAGAGTACCGACTGCACGCCAAAGCTGTCATCAACGCTACCGGAATCTTTACGGACTCGATCCGGAAGATGGACGACCCGAATGTCAGGGACACGCTCCGTCCGAGTCAGGGCGTGCACATCGTTCTCGATAAGTCATTCCTCCCGGGCGACAGTGCGATCATGGTCCCCAAGACGGACGATGGCCGCGTGCTCTTCGCCATTCCATGGCTGAACCGAATCGTCGTTGGAACGACCGACACCGAGGTGGATGGTCCGACCATGGAACCGGTGCCCATGCAAGAGGAACTGGATTTCCTGATCGAGCACGCGGGACGCTATCTCGTGAAGGACCCGACCCCCGACGACGTTCTCAGCGCCTTCGCCGGAATTCGTCCTCTGGTCACCCGGCCAGATGCACCAGCCGGTGACACGTCGGACATCTCGCGCGAGCATGTGCTCCACATTTCTAACAACGGGCTTGTGACCATCTCGGGCGGCAAGTGGACAACCTACCGGAAGATGGCCGAAGACACGATCGACCAGGCCGCGACCCTCGCCGACGTCGACGAACGCCCGTCTGTCACGAAGAACCTCCACATTCATGGCTGGCATGAGCACCCGGAGCAGTTCGGCGATCTGTCGCAGTATGGCTCCGATGCCCCCGGCCTGAAAGGGTTGATGCGCGACCGACCGGAGCTTTCGGAAAAACTCGACAAGCGACTCCCGATCCGGAAGGCCATGGTGGTCTGGGGCACGCGTCACGAGATGGCACGACAGGTCGAAGATATCCTTGCACGCCGAACCCGCTCCCTCCTCCTCAACGCAAAAGCCGCCGTCGACATTGCACCCGAGGTTGCCCAGCTAATGGCCGAGGAGCTTGACCACAGTCAAGACTGGGTGGATGAACAAGTCAACGCCTTCACCGAGCTGGCTCAGAGCTACATTCTCACGTCTGAAACAACGCAGGTGAAATCGACGACGTGATGCGCCAGCACACGGGGAGGTTTCTCCTGTCTGACCGACAGGAAGTCGGCCTGTGTGCGGCTGAGTCCTGAGGTATCTGTTCTTTCTCCATGCGAACCGTCTCTTCCGTAGCCTGAGGAGTTCTGTCTGACGACCTGAGCGAGTCGCCTCGTTTTTCTTGGGTTGTCAGGCAGCCCCCGTCGCGTTGCCCCTTCCCGTCCGCGGCCGCATCAAGCGTTTCGGCGTACGCAGACGGCCTGCCATGCAAGTCCGTGCATAGTCGCCTTGTGGGTAGCCGCCACTGTGTACTCCTGACCCCGACGCTCATGGATGTGCCGGCACACCGACCGAGGTTCTTTTCCTGCTGTCGGGCTCAGACAGTGGTTCCTGCACGCCGCGGTCATTCTTTCCCCTTCGACGAAAGATGAGGTCCTAATGTGCACCGTGCAGAAGGTGCAATGTAAACGTGTTTGGCGGACTGCGGCGTCGCGTCGACTGCGACGTTTTCCACCGAACAGGTTCTGAAGCGATGTTACTCCTTCAACTCTCGAAAACTCGGTACCTGCTATGAATAAGTTGCAACGAGTCACCGCGTTTTTTACCGCTGCACTTTTCGTTTTCCTGGCCGCAAGCCCCTCGGTTGCCCAGGACGGCGATGATTTAATGGACCGGCTCAGTTTCGGGGTCAAAGCTATGCAAGGAGCGCAGTTCGTGCGCGTCGATGCGGACGATACACTCCCCGGTGAAGCAGAGTTCGGTTTCCAGCGCGTCCGCGTCAACTTCGAGGTTTCGGCAGACATCCACGAGCGGATCTCCTTCTTTGTCGACTTCGGACACGAGCCGAATGACTTCGGATCTGGCGGCAACAGCTTCTCTCCCGCCGTCGACTATGTGGCTTTGGATTTTCTCCTGAGCGAGGAGATCACACTCCGATTCGGCACGCCCGTTACCGGCCCGTTTAACTTTCGCGGGTACTCCGACGGAGCCGCAACGCAGGGCAACCCGCTCATCGGCAACTCCCCGATCGATTTCGTCACCGCGCAGACAGGCGTCCAGCTACTCGGCTCAACGGAAGGCGGGTTCGGGTTCGACGTTACCGCAACCACGCCGACGTTTTTTGAAGCCTATACGCCGGGCACAGGTGTTTCCCTGATCGGAAAGGCGAAGTTTGCGACCGAGACGTTCGGCATTGGCGCAGCAGTGATGAAGGCGACAAGCCAACCGCGCAGCGGGGTTGCCACAAGCTGGATTGTCGGTGACGGTGAAAATTATTCCGTTCCGGGTGCGGGCGGCACGGGGGCGTCGGGCCAACCCAATCGCTACACGCACGCCCTCATCAATCCAGGATTCCAGCCGCTCGTCCTGCACGCCGACGCGATGTTCAAATCAGATATCGCGGATGCTGACTTCTGGGGAGGCATCACCCAAGAGAAATACAGCTTCGCAGACACCGGTGGCAATCCAACCGTCGCGCGAGGCGCATCGGGACTCGTCGAGGAGGATAGCAAAATGCTATTTCTTGGAGGCACCCTCAAGATCAACGCAACGCCATCGTTCTTTCTGGCCGGCCGCGTCTCGTACGCGAACAACACCTCCGACTGGGCCCCCGACGACGAAACTGCCCTCCTGCGTATCCAGGGAGGCGTCGGCGTTTCATTCTGGGAAAAAGCGATGCTCAAATTCGAGTTTGTATCGCAGGATGAGGGCGTTGCCTCTCCCGGTCAGGTCGGTGAAAACTGGTACGGGGTGTCGACGGAGTTGTCGGTGACATTGTAACCCGGCCCATACGCCAAATCGAGCGCCTGTGGCCCAGCAGGTCTGGACCGCAGGCTGCTCGAATGGGCCCGCCCATGCCTACGAACGATTCTGCTGTTCCGATTGCTCGAATTTCCATCACCCAACCTACGTCAGTATCATGGAAGCTATTTTTGAGCTGGATTGGATTTTCTTGATCATCGCTGCCTTCGCTGGAGGGGCTTTTGGGGCCGCGGTGGGGGCCCTCCCAGCGTTTATCTTCACCGGCATCATGGTTATTGCTGGTGAAGCCGGCGGCCTCCAAGGCGTCACGGGAGACGTTGCCTTCGGACCGGTCTTCGGTCCGCATATCTCATTCGCCGGTGGTGCGGCCGCAGCTGCGTATGCTGCCAAGAAGGGCTACATGACCAGCGGGTTCGACTTTCACGAATCGAAAAACATCGGGTATGCCCTCGGGCCTCAAGGAGATGTCCTTGTTGTCGGCGGCCTGTTCGGCATTCTCGGCCTCGTAATTACCCAGTTTTCTGCCAACCTGAGTCTTCCGTGGGACCCCATTGCTATAGCTGTTGTCCTGTCGGCGCTGATTCATCGTCTCGCGTTCGGCTATAGTCTGATCGGCGTCGTGTCCGGCTCGGGTATCCTCGACATGAGTCCGTTCGAGCGTGAGGAAAAGAGATCATCTGCAAAAGGGACCGTTTCAGACCAGGTAAAATCTGCCACGGATCGACTTTCGGTTGAGCCCTGGCTTCCGCACCAATACAAATGGGGCGACGTGGCCTTCCTCGGCGCCATAACGGGTGTTCTCGGAGCATTCATTGCTCTTCAGACCGGGAGCCCGTTCCTCGCTTTTGGCATCAGTGCGGCGAGTCTGCTTTTCCTCAACCTCGGCGTCGAGAAAATTCCCGTGACGCACCATATGACGCTGACATCCAGCACCATTGCCCTCGCCGTCACAGCGACCGAGGGCGGCGTATTGAGTGGGCTCGGCAACGAAAGTGCACTCATTATCGGCGGTGCTTTCGGTCTGATCTGTGCGCTCTTCGGCGAGCTTTTCCAACGTGTGTTCTACGCTCACGGCGACACGCACTGGGACCCGCCCGCCGCTGCGATTGTGTTCGGGACGTTCGTCATCGCCCTGCTGTACTTCGTCGGTATCCTCGGTACAGGCGTCTGGGTTCCGGGTACGGTGTGATCGCACCTGGACCCAGCCGTTGACGAACGACGGTTTCGCTTGCAGCGCACTACCTTCCCGGACGTCATAGCGTTGGCGACGTCCGGGACGTTACGATGAGTTTCAATCAGATCAGGCGACCATGAAAAAGCTAATCAACGATCCAGATCATGTCGTTCGCGAGTCGTTAGAAGGGTTTGCTGCCGCTCATCCGGACCTAGTTTCGGTTCATTTCAATCCCACCTTCGTGGTCCGCTCCGATGGTGTACCGGACGGACGGGTCGGCATCTTATCGGGAGGCGGATCCGGTCACGAGCCGATGCATAACGGCTTCGTCGGTCGAGGAATGCTCGATGCGGCCTGCCCGGGCGAGGTCTTCACGAGCCCGACCCCCGATCAGATGCTCGCTGCCACCGAAGCCGTGAGTGCGGGCGCCGGCGTTCTTCATCTCGTCAAGAACTATACGGGCGACGTGATGAATTTTGAGATGGCCGAAGAAATGGGTGCGGATGAGGGCATCGAGGTTCGATCCGTCGTGATCGACGACGATGTCGCCGTGGAAGATAGCACGTACACAGCAGGACGTCGTGGCGTCGGCGGAACGGTTCTTATCGAGAAAATGTGCGGGGCTGCGGCGGATGACGGCCGCTCGCTCGAGGAGATCACCGATTTAGCCCGTCGGTGCAACAGTGAAGTTCGCAGCATGGGGATGGCTCTGACTTCGTGCACGGTGCCCTCCGCAGGCGAGCCTACCTTCCAACTCGCCGATGATGAAATGGAAATCGGGATCGGCATTCACGGCGAGCCGGGACGCGATCGAATGAGTCTCGAATCGGCCGACGCTGTTGTCGAACGCCTTATGGGGCCGATTCTGTCCGACCTGCCCTTTCACTCCGGAGACGACGTTCTCCTCTTCGTCAACGGAATGGGCGCAACACCGATGATGGAGCTGTACCTGTGCTATCGGAAGGCCGCGGCGATGGCCGAAGATCACGGCCTCAACGTGGTGAGAAACCTCGTCGGACCCTACATCACCAGCCTGGAGATGGCAGGATTGTCGATCACGATGATGCGAATGACGGATGACCTCGTTGCGCTGTGGGACGCGCCCGTGCAAACGCCCGGTCTGCGCTGGGGACAGTAGCCGCGTGACGCCCGTTTCACCATCGTCTTTTCCCTCCTCTCGGATTCATCTGCAGCCGGCATGTCCCGCGATTCTACATTTGTCCGTTCCTGGATCGAGGCCTTTTTTGATCGGGTTGAGGAGAACCAGAAGTACCTGACAAAATTGGACAGCGCAATCGGCGATGGAGATCACGGCCAGAACATGGTACGCGGTCTTCGTGCCGCGGTCCAAAGCCTGAATGACAGCGATACTCGCGAAACCCTTCGAAATGTCGCCATGTCGATCATTTCAAAGACCGGTGGAGCAAGTGGCCCGCTGTATGGCACGCTGTTCATGGAAGCAGGCAAAACAGCACCGGACGGACCGATTGCACTTTCGGACTGGGCGGCGATGATGCGCGCAGGACTCGACGGCGTTCAGCGCCGCGGAAAAGCAGAGACGGGAGAAAAAACGATGGTCGATGCTCTTACTCCAGCCGTTGAAGCATTGGAATCGGCCGTTGAGCAAGATGCATCCTGGAGTGACGCTCTCAGCGATGCAGCCGCTGCGGCAAAAGACGGGATGGAGAGCACCACCCCAATGATAGCAACGAAAGGGCGAGCGAGCTACCTTGGCGATCGAAGTGCGGGACACCAGGATCCTGGCGCGACATCATCGTTTTATCTATTTGCGGCTGCCGTTGATGCCAATGAAACGTCCGCAGAATAGCACGTAGTAGACCTCGACTCTACGCGCCTCGCCTTTTTCTGTAAAGTTCTGTCGCGGGCGAACGGATCCGCTGGTTTTCCGTGTACGGTAACGCAGATTTTCTTCCGTGCTCTTCCTCTCGTCCTCGCAACGGCTCTTCCTCTCGTGGTTGGAATCGTCCTGGTTTCGCACAGCCAGTCGCTGGCTCAGTCCCTCGTTCCACTTCTTCGCGAAATGAGTGGCGCTTCGGTCCGAATCGAGATCGCAGCGGGCGCGGGGGACGACAACGATCAATTCGGTACCGATGCAACAGCCATTGCTCGCGCCATCGAGTCCGCCGATGACGGAGATGGCGTGGTCGTGCTGATGGATGTCGGAAGCGCCGTGATCAGCGCAGAAATGGCGCTGGACTTCGTCGATCCGGACGTGAAGGAGCGTACACGCCTGATCGATGCTCCGTTCATCGAAGGAGCCATTTCCGCCAGCGTAACCGCCTCTGGCGGCGGGAGTCTTGATCACGTCATCCGAGACGCACGCTCTGCGCTAAAACAAAAAACAGACGCGATTCCGGGAGACGAATCTGACGGTTCCGATGATGGTCAATCTCAGGTGTCCCCCGGCAAAGTGTGGGAGGCATCCGCGACGGTGGATGTTGTGAATGAGCACGGGCTTCATGCTCGTCCGGCGGCCCAATTTGTTCGTCTCGCACTTCAGTATGCCGGTTCGGCACAGAACGGATCTGTACAGGTACGCGATCTCACGAACGGGAAGGGACCGGTTGATGCTACGAGCCAGTCCACTGTAACTACACTCGGCGCCGTACGAGGCCATCGACTCCAGATTGAGGCGACAGGCGAAAAAGCTCAAGCAATTGTTGAACGGCTCGCCCAACTCGTCGCGTCCGGCTTCGATGAGATCGACACGACGGAACCGGATGAGGGCTCCGCATCGAAGACAGATCTCGCAGACACAAGCCCAACTGGAAAGGCCGTCTCCTTCCTACCCTACAGCGAAAGACAAGTCGAGACCGCCTTGAAGGGAATCGCTGTTCAGGCTGGAGCTGCCGTTGGACCTGTCTTCGTGCACGAACCCGAGGTGCCGGAGGTGCCGGAAGAGTTTACCGATGATCCAGAGGGAACGTGGGAGGAGATTTCGACGGTTCTCGATCGCGTCAGCACACGAATGGAATACGAGCGGTCGCGCCTTCTGGACAAGGGACACACTGATGCTGCGGATATTATCGGCGCACAGCAGTTGCTTCTCAATGATCCCGCGCTCCGCGACCGAGCCCACGAGAATATATTCGAGAAGGGCCAGGCCGCTCCCCTCGCGTGGATGGAGGCGGTGGAGACGGTGATTGACGCCTACGCAAGTGCAGATGATGAGTACTTGTCCCAGCGTGCGGATGATGTCCGTGATGTCGCCATCCGTGTCCTGCATGTGCTCGTCGATGTCCCCCCGAAGCCGATTGGCGGACCGGACGATCCACACATTCTCGTCACCCGGCGATTTCGCCCGTCGGACATTCCACAACTAGACGCCGACACGGTTCGCGCGGTCGTTTGCGCGGAGGGAAATGCGACTTCGCACAGCGCCATCCTCATCCGAGGTCGCGGAATCCCGGCCGTTTTCGACGCGGGAGTGGACGTTCTCTCGCTACGCAACGGGACCGAGGTGGCCGTCGACGGGAAGGCGGGGCTCGTCTGGATCGAACCGGACGCGTCGACAAAAGAGACCGTCCGTCGCGAGCGTGCACACCAGGCCTCGCAACAACGCAAGGCTCAAGCGGCTGCGCACCAACCTGCCAAGACACAATCGGGGACGAGAATCGAGGTTGCTGCAAATGTGAGCCGGAGCGAAGATGCCGCACGCGCTGCTGACGGTGGGGCCGACGGCGTCGGGCTTCTCCGAACGGAGTTTTTGTTCACCGATACAGACGAAGCACCGAGTGAGGACGAACAGGTCCGAACCCTGCGATCAATCTGCAATTCGCTTCCAGGGAAATTGGTCACGGTTCGCGCGCTTGACGTCGGTGGTGACAAACCCCTTAGCTACCTCCCACTCCCGCACGAAACCAACCCGTTTCTGGGACTACGGGGCATCCGCGTGCTTCTCCGCTCCCCTGATCTTTTTCGTACGCAGCTTCGTGCTGTGCTGCGGCTCGCCAAAGATCACCGGGTTCGGTTGATGCTACCGATGGTAGCAACTGTTGATGAGGTACAACAGACGCGGGAGATTCTCGACGAGGCCCGTGCGGACCTCCGAGAACGTGGCATGTATGCAGACGCTTCCCTCCCTCTTGGGACGATGATCGAGACGCCGGCGAGTGCCCTCCGAGCAGATGCTCTCGCGCGAGAGGTCGACTTCTTCTCCATCGGTACCAACGATCTCACGCAGTACACGATGGCTGTAGACCGTGAGCACAGCGAGCTCCACGGGCTGTCGGACGCGCTGCATCCAGCCGTGCTGCACTTGATTCAGCGTACCGTCGCCGCCGGAACGAACGCCGAGATTCCAACGAGCGTCTGTGGCGAACTGGCCGCGGATCGCGCCGCTGTGCCTGTTCTGCTCGGTCTGGGGATCACCACGCTTTCGGTCTCACCGAATCAAATCCCGGACGTCAAGGCGCTCGTCCGCTCCCTAGACGACGAAGCGTGCCGCCGCCTCGCGGACGAGGCCCTCACGAGCAATTCTGCGGAAGATGTCCGGTCGCGTGCGAACGACCTGCTGTCAGACCGAGCGAGATGAGCGTAGCAACAGGCTGACGACGACTACTCGCCGGCAGCGACCCGGTCTGGATCGCCCTGCAGGAAGGCTTCAGCGCGTCGCACCATGTCTTCCGAGCCGATGAACAACGGCGTCCGCTGGTGGAGTTTGGTTGGCGATTTTTCCATGATACGCGTGTGTCCGTCCGTCGCCCGTCCGCCCGCCTGTTCCGCAATCCACGCCATAGGATTGGCCTCGTACATCAGCCGAAGCTTTCCTTCTGGACTGCTCTGCGTCGCCGGATACATGTAGATTCCGCCTTTCAGCAGATTGCGGTGGAAGTCCGACACGAACGAACCGATGTATCGCGTCTTCGCAGGACGGTTCGGGTCGTTTTCGTCATACTCCTGCAGCCAGTCGAGGTAATCGCACAGTCCATCTTCGAAGCTATGGTAGTAGCCAGCGTTGATTGAAAAGATGCGTCCGGTCTTCGGCGTCGTGAGGTCGGGATGAGAAAGAAGGAACTCCCCGATGGAGGTGTCGAGCGTGAAGCCGTTGACCCCATTACCAGTCGTGTAGACCATCATCGTCGAGGAGCCATAGACGACATACCCAGCCGCGATCTGCTCCGTGCCCGGTTGAAGGGCAGCATCAAGATCCGGTTCGTCCTCGTCGTACTCGTCGGGAAGCCGGTAAATGCTGAAAATGGTGCCGACGGAAACGCACACGTCAATGTTCGATGAGCCGTCGAGCGGATCGAGCAACACGATGTACTTGCCATCGCCTTCCGACGACGTGTCCAGCGGGATGGCCTCGGCGTGCTCTTCCGATCCGATGAGACAGCATTCGCCGCCACGCCGGAGCGCGAGCACAAATTCTCTGTGGGCGAGGGCGTCCATCTTTTGTTGCACCTCTCCCTGTACGTTCGTTTCGCCGGTGGAGCCGTAAATATCAATCAGACCAGCCTTTCGCATGTCACGGTTCACGATCTTCGCTGCGAGACTGATGTCTCGAAGAAGACGCGAGAAGGCACCCGTCGAATGCGGAAAGCGGTCCTGTTGCTCTAAGATGAACTGCTCCAGGGTTTTGATGTCGCCGAGATCCGGGCGAGTGGAAGCGGTTCCATTAGAGACGCTGTCGGAGTTTGCCATGTGACTTCAAATTGGGCCGAAGTAGCGGGTGCTGTCATCATAATCGGAAATGATTCAGTGACTGTAAAGGTGCCAACCGAATCTTACAGGCGCGATCCCCCCACTACTTCTGCCTCTTCGCAAACCATCCACACGTATCGACCTCGCGGACGATGACGACCGACGGTCCCCAACCCAGACAATAGGAGCACAGCCGCATTAGACATGATTTTCTGCGGACGCCTCCTGCTTCTGCCTATTCACGTCAAACCGGTCGTAGAGCTGTAATTCGTCGGTCGCCGCCCGGGTATTCGGTGCCGAGACGCTTGTATCACGCAGATCGACCAGCATATGCCGAAGCGAGTTGGACGTATCGACGTCGTAGAATTCCGGTAGAATGGTCGTTTCCGCCTCGGTTTCGGCTGCCCGCCGAAGCGTGTTTTTGAAAACGTGAGCGTGGCTGTACGTCATATCCTCGAAAACGCTCGGGTAAAAGCCGTTCATGCCCAGCAGATAGTATCCTCCGTCCGCACTCGGCCCCAAACAGATGGATTTCTTCTCCCGTATGGCGCCAAAGGCTTCGTCGATGAACGCCGACGGTAGCGTCGGATGGTCCGTGCCGATAACGACGGCCCGTTCGTATCCGTTGTCGAACGCATGGGCGAATGCCGTTTTCATCCGTTCGCCCAGCCCTTCTCCCTCCTGCTCCCTCACGTCGACGTGACCTATCGCCCTCTTTCGGCTCGATACGTGCGAATCAACGAACGGAGACGCCGCCGCAATATCACCGGCCCAGTGAAGCTGAACATCCAGGGGGGGCTCCGACTCCTTCGCCATGTGGATGTACTGATAGAGCGCGTCTTTTAGAAATGCCGTGTACAGCTGCGCTGTCTCCGATTCCGTAAGGTCTGAGCCTCCAGCCGCAAGCCGGGTTTTTACCCGCCCAGGTTCGGGAGCTTTTGCAAAAACAAGAAGGGCACTGTCACTTCGCGAGGATGACATTTAGGGCTGAATCTGATCGTTGGAAACGAACGTGCCGTGTACGACGGTCCGCCCTACCGGCGCATGCGTGTTACGGTAGATGCGAGCGCATCGACGGCGGCATCGATCTCATCTTCGGTATTGGAGCGACCCAGCGAAAAGCGCACGGCAGCCGATGCGGTCGCTCGGTCGCGGCCGATCGCGCTGAGGACGTGACTTGGCTCCATCGCGCCCGATGTGCACGCCGACCCGGCCGAGACCATCAAACCCTGCATATCGAGGTTCAGGATCAGCATTTCCCCATCTAGTGGCCGGTCATCCACGGGTGGAAACGAGACGTTGACGATATGCGGAGCGATCGCGTCCGGCTGATCGACCGGCGTGTTGAAAACAAACGGCGGGTCCACCTTCTCACGGATGCCGTCGACCAATCGGTCTCGCAGCGTAGCGATCCGATCAACGCGCTCTTCGCTGGCGTTCACCGCGTGCTCCAGCGCTTCCGCAAACCCTACGACCCCAGGCACGTTTTCCGTGCCACCTCGCCGGTCACGCTCCTGCGACCCGCCTTCGACCAGCGGACCCAGGTCGATGCCGCCCCGGACGTAGAGACATCCGGTGCCTTTCGGTCCGTAAAATTTGTGGCCGGACACGGACATTAGATCGATGCCGAGATCCTGTACGTCGACGCCAAGCAATCCGGCGGTCTGGACCGCATCACAGTGGAGCCAGACGTCCTGTTCGTGACAGATGTCCGCAATCTCGCGGATCGACGTCAGCGTCCCAATCTCATTGTTTGCGTGCATCAGCGATACCAGCGCGGTTTCAGCCGTGATCGCCTCCTCCACGTGCTGAGGCCGGACGGCTCCACGTTCTTCCGGCGTCAGAATCGTGACATCGTAACCGTCCGCTTCAAGACGTTCGGCCGGACGAAGGACCGCCTCGTGCTCCGCAGCGGACGTGACGAGGTGGGTCCGCCCGTCCGTCGACCGAGACGCGAGAGCCCCTTTAATCGCAAAATTGTCGGACTCCGTGCCGCCACTCGTGAAAACAATTTCACCGGGTTCCGCACCGAGGCAGTGGGCAACACGTTCTCTACTCTCTTCCACAGCAAACCGCGCCTGTCGCCCCATCTGATGCACGGATGAGGCATTTCCGTATTGTTCACGAAGGTGCGGAAGCATTGCATCGAGCACCTCCGGTGCAAGGGGCGTGGTGGCAGCGTGATCCAGGTAAATGCGGTCCATTCAGAAGCTGGCTTGGTCATCGATCGACTCGTTTTGCTGTACGACCGCGATGGGAAACCGTTCGTTTTTTGTACATGCCAGTGCTGATGCCTCCGACCGGTGAACAAAGGCGCGTAGCGTGCTTATGAACGGTCGTTACGCTCGAATGGACGCCTACTTTCATCCCACGCCCCATCCATGGACAAATTCGTCATCGAAGGCCCCAGTACTCTTTCAGGCTCGCTCGAAGTTGGCGGCTCGAAGAACACCGCACTGCCTCTGATGGCAGCCGCGATTCTGGCCGAGGGTGAAACCACGGTGACGAACGTCCCAGACCTGCGTGACGTGCATACGCTCTCGAAAGTGATTCGCGTAACCGGACCGGACGTTACGGTCGCACCGGACGATCACACGGTCACAATCGATGCGTCGACGGTCGACCAGCCCGTGGCCCCTTACGAGCTCGTCAAGAAGATGCGGGCGTCGTTCTACATGCTCGGCGCACTCATTGGCCGTTGCGGTCAGGCCCGAGTTTCACTTCCCGGCGGATGCGCATGGGGACCTCGCCCGGTGGACCTTCACATCGAGGGAATGAAGCAGTTCGGAGCCGAGATCGAGCTGGACGAAGGCTACGTGGTCGCAAAGGCCCGAGGCGGGCGGCTGGAGGGCGGCACGTTTCGCATGGAGCCGTCGAGCGTCGGCGCCACCGTCAACCTTCTCCTCGGTGCAGTGACAGCGCGCGGCGGATCTCGCATCGAGAATGCAGCCATGGAGCCGGATGTCGTCGCGTTTGGCGAAGCGCTGAAAGAGATGGGGGCGCAGATCGACGGCCTCGGGACACGGACGATCGAGATTCAGGGGGTTGACGGCCTCGACCCGATTCGCGTACGCAATACGCCCGACCGGATCGAGATGGGAACGTTCATGATCCTCGCGGCCATGGCCGGCGAATCCGGCAAGCCGTTCAGAATCACGAACGGGAATCACGAGCATCTCGGGCAGGCGTTCAAGGACTACTTCCGCGGCACCGGGGTAAACGTCGAGTACACCAACGACGGCGCCATCGTCACGCCGCCCGAGTCGCTCACGCCGGTTTCGATCCGCACGGAAACCTATCCTGGCTTTCCCACGGACCTGCAGGCCCAGTGGACGGTCATGCTCGCGACGGCCGACGGGGAAGCGACCGTGACCGATACGATTTACGACGACCGTTTTAAGCATATCCCCGAGCTCCAGCGACTCGGTATTGATGTCTCCGTAAACGGTAATGCTGCCACTGTACGTGGCGGCGCAAAAATCAAAGGAGCGCAGGTCATGAGTACGGATCTGCGTGCCAGCGTCTCGCTCGTCATGGCGGGAATTGTTGCAGAGGGCCGAACCGATGTTCTCCGAATTTATCATCTCGATCGGGGATACGAGAACCTGGCAGAGAAACTTCGCGCTGCCGGTGCAACGATCAAGCGAGAACAGTACGATGAGTTTGCCGAGCCGAGCATCCAGAAGTAAGCCGTTACCGGTGCGCGGCTAGCGAGATCGTTTTGCGATTTGAACGTCGCTCGTAGCGTTTCCCGTGCTCATGTTTAAAACTGAGCCGTGAGGTTGACACGGAACGTGTGGATCGTCTCAGCATCGGCCGGCGCCCGCCCGTCGTATGCAAACGACGCCTCGATATTGCCGCTGACCTGGTACTGCCCGCGGGCGCCCCAGAGGTACGATCGCCCCGCCCCGCGACCATCGGTGAGCTCGAACTGAGCGAGCCCCACGGCGTCTCCATCAAGCCGAATATCCGAGAGCTCGCCGTTGACCTTGACCCGAAAGCGTCCTGCGCGAGCCCAGGCAACCTCCACAGGAAAGCGGACTACGCGGGCGGACCGGTTTTTGACCGCGTCCTCCTTCTGCCCGACGGCCGCAGCACTCGTCACCTGCCAAGTCTCCGTCGGACGAAACGAGACCTCCGGCCGGAGCTGCCAGGCATCAATGTCGTAGCTACGCGACGACGTAAACGCTTCGCTGAGGGACCGGTCCGTCTGGACCGAACTCGAGAGGCGCGCGGTCCACGAAGAGGCGATCCGCCAGCGTGTTGCTGCTTCCCAGGCGTTCAAAAAAGATCGCTCTTGTCCCGCGGCTCGTTCCGTGAGCCCTCGCGCCTGCGTCCACGCCAGATCCAACCCGGCCGTCTGACTCTGCGGAAATAAGTCGAGCTCTTGTTGCAGCCGGAGCGTTCCGTCAATCGTACTTCCCGGCCTGCGCAGAACATCCGGATTCAAGACGTAGAGGTCAACCAGTCGGTTCGACCGGCTCGTCTCCTGGAGTTCGACGAGCGACCGACTCTCGACGCGGGTCAGCCAGCGCTTCCATCGCTCGTCGGAGCTTTTCCAGATCTGCCTCGGCTCGAGCCGTAAACGGAGCCGGGAGTCGATGCTCACAACCGACGCCAGCGAGTCAGATGGGACAAAGCTTTGAACATACGCTCCTTCGTTCGGCGTCGTCTCCGGCACAAACTCGTCCACCTGCTGCAGTCCGTCGCCATTCGCGTCCTGCCAGACGAATTGCCCGAGATCCACTCCCGTCCGAACATACACCTCTTGAAGCGTCGGCTCACGCTCGGTTTTCGCATCATAGAACAGCCGGGCATCCACAGCACGGCGCCACGGTTGCGTTCCGATATCAACTTTCATGAGAAGCGACTCCGTGTCGCGCTCCCCCACTCGCTCGAACGGCTCGGTAAATCGCCGCACTCGATACCCACCCTGAACAGCGAGATCGTAGGGGGCGTCCGGAGTCCATTGTGCCGAGGCCGTGCCTGTCGTCGCCCGGGCCGCACGGATCGTTTTCAACAACAGCGTTTCGTCTTCCAATCGGTACGCAATACGACCTGCGAATGTGAGTTTCCCCGCATCCACGGTGAGGCCGGGCTCCCACTCGGTGTACGCGAAGGCGCCATCCGTCGGCCTTCCGGACGCCGTGAATTGCTGATCACGAACCTCTCTGTCGAATCGCAATGACGGCTCGAACACGCCGATTGGCTGGCGAATGACATGCTGTTGCTTCGTCCACGTCCCTTCGGTTCCTTCGATTCGATCCGTACTAGCGACGCGGTGTCCGGACACACGCAGCCGAGGCCACCCCGCCTCCTGAATCGAAACCTGTCCCTCCACCCGACGAGCATCGAAGGCATCGCCGAACTGAAGTCGGCCGGCTGACCCCGACACGTCAGATGCCTCTGTGATCTGCCAGGATGCTTCCGCGCGGTCGAGCATCTCGTCGCCCGCCTGAAGCAACGCCTCCGCCGGAGTCGACCCCGAACGGGACAGGTTCCAGTCCCGATTGAACTCGATTGCTCGCGTCTGGTCGAACGTTTCGAACGAGGACTCCCTGACCCGGCGCTGCATCGACGCGGAGATCGTGCCGAGGTCGACCGATCCGATGTCGACGGTTGTCGACTGAAGCCGAAGCCCGGTCACGTACGCCTGTCCCCGATCGTTGGCCTCGTCTTTTGGTGAAAATCGGTTTCGATCATTGAGCGACTGCGCCCACTCGCCGAACAACCGGACGCCACCCACAGGCTGGATACTCGCTGTAAAGTCGACGAGTTGCTTCATCTGGGGTCGCGGAATGGGTTGAACCGGGCTGTACTCGCCCTGGCCCGGACCGCTGTACTCATAGAGGATCCCATTTTGCTGCCGCCCCACGCGGGTATACGAGCCGTTACCCGAGCCGACACGGGTGAAGTTGACGCGGAATACGTCGGTCCCCTCCTCCGGTGCTTCATCGATCGCCACGAACACGGTATCCGTACCATTCGGCGTCGATCGTACTTCACGTTGATAGTAAATGAACGGGGCCTCCGGGTCGAACTCGACGCGCCTTGCACCACTCCGCACAGCTGTACTGTCGCCCGCGTCCGCAAGCGCAATAGAATCGGCCGGCGTGAGATTGAAGGCGGAGCTGAAATCGCGGCCGTCGGCCTCGCGTAGGTACGTCGCTCCGACAGACACTCGCGACCGTCCCTTATCGTCGGCCCAGAAGCCCGCGCTCGATTGTCCTCCGACGAGCGTACGGTCGAACTGCGAGGTCCGATACTGAAACTCGACTGTGATCCGACGATCGTCGGTAATGATTCGGTTCGAGGTAAACGTGATCTCCGAGCGAGTGTAGTCGATGATGTAGTCGTTCGTACGCCCCCGCTCCAGCCGCTGACCATCAAGGTACACGCGCTCCGAGCCAGCCACGACGACAACGAATCGCTCTCCGTTCGCCCCCTCGAGCCGATATGGACCCTGTACACCATCAATCGCATCGATGTCCTGCGTTCGGTACTGACCTCGAGAAACGGCCCCCAGCACATGTCCACGCCCCTCGTTGATACCCAGTGTTGGCCCCCACGTAGCACTCTGTAGCGTCGCACCCTGAATCTTCCGGTTGAACCCGGCAAACTGCGTTTCGCTGTACTGTACTTCCACGTCGCCCAACTGCAGGATGGCCTGTGGCGTCTCAAGTTCGATAAAGACGCGATCGAAGTCGTCAAGGCGCTGGGTCGTCCCGTCGGGCTGAATGGGTGTGTTCTGATCCGTCAACAGAGCCCGGACGGCCACATCATCCGTTAGATTCCCCTCCAACTGTAGGCGCAGACCAGAATCGATACCCGCGTCCTGGTTGGTGCCGCCGGTCACGCCGCGCGAGATCGATCCCGTCCGCTGCAGGTCGACGCCAGCAAACGGATCGAACTGTGGAAGGCTGTCTCGACCGGACTCCTCGACCACAACGTATCCCGCATCGGCGATCGTGTCGGCTTCCGCCCCACGCGATGTACCGGACCGGCTGATCGTAGAGTCCGCACTCGCCGAGCGGAATGGGGAAAACAATGAATCCGCACTCGAGTCAGCAGTGGCTGTAGAATCGAGGGTCCGCCGCCGGTAGACGGGCCGGAGGTTTAGCGGCAGTGTGCGATACGTGACGACAAGGGTGTCGGTCCGCTCGAGGCGTCGGAACGGCCGAACCCAAAGACGACCCGGCACGGCCTCGAGCTGAATCGCTTTTGGCGAAAGTGCCTCGCCGTTTCGCTCGACCATCACCGAGCCGGCCATCACGAATGGGCGAATGTCGAAGGGCTGCGTGACACCTGCCGCGAGCGTATCGCGATGGGTGGTGACCGTGTCTACAGGTAGCACGGTCTGCGCTCGAACAACAGGTGTCGCTACGACGGTCGCCACGAGAAGAAACACGAGCGTCCAGCACCACGGTGGAAGACCCGCTACAGGCTGGAGGCACGATGTCGAGCGACGGAGCACGCGGATGAGGAATTCAGAGCAGATCGAAACGGAAAGCCGGGTGATGACCAGACTTCGTCATCTTGGAAGTCGAACGTTGCGGGCGAGCAGGAGCCGCGTCGGGGTCAGCAGCGCCAGCATTCCATCCAGTCGGTCCACATCGACGAGTGGTTCGCCCAGTGTGACGGGGATGGTTCCAATCGGCCTCCCACGGCGGATGTCGAATACCACGATACGCTCCGGCGCCACGATCCACAGCTCGTCGTCATCGGCAACGAGATTCCGTACGCGGATATTCGGCGGAATCGGTGCGATGCCATCGAACGACCCGAAGCGATCGAAGAGAAGCAACTCTCCTCGCCCTGCGTCCGCAACCACGAGACGATCGTCCACCATCGTCATCGCGATCGGATCGACGAGCCGACCGTCCCGGGCGTCGAATCCACCAGCAAACGGCTCAACGCGCCGCTGTCGGTCGTAGCGGACGATGAGTTTGTCTCGGGCATCCAACACGTAAATGTCGCCACTCGATGCAGCATAGACGCGGATGGGCCGACCGTCTGCGCGCGCATCGACCCCGTCGCGGCTTGCATCGAAAAGCGGCTGGCGGCTCGACGTACGGTTGCCAGGATCCACGCGCCCCACGGGCAGCGACTCGATGTACTTGCCGCTTCGCGAAAAGTGCTGGATGCGCCCATTTCCCGCGTCGGCGACAAAGATTTCCAGACCGTTCGACGGGTCCACGTCCAGGGGTTCATCGAAGGCTCCCGCCTCGGAACCACGACCACCGAGCGTCACGATGACCTTTCCTGTCGGAGCGATGGCCGTAACCGTGCTTTGCTGCGCATCGCTGACGTAAAAGAGGTCGGTCGCCGTCGACGCAAGACTGGTGGCGTCGCCGAAGCGGCCGATGATTTCGACATCCTCTTCGGTTACGGCTGGCAGTAGAGGTCGAAGCGGCAGTTCGGGTGCCCGCCGCGCCGACTCCGGTGGCGGTGATCCAGGTGGACGGCGCTGTGCGAGGAGATCAACGGGACATGCAGCCGCCACGATCATCAACATGACGACACCAACCGCCGCGATGCGGGCGCGTCCACAACCAGACAATAAGCGACCGACCGACATGTTCTATCGTCTTTTGTGAGGTGTATGCTCTGCGGTCCGGGGGTCAATGCCACTCCGCCGGTATCTCATGAAGCCAGGTCAACGATGACCTATACGCGATCCACGGTTCGATGGTCTCACGGAGTTCTGTACGGACCGGTGTGTCAGCGTGCGTGCCGACCGATATCTCGACGAAGCGTTTTGCCTTTAAAGTCGACAACATCCGCCGCAGCGTATGCACGATCTAGCGCGGCCTGTAGCGTGTCACCATACCCGACCACATTCAGGACGCGCCCCCCAGCGGTAACAGTCGCTCCGTCTGTCCGGCGCCCGGTTCCGGCATGAATAACATCGACGTCTTCCATTGCATTTGCCTTATCGATACCGGTGATTTCGAACCCGGTCTCGTAATCGACCGGATAGCCATCCGACGCCAGAACGACGCACGCAGCATGTCGGGCCGATGCACGAATGGCGACGTTTCGAAGCTCGCCTCTGGCCGTTTTCGCGAGAACATCTGCCAGATCCACATCGAGGAGCGGAAGGACCACCTGGGCCTCGGGGTCGCCAAAACGGCAATTGAATTCAACGACCTTTGGACCATCCTCCGCGAGCATCAAGCCGCAGTAGAGAAGACCACGATACGGACTGCCAGCATCGGACATTCCCTTCAGCGTCGGCTCGATGATTTCCCGGCACACCCTCGTCAACAGCCGGCCGGTCATCATGGGCGCGGGTGCATAAGCGCCCATCCCTCCCGTATTCGGCCCGGTTCCACCTTCCCCGATCGCCTTGTGGTCCTGCGACGGAGGGAGCAAAGCGTAATGCTCGCCATCCGTAATCGCAAAGACACTGACTTCGACGCCTTCCATGAACTCCTCAATCACGACCTCGTCCCCCGCCGTGCCGAAGTCCTTGTCGTTGATGATCCGTTCGAGGGCAGCATGAGCCTCGTCGAGCGTAGAGCAAACGATCGCGCCCTTCCCACCGGCGAGGCCGCTGGCTTTTACCACGACGGGCGCTCCAACCTCGTCGAGATACGCTGCTGCCTCGTCGTAAGCGTCGCTGGAGAACACGCGAAAGGCCGCCGTCGGCACATCGTGCTCCTTCATGAACGCCTTCGCAAACGCCTTGCTCCCCTCAAGCCGCGCCGCAGCGGCGGACGGACCAAACGCCGGTATTCCTTCCTCCTCGAGACGATCAACGAGCCCGGCAACGAGTGGCTTCTCCGGGCCCACGACCACGAGATCGATCTCATGCCGCTGCGCCCAGTTCGCCACGGCATCGACATCCTGAGTATTCAAGCGTACATTCTCCGCCTTCGACTGTGTCCCGGGATTGCCGGGTGCAGCGAACAATTTCGTCGCACTCGGGCTCCGATGCAATGCATTTACGAGCGCGTGTTCTCGTCCTCCGCTACCGATTACGAGGATTCGCATACGGTCTTTGCTGTTCGTTGGGTCAAGAGTTGATTAGGTTGGGCGCAGGCGAATCGATTGCACGGCTCCGTGATATCGATCCGCGATCCGTCCGTTCTGTATCGTTTTCGAATATAGCCGACGCATTCCTTTTTCTCAGTTCACTTTGCCTGTGAAACGCAATCTTCGTCTTAAGGGATCACACGTCAAGTCAACGGTACTGCAGAATCCAATAGCTTGCGCCAAAACGGTCACAACGTTCGTCCTCGCGACCGTTGTGGCTTGCATCCTCGGCCTCGTCGCCCCATCAGATGCTGTCGCGCAACGGTCCGACGGCAACGACCGGAGCGATGCCCATGAGACCTGGTTCAACCTCCGTCCCTATCCGCTGGCGACCTGGAGCCCTCGTGCTGGCGTCGGTGCTGGACTGGGACTCGTGATGAACAACGCCCTCCGCTCGGGCGACGAGACACTGCTGACCGTCGCGCCCGCCTTACACGAGCGTGTATACACACTGTCATATGCATCCGGTGGCGTCCCCCCGCATTCGGACGAAGATCGGCGCATCGTCACTATCACAGGACGGCACGCCCACACGACGCGAGACTGGTTTTACGGCTTCGGGCCGGCGTCCAGCTCCGAGTCGCGCACGGCGTTCACACTTCGCACCTTTCAGGGAAGCGCGAGACTGAGTCAGCGGCTCTTCGATGACCACTTTTTCGTGCAGGCGCATGGGCGCGTCGAACACTACCGGCTGTACGACGCCGACCTGCCGTCCCCGTCCCAGAACGACGCGGCAGGCCAGGCGACCGTCGATTACGCGGAAGAAATCGCTATGCTCGGCTCGAATGCACCCGTGAACGGTGCGACGTTTACCTCTACAGGCGCCGTCGTCGGAATCGATGTCCAGTACGACCGCCGGGACAAACGGTATCGGACCACGAGCGGGTGGCTGTTGCAGGGATCGCTTGAGCGATGGACGCCAATCGGAGGCGAAACCTTCTCCTTTGTTCGAACGGACGTGGGTGCATACCGATGGCTCCCGATTTCGGGCGAACACCGAATTGCCGCTTACGGACACCTTACGCAGCTCCACGACGTCGACGGTGTCGCTCGCTTAAACGATCGTCTTCCTCACTTCGTCCTTCCGCTTCTCGACGGTCGCTCCGTTCCAGGCTTCCAGCGCAGTCGCTACACCAGTCGCGATGCGCTCGTCTTCGGCCTTGCGTATGAGTTTCCGATCACGTCGATTCTCGGGCTCGGCATCGAGGGGTACGCAGCCGGACATGCAGCAAGCGTCTACGACGATATCTCCGATCAATTCGAGCTACGCATCAATGGCAGCGAGAACCTGTCAGCCGGAGAGGACACATACCCGCTTCGTCCCGCAGCGGCTCTCGGATTGCGAATTGGACCTCGCTTCCGAGATCAAACGTACGTTGACGTGGCCGTCGGCCGAGGACCGGAAAGCTTTTCCGCCGTGCGCGTCTCACTGGTCCGTCGTCTGAATCGCCCGCGCCCGCCGCATCATGAGACCAACCACTGGCGGCGATAGCGACACCGTCTACTGTCGAATCCCACTGGCTCTGTGTCTCCCTTCGACGCAAAGGACGCCCCTCGTCCTGACCATGAGAACGACGGTCGGCCTGACCGATCACGCGTTCGCATTCGCCAACTGGCGCGTCTTCTCTTTGGCGTCGGACTTCTGGTCGCGATCGTCTTGTATGTCGACGTGCAAGACGTCTGGTTCACCCTTCGTCAGGCCGACCCGACGTTCCTTACGGTGGCTCTATTTCTTGTGGTACCGAACGTGTGGCTGGACGCGTGGTCGTGGGGCGTCGTGCTTCGACCGCTTTCCGGCGGCGTCGCTCGCAGCACGCTCGTTCGAGCGACCCTTGCAGGGTATGCTGTTGGCTTCTTCACACCGGCCCGCCTGGGCGAGTTTGCCGGTCGCGCACTGGCCCTTCGGCACCGGGATATGTGGACGGTGTCGGTTACTGTTTTCGCCCAGCGACTCGTTGACATGCTGGTCGCCGTTACTGTCGGTCTGGGCCTCATGACCTGGGCCCGTTTCACCGGCGTCATCGGGACCGCCTGGGACCTCGCCATCGCCGTCGGTGCAGGGGTCGCTCTCTTGTTCATGGCAGCGATCCTATGGCCCGACGCGATCGACAAATGGGCTCGACGCATGCTTCCCCGCGCCGGCGCTTTGCACGAACGAACCTCGGTTCTCCACGACCTTGAGAACGACGCTAAGATCCGCCTTCTCTGGGGTTGCCTCACTCGCTACATCGTTTTTGCGGGCCAGATGACGATTCTGGTCAAAGCGTTCGACCCGAGTGCTGAATGGTCGACTCTCGTCGCTGGATCGGGGTTAATGTATTACTTTAAGTACCTCATCCCGTCTCTGACCCTGCTTGATGTAGGTATTCGGGAGGGGGCTGCTGTTCTCGTGTACGGCTGGCTCGGCGTTGCGGAAGCCGCTGCCCTCAACGCAGCCTTGACCGTGTTTGTATTCAACATTACACTGCCGGCAGTGGTCGGCGGCGCGTTCGTTCGGCTGTCTTCATCCGATTCCGACCCCGATCCAAACGCGCCAGACCGGAATATCCAGAGGAAAACCTCACCCACTTAAAGTTCTACCTGAACAGAATCAGGTATTCGTTCAGCGCGGCGACTTCACGGATGACGACGAACGATCGAACGTCATCCCGCTTGCGTCCCTCACATTCGTCACCCTCGCCCCTCCCTCTTATTTGCTCACCATGCCCGACGCGCTGTTTCTCGTTCTATCCATTACCGTGGGTTTGCACGTCCTCACCGTTGGTGCAGCGACGGTCGGCTGGTTCCGCGTCTTGCGCGATTCGAATCAGGTCACCCAATCGGGGGAGTGGCCATCGGTATCTGTGCTGATTCCCGCACGGAATGAAGCCACGCTGATCGGTGACTGTCTCTCCTCTGTGCTGGAAAATGACTATCCGGGTGAACTCGAAATTATCGTCATTGACGACAACTCGGAAGACGCCACGTTGAGGGAAGCTCGGCGTGCCTTCGCTTCGACCGAGAAGGCGCTCACGCACGAGACCGCCGTGACGAACGTAGGCGGCATGAGCGGGGAGTATACCGCACCGATCGCGGACGACGAAGCGGAGGTGGTCACGCGCGTGATCGAAGCCCGTGATGGTACCGAGACGGAGAGGCGTATTCGAAACAAGACGGCAGCGTTAACGGCCGGCATCGAGTCGAGCACAGGCGACGTGATCCTCACGACCGATGCCGACTGCGTCGTGGGCTCGCGATGGATTCGGACGATGGTTCGTCGCTGCACCTTAGAGAGCCCAATGATCAGTGGGCCGGTTCGATTCGACTGGCGCGAGAAATGGTTCGACCGCGTGCAGGCGATTGAAATGACAGCCCTCGTCGCGTTTGGGGCCGGGACACTCGGAGCTGGCTTTCCGACCATTTGTAATGGAGCCAACGTCGCGATGCGTCGGTCGCTACTGTCCGAGTACGGGAGCGCTACGGTCGCGGCCGACGAAGTGTTGTTGCAGCACGTTGCATACGACACGGATCAGGAGGTCATTTTCGAAGCCCATCCCGACGCCGTCGTGGAAACGGGATGTGTGGACGATGTCGCCGAGTACATCGAGCAGCGCTCCCGGTGGGCATGGATGGGGACGCGCTACCCATATGCTATTCCGTCGCTGGTTGCGGTGTCGCAGTGGTTTATCCACGCTGCCCTCCTGGTCGCCCTGATCGCTGCTATCGCGATCCCAACGTGGCAACCTGTCGTCATTGGTGCGCTGCTTGTCAAGATGGCTGCCGACGGTCTCCTCGTCGCTCCCGCCGCGCGTCATCTCGGACAGAATGAGCTCACGCGCACGTTCATTCCGGCGTCGCTGCTCTGGATTCCTTCCGCCGTAATCATCGGACTACTCGGGACATTCGGGACCGTACACTGGAAAGGTCGCCGTGTCGAGTAGGCCTTTGCGGACGTGATCGAAGTGAACAACTCTCTTCGGTCGATTAGATCATGTCGCCCGTCCATCTCTCACAGAACTAGCCGCCAACCTTTCGTTCTCATGCTCAGGGAATCGGTTCCATACGTTGCCACCTACGGCCTGCGACCCGTACAGCGCTTCTTTCCAGATATGCTCTGGCGAATGGACGCACGAGATGGCGACAATGTCGCATATCTGACCTTCGACGACGGGCCGAATGCAACCGTCACGCGCGAATTGATCGACGTACTGGATCGGCACGAGGCGCACGCAACGTTTTTTCTTGTCGGCTCGAATGCGGCCGACCGACCAGATCTTGTCCGGGATCTCGTCGCTGCGAACCACACGGTCGGCAACCACACATTCACTCATCCGGATGCCTGGACCGTAACGGCCGATACGTTGCGCGCCGAACTAGACCGTACGACCGAAACGATCCAGCAGATCACGGGCGAACGGGTGCGCGTCATGCGTCCTCCCTACGGTCACCCAACCTCGGTCATGCGGCGCTGGTGTGATGCGCACCGGCAGCGGATGGTGATGTGGGACGTCATGCCGGGCGACTATCTCCGCACGGCGACCGAGCGCAGCATCCATGACTTCGTGCTACAGACGATTCGCCCCGGTTCGATCATCGTCCTCCACGATAATCCAATCTGCGAATCTATTACGCCCGCCGCTCTTGACTCCATGCTTTCCGTTTTGCGCCATGACGGGTGGCGCTTTCCTGCTCTTTGACGGCAATCGTCAACGATAGGACGTTCGTTTTCGGCGATGAGGAAACGCCAACCGGACTGTCCCGCACCACCTACCGCTACGAAAGCCGGATTCAGGCTGCCCCTTTCCCGAGCAGGTTTTCATTCGACCTGATACTCGCCGTCACGAGCCATAACACCCCCGGGCACAATCCCCGTAAAGCGGTCTCGTAATCGCTGTTCAGAGATTCGTTGAAGGAACGCTCCGACGACTCGTAGGATCTGCGTGAGAATCACACGAATCGATCCACTTCGACATGAAACATTCGTAACGGCTGAGTATCATTGATATGTCGATCCGTAGCATCGTCCGAAAAACAGAACAGCGCGTCCCGCGCCGTCGACGTAGACCGTGCGGACCCGGACGAGGACAGCTGCGTCGACGCCTCGAACGATTGGACGATCAATTGAAAACCAGGCGCTACACCACATGACTGCTCCCCGACCACTCACGAACGATCCTTTCGGCGCGCGCGACACCTTTGACACCGGGTCGGGCAACGCATATCTATACCGCCTGCAGACGCTCGCGGATGAAGGGTTCGACATCGACCGCCTCCCATTCTCCATTCGCATCCTCCTCGAAGCGCTGCTTCGTGAGTGCGATGGTGAGATGATCACGACCGACGACGTCAGGCGTCTCGCTGGATACGACCCCAGCGGTCCCGACGAAGCGGAGATCCCGTTCGTCCCGTCACGCGTCCTCCTGCAGGACTTCACCGGCGTTCCGGCCGTCGTTGACCTCGCCGCCCTCCGTTCCGCGATGGAGCGCCTCGGTGGCGATCCCAACGAGATCAACCCGCAGGTGCCGGTTCACCTCATCATCGACCACTCGGTCCAGGTCGATCACTTCGGCACGACCGAAGCCGTCAAACTGAACTCCGAGCTCGAATTCAAGCGCAACCGCGAGCGCTACGAATTCCTCCGCTGGGGTCAGCAGGCCTTCGAAAACTTCCACGTTGTGCCACCGGCCAGCGGCATTTGCCACCAGGTCAACCTTGAGTATGTGGCCCGTGGCGTCTGGACCCGCCCGACGGACACCGGCATCGACCTTGCCTACCCGGATTCTCTGGTGGGTACCGACAGCCACACGACCATGATCAACGGTCTCGGCGTCCTCGGTTGGGGCGTCGGCGGCATCGAAGCGGAGGCCGCTATGCTCGGTCAGCCGATCTACATGCTGATGCCAGAGGTCGTCGGCTTCGAACTCACCGGTGAGCTCGCTGAAGGCGCAACCGCGACCGACCTTGTGCTGACCGTCACGCAGATGCTCCGCGAGTACGGCGTCGTCAGCAAGTTTGTCGAATTCTACGGCTCCGGTCTCCAGAATATGACGGTACCGGACCGCGCCACGATCGCGAACATGGCTCCGGAGTACGGTGCCACGATGGGCTTCTTCCCCATCGATGATGAGACGCTGGACTACATGCGTCGCACGAACCGCTCGGAAGAGCAGGTTCAGCTGGTGGAACGCTACTGCAAGGAGCAGGGTCTCTTCCACACCCCTGAAACCAAGACCCCGGACTTCGTCGATACGCTCCAGCTCGACCTCGGTGAGGTTACGCCGAGCGTTGCCGGACCGAAACGGCCGCAGGATCGGATCACGGTCCCGGAGCTCCCCGAGGAGTTCAAAGAAAGTCTCACCCGTGAAGCCGGCCCGATCGGCTTCGGCCGCGACGAGTCCACGTTCGGCTCCACGGGAACGTACGATAACGGCGAAGAGCAGTACGACCTCGAGCACGGGGACGTCGTCATCGCCGCGATCACGAGTTGCACGAACACGTCCAACCCGTCCGTCATGCTCGGCGCCGGTCTTCTCGCGAAGAAGGCGGTTGAGAAAGGCTTGACGGTCCAGCCGCACATCAAGACAAGCCTCGCGCCGGGATCGAAAGTCGTCACCGACTACCTCGTCGAAGGCGATCTTCTCCCCTCGCTCGAGAAGCTTGGGTTCTCGACGGTCGGATACGGATGCACGACCTGCATCGGTAACTCTGGTCCGCTACCCGATCCGGTGGAGAAGGCGATCAAGGAAGGCGACCTGATCGTGAGCGGCGTGCTCTCGGGCAACCGTAACTTCGAGGGTCGCATCCACTCGCTCGTTCAGGCCAACTACCTCGCCTCCCCGCCGCTCGTCGTCGCCTACGCCCTCGCTGGCACGGTCGACATCGACCTGGCGAACGAGCCGATCGGCACCGACAAGGATGGCAACGATGTCTATCTCGAAGACATCTGGCCGTCGGCGGATGAGATCAAACAGATGATCGAAGAGGTCGTCAAGCCGGAGTTCTACCGCGACGAGTACGACGGCATCGAAGAGTCGAACGAGACCTGGAATAACATCAAGATTCCGGAAGGCTCGGTATACGCGTGGGACGAGGACTCCACGTACATCCAGGAGCCGCCGTTCTTCATGGACATCACGCCGGAGACCCCGGCTATCAAGCCTGTGAAGGGCGCACGGGTCCTGGTGAAGGCCGGTGAGTCGACGACCACCGACCACATCTCGCCGGCTGGCTCCATCCCGGAAGACTACCCGGCAGGCAAGTACCTGAAGGAGCGTGGCGTGAAACCGTACCAGTTCAACTCGTACGGTGCCCGCCGCGGTAACCACGAGGTCATGATGCGCGGTACGTTTGCGAACATCCGCATCAAGAACCAGCTCGTGCCCGGCACGGAAGGCGGCGTCACGAAGTACCTCCCGACCGGCGAAACGACCACGGTCTTCGATGCCGCGATGAAGTATATCGAAAACGGCACGCCGCTCGTCGTCCTCGGCGGGAAAGACTACGGCATGGGCTCCAGCCGCGACTGGGCCGCGAAGGGAACGATCCTTCTCGGCGTGAAAGCCACAATCGTGAAGAGCTACGAGCGCATCCACCGTTCGAACCTGATCGGCATGGGCGTCCTTCCACTGCAGTTCCAGGAAGGCGAAGGTCCTGAAGCACTCGGACTCGACGGCACAGAGACGTTCGACATTCCGGTCGACGACTCGCTGCAGCCGGGACAGGAAATCGAGGTTACCGCAACGAAAGAAGACGGCACGGAGATCACGTTCACGGCGATCAACCGCTGCGACACGCCGGTGGAAGTCGAATACTACCGCCACGGTGGTATCCTCCACTACGTCCTCCGCAACTTCCTGAATCAGTCCATGGCGATGGCCTAAACGCCAATAGCAATTCCGAACTGTCCATAAACGGACAGTTAATCCCCCGTCTGGGCTCATCCCGGACGGGGGATTTTTTCTATCGTATTGTGCGTATGCATGGGTCTGGACGACGCCGTCACAACCTGTTTGGCAGATGGGTCGCGAAAACGTAAGCGTGGTCGTTCATGTCTATTCGCAGACTTGAGGGGTACCTCCCGCGATGACGAAATCGACCTGGTGCGCGAGTTCAACCTAGCCGTGTCGTGCAAGCGCCGCGAGGCCCGACCGCCGGGAGGTTTGTATCTTTGAATCGCCGAAGGCTGTCCGCCAAACAGGTTCTCAAGAGATTAGACAGGATCGGGAAGCTAGACGGCCGCATGCGAGTGAGTTGCTTTTTCAGCCCGTGTCGTCGCGAGGGAATAAATCAGTACTCAAATCAGGAAGAATACGATGTGGGATTGTCCAAAGGCGCACCAGCTCGTAAGAAAACCACCGTATGCTTTGTGCCAACATACTCCTTTTCAATCGTCCCCTTCACGTCATGCATACGTCGACTACGCGTCTCTGGGGCTTCCTCTTCTCTTTTTTCTTACTGTTCGCTTCGGTGGATGTCCAACCATCAGTTGCACAGGACCAACTGTACTGGTCCGCCTCCGGCTCCGGTACCGGCGTTTACACCGCCGATCTCGACGGCAACTCGGAGCAAAAAATACTCGGTCGGCTCCGTGCCCCCATTGACGTCGCCGTTCACGAGCAGAATGGCGACGTTTACTACACGGATACCGCGGACAACGCAATTTATCGCGTCACTGGATCGGGCGCGCCAGCGAGCATCGTCGCAACGGATGCTCCCGTCGGCATTGACGTCGACGAAGCTGGGGGACACATCTACTGGACGACCAGAAATTCCACGAATGGGATCTACCGGGCCGACCTCAACGGCGGAAATGTGACCCTGATCACCGATGGTCTCGTAAACCCGGAGGGGCTAGCTGTCGACCCAGCGAATGATCACATCTACTGGCTTAGCGGAGTCCGATCAAGCAGCACCGTAACAGCCGTCCGACGCGTCGATTTCGATGGAAGCAACGCAACCACGCTCGTCAATAACCCCGGCGCCAACGTGTATCGCATTGTGCTCGATGTGCCGAACAACAAAATGTACTGGACGACTCGTCAGGATAACACAGCCTCGTCCGTCCAGGGCGCCAATCTGGATGGATCGAACGTCCAGAATGTGGTGACGGGAAGCATCGAAGCACCGCAGGGTCTTGCTCTTGACGCCGACGACGGGACACTGTACTGGAGCGAGACAGCCCTCAGCGGACGGGGACTCTACTCTGCCGCCACAGACGGCAGCAACGTCACGCAGATCACTCAGACGCGCGGCGTCATCTCCGGCCTTGCCGTTGATCCGACGGATGACTCGATCCTCTCCAGTGACTTCCTCCGCGATGTGGTGGAACGTCGAAACGCGTCCGGAACGCTACTCGACGTTCTCGATCAGGCTCCGCTTGCGAGCTACGGCGCTTTTACGATTGATGCCGACGGGCTGCTGTACTTCACCGACGACGTTCGTGGAGAGATCGTGCGCTTCGGACCCGATGGAACGGGCCGTGTCGTCATTGTCTCTGGAGAAACTAGTCCGGTGGACGTCACCTACGATAAAAGCACGGACAACTTGTACTGGATCGACTCTGCCTCCAGCGGGACCTGGACGGTGCGACGCTCGAGCCGCTTTGGACAATCACCCCAGACGATCTTGAGCAAGACGGGCAATGGGGAAATGGCCGATATCGCAATCGATGAATCAAGTGGACGGGTCTACGTCACCGACCCAGAGGCGGGCGAACTTATCGGCATGGACGATGACGGCAGCAACGTGAGCACGATCCTGTCGGGCATCGACCCGGGTCCCGGTCTCGCTGTGCGATCAACCGATGGGGCCATTCTGTGGACGAACACGGCCACGAGCACTATTGATGCCGTGAATCCGGACGGGTCGGGCGCTACGACTGTCATCTCCGACACCGAAGCCGAAAATCCGGAGGACGTCTCTGCACCGCCCTTCGGTAATCTGCTCTACTGGACGACCGCAACCGACAAACTGAAGCAGAGCAACCTCGACGGTTCGAACGTGAGCACGGTGTCTACACCTGGAGCCGCACCTGTAGCGGTACTGCGCGGCCCGCAGAATCCGCTTCCAGTTACTCTCGTGGGCTTTGACGTTCGAACGTCGCGGGACCGGGCCATCCTGGAGTGGACCACTGCGTCAGAGGTAAACAACGCGGGCTTTGGCATTGAGCGCTCTGCGGACGGGACGTCCTTCGAGCACATAGGATTCGTCAACGGCGCCGGGACGACCGAGCAAGCTCAGAGCTATCGATTTGCGGACGAAGACGTGCCAACCGGTACGACGCTCCACTATCGCCTCCGCCAGACCGATGTCGATGGGACGACGTGGCTATCTCCCGTACAGACCGTCATGCTGGAGACCGTCGATACGCGAATTCACGCGTTGTCTCCTCACCCAGTCCGGAGCCAGACCACATTTTCCTTCGAGACCCCCGTTGCCGGTCCGCTCACGCTCGAGGTATTCGACCTCTTGGGCCGTCGGGTGACGAAGCTTGCGCACGGACGCTACGCCGCAGGCACACACACCGCTACGATCCAGCCGGACGGCTGGGCCAGCGGGACCTATATTCTCCGCCTCTCCAGCCCGTCTGATGTGGTAACGCAACGCTTTACCGTGGTGCGATAGCGGATATCTTCGGCGGGCAGACGAACGGTGCTTCACGGATTTCTGTCTGGTATACGAACCAAATGGCCCGTTCCTTGTGAGGTAGTGTTTCCCCATGGATCCGCTCACAAGTCACCGGCTCATCGTGCTCGCGCGTATCTTCGTCTGCTCGCTGATCGCTTTTCTTTCGCTTAACCTCTCTCCGGCCCATGCACAGGACCTGCTGACGCAGGCCGAAAAGGCGTACGACAACGGAGAGTATGAGGCAACCATCTCTCTCGTCGACAGCCTCGTCTCCCTCGACACGCTCAGCATCGACGACGATGTGCCAACAGCTCTCCGCGTAGAGGCGGAAGCGCACCTGAAGATGGATTCCTGGGGGCAGGCCCTCGCGGCCCTCGACGACGCCGTCGAACGCGACCCGTTCTTCGCTGGAGCGTACGAACTGAAGGCCCGCATTCTCACAGACCACGGAAGCATCGTCAAAGCCCAGGCCGCCGCTCGAGAGGCGGCACGACTCGAACCGCAGAGCCAGGACGTACAGATTCTCTTCGCGAACATCCAGTTTAAGACCGAGGGCTATGGGGCATCGATCGATTCGTACTCCAAGGTGCTGAGCTTAAACCCGACGAACGTGGAAGCGCTAATCAACCGCGGGCGCGCCCACCTGAAGCTTGGGAATCTTGAGCAGGCGTACTTTGACGCCGTGGATGCGATCAAGATCGTGCCTGATCGTCCGGCGCCATACCGGGTAAAAGGTGAGGCCGAATTCCGTGCTCGACAGTTTCAGAACGCGATCGACACGTATTCGAAGCTCATTCAGACACTCAATGCGTCTGATGGCTCCGTGTCCTCCATCGCGACAGCTTACAGCAATCGAGGTCAGGCGAAGTTCAATGTAGGCAATCTCGATGATGCCATCACCGACTTGAACAAAGCCATCGAGCTCAATCCGGAATTTGCCGTGGCGTACCGCACCCGCGGCATGGCATACGGCAGAAAAGAGGAGCGAGAACCGGCGTGCGCCAATTTCGAGAAAGCACTTGCCCTCGGCCTGGACGCCCCGTTCAAGAGTGAAGTACAGGAGATCGTCGACTCCTACTGCGCAAATCCATAGCCTCGGGGGAGTTTATGGCATTGGCGATGTCACATCGGCGAGTGAGTCGGACAGCACTGCGTCAAGGAAATCTTGATAGGCCGACGTGTATCGATCGTCGACATACAGGCGGTTGTGCCCCATACTGTCGACAATAACGAGGTTCTTCTGCGTGGACATAGCTTCCTCGTACAGGGATCGAGCCATCTCTGGACGCGTCACCTGGTCTTCCTCTCCCGCCAACAGGAGAAGTGGGACGCTCAGATCTTGAACGACGTTCAGGTTGCTCTCACCTCGCAGCGACTCTGCAATCTCGAAGTCGATGAAGAGGCGGACGAACCAGGGCGCCAATCCATCAATCCAATCCTCAACGTTGGTCGCGGGGTTTTCGAGCACCACGCCCGAGACCGGGTGATTCTGCGCCGTGTGCGTCGCCATGAACGTGCCCAACGAGTGCCCGTGGACAATCAGACGCTGCGGATTGACCTTCAGGGAATCGACGGCAAACGAATACATCCGTGACGCGTCCTTCTTGAACGCCTGAACGGCCGGTTCTCCGCCGCTATTTCCGTACCCACGGTAATCAAACATCAGGACGTTGAGAGGAAAACTCGTCAAGGCTTCGACATACCCTTTCGACTGGACGAGGTAGAACCCATTTCCGCCAAAAAATAAGACCGTACCGCGCGCACCCGGCTGTTCGAAATACCACGCATCCAGGTCGACGGTATCACTCGGTACACTGTATTCGGTAAGCTGGACCCTCTCGTTCGTAAACGAAGCCGGCGTAATCGATGGCTTCGGCAGAAAAACATCGGTTTCGTTAATCCGGATCGTGGTGCATCCTGCAAAAGCTGCAGCCGCGACGCCAATGGCGAGAACGAGGACAAGTCCGATCAGGAATGTGCGCTGTGATGGCATTCAGATGGCGTGCTAGGAGAAACGCAATGACGAACATCGTTTGGACGCACATCGTCACGCCGGGTTGTCTCTGACCTGCAATACTTTGAGCCAACTGGCTGCGGGAGAGCTCTCATTCTACAGTGCAGGCGCATCCGCACCGGGAACGATTGGCAGCGCGTTGGAGAGGACACGAACCGTAATCGCTTTATCGGTCCACAGCTCCCCGTCGACGTTAAACTTGAGTCCGGGAGACGACCGTATTTTGACACTGGACGTCCGGATCGTATCGATCAACTCGTGCTCATCCCAACGACCGGCCAGCAACCGCGTCCCGGCCCCGGCCAGTTTCCGCATCGGACCGTGGCGGAGCACGACAAGATCCATCTTTCCGTCCGTCAGGCAGGCTTCCGGGGCCACAGACATGCCGCCACCGACGGTACGACCGTTCGCGCAGATAACGTTCACGGCCGTACCGTGCCATTCTTGCTCCGATCCATCCTCGGCGGAATACCGAATCACCGTTTCATATCGGGGCACATCCGTCATCATCTCCGCCGCCCCCAGCACGAACGCGAGCGGTCCCCACCGATCCTTCTGCTCCCGGGTGATGACCTCATCCACCTTCCCACTCAGGCCGCCCGCCGCTGCGTTTACACCCCACTGCGGTGAGATGTCCGGATCCTCCGTCTCCGCACGGAGCACGTCGACGCGTGCAACCCGACCGGTTAGAGCCAGATCGAGGGCGTCGTGCGGCTGGTCGGGGCATCCGATGCTTCGCGCGTAGTCGTTCCCCGTTCCCAGCGGACATAAGCCCACCGCAGGCGTGTCAGTATTATCGGCCGCCGAATTCAGTACCTCGCTCGCGACGAGATGGAGCGTCCCATCTCCCCCCGCGGCGATCACCCGGTCCATTCCGTTATCGATTGCGTCTCGCACGACAGCGCGCGCATCGTCCGCCCGCCCGGTGATGGAAAGGCGAACGTTCTCATGGCGATCGACCCATGCGCTGACCGTTTCCTTCGCCTCCTTCGCCGTCTGTGTATTCAGAATGACCTGAGCGTTCATCGGTACGGAGGAATTGTCAGAGGCTCGCGCGAGTCCACGACAGCGTGTACCCACCCTGACGGGCCGCGTTCGATGGAGCGAGTGAAATGCTCCGAACCGCCAGAAGTCATAGCACCGTCGGTTGTTCGACGAGATCGCTCCGATCGATCAGTGCCTCTTGTCGAGCTTCACGATGACTCCTGGCGCGGCGCTCCCTCCTGGTACCACGGATTCTCCTCCGGCGTCTCCCGCCCGTCGTGGACGGCGCTGTACCGCACGTAGTTATCGGCATACTGACCGATCGAGGCGACCTCTGCATCCGTGAGCTCGCGAACGACCTTTGCCGGGCTCCCGAGAACCATTGATCGCGGAGGGATTTTCGTGCCGCCCGTTACGAGCGCGCCGGCCCCCACGATGCTGTTCGTTCCGATCAAGGCGTGATCCATAACGGTGGCGCCCATCCCGATGAGTACCTCGTCTTCGATGGTGCAGCCGTGGATGATCGCGCCATGCCCCACTGTGACGCGGTCGCCGATCTCCGTCGGCGCCGTGCCGTGCGTGACGTGCACGACGGTGTTGTCCTGGATATTTGACTCATCACCAATACGAATCCAGTTGACGTCGCCGCGAAGCGTGCAGTTATGCCAGATGCTCGCGCTCCTGCCGAGCGTAACGTCGCCAATGACGACGGCCGTCTCGGCGATGTAGTTCGTCTCGTCGTACTGCGGCGATTTTCCGAGAAAGGACCGGATCATGACGTTGGGGTCGTTTGTGTTCAAGAAGGCCGCTTACTGGCGACGGGGCGACTACGAGTCGAGAAGCTGCCGGAGTTCGTTGAGTTTCATCAGCGCCTCGATCGGCGTCATCCGGTCCGGATCGACATCACGAAGCGTCTCTTTCAACTCCTCTGCCACAGGATCCGGTTGCGAGAACAGGTTCATCTGATTCGCCCGGCTGTCTTCGAGGGACGGCACGGCGTCCGCATCGGCTTTCTTCGCCGACACACCGTCGCCGGATGCCGGTTGTCCGTCCGCGTCTCTGTGCACCTCCAGGTCCTGGCTTTCCAGATGCACCAGAATCTCCCGGGCTCGGTTGATGACCGGAGACGGAAGACCGGCCATGCGCGCGACCTCGATGCCGTAGGAGTGATCGGCTCCGCCCGGCACGAGCTTTCGCATGAAGATGATTTCCCCCTCGTGCTCGGTGACCTGGATCCGGTAGTTTCGGACGCGCTCGAGCCGATTCGCCATCGCGTTCAGCTCGTGGTAGTGCGTCGCGAACAGCGTCCGCGCGGCCACCTCCGGACGCTCGTGCAGGTACTCCACCAGCGCCCAGGCGATAGAGAGTCCGTCGAACGTCGATGTCCCGCGCCCGACCTCGTCCAGCAGGATGAGGGAACGAGCGGTCGCGTTGTTGAGAATGTTGGCGGTCTCGTTCATCTCGACAAGGAACGTGCTCTCTCCCGCCGCGAGGTTGTCGCTGGCCCCAACGCGCGTAAAGATGCGGTCCACGACGCCGATTGATGCCGACCGCGCCGGCACAAACGATCCGATCTGCGCGAGCAATACGATCAGGCCAACCTGACGGAGCGCCACGCTTTTCCCGGCCATGTTCGGCCCGGTGATGATCAGGATCTGGTCGTCGTCCGGGTTGAGGTGGACGTCGTTGGGGATGAAGCGTTCACCCGTAGGCAAGGTCTGTTCGACGACCGGGTGCCGGCCGTCCTCGGCCTCGATCGACAGCGAGTCGTTGACGTCCGGGCACACGTAGTCGTGCGATACGGCGACATCGGCGAGCGCGGTGAACACGTCGAGTTCGGCAAGCCGCGCCGCGTTGGACTGCAGCACGCCCGTCTCCTCCGCGATCGTGTCGCGAAGCTCCTGAAAGAGCCGCACCTCCAGCGTTTCGATCTTCTCCTCCGCCGTGAGGATCTTCTCCTCCATCTCCTTCAGCTCCGGCGTGATGTAGCGCTCGGAGTTCTTCAGCGTCTGCTTCCGTATGTAGTCCTCGGGCACCTTGTCCTTGTGCGTGTTGGTGACCTCCAGATAGTAGCCGAAGACCTTGTTGAAGCCGACCTTGAGCGACGGAATGTTTGCCCGCTCGCTCTCCTGGGCCTCCAGTTCGCTCATCCACGCCTTTCCGTCGTGCGCGATGGCGCGAAGCTCGTCCAGTTCCTCGTCGTATCCCTCGCGAATGAGACCACCCTCGGCGATCTTCGCCGGCGGCTCGTCCACCAGCGCGTCGTCGATCTTCTGCACAACGGCCGGGCACGCGGTTAACTCATCTGCCACATCGGACAGCGTCGAGCTATCAACCTGATCCAGCAACTCCGTCAGATTGGGAATACGCTGGAGGCTGCGCTTCACGGCCACGAGGTCTCGCGGCGTCGCGCGGGCCGTCGCGATCTTGCCCGCCAGGCGCTCCAGGTCGCCCATGTGCGACAATTCCTCGCGCAGGTCTTCCCGAAGGTCGCGGTCGTCAACGAGGGTATCGACGGCTTCCAGGCGCCAATGAATTTGATCCACGCGCCGTAGCGGGCGGACCAACCATGCCCGGAGCTTCCGGCCGCCCATCGGTGTCTCCGTCTGATCGAGAATATCGACCAGCGTGCCGTCGCGACCGCCGTCCTGAACGGTCGAGACGAGCTCCAGATTCCGCTTCGTCTGTGCGTCGAGCGCGATGTGCTCCTCGTTCGAGTAGCGCTGGAGCCGCTGGACGTGCGGAAGTTTTCCTTTCTGCGTCTCGCCGAGATAATGCAGAACGGCGCCCGCGGCCACAAGGCCGAGCTCCATGTCATCGACGCCGAACCCCTTCATCGAGTGCGTGCCGAAATGGTCGAGGAGCGTCTCCTGTGCGAAGTCCTCGCCGAAGACCCAGTCTTCCTGCGTCGTCACCGTGAAGGGCGTGCTGCGAAGCGCCTCCTCGAGCCGACCTTTGCGCCGCTTGTCCACAATCAGCTCCGATGGCGCGACGGTCTGAATCAGGCTCTCCAGATCGCGGATATGCGCCTCGGCGACAGCGAACTCGCCCGTCGTCGCATCAACGAACGAGAAGCCCACGAGGTCGGAGTCGCGGCCGGTCCCGAAATGAACGCCGGCGAGAAAGTTGGACTGCTTGGGGTTCAGCAGCTCCTCGTGAAACGATACGCCCGGGGTCACGACTTCGACGACGGCCCGATCCACGACGGAGCCGGTCGATTCGGACGCGTCTTCCACCTGCTCGCAGATCGCGACGCGAAGGCCCGCGCGGATCAGCTTCGGGAGATGCGAGTCCAGCGAATGATGCGGGAAGCCCGCCATCGGGATGTCGTCCGCCTTCCCGTTATTCCGCGACGTCAGCGTGATGCCGAGGATGCGACTTACCGTGTGCGCGTCCTCCTCAAACGTCTCGTAGAAGTCGCCCATTCGAAACAGAAGCACCGCCTTCGGCTGCTTCCGTTTGATGTCGTAGTACTGACGCATCAGCGGCGTGCGACCGCGCTTCTTGGACGTCTTGGAGGTGGAAGAACTCATGCAGACAATAAGAGACGGAGAAGAACGAGAATGAGCCCGCTACGGCAGATCGAACCTATAAGGTACCGAGGCAAGGCCAAGCAATTCAACCAGCCGAACCCGCGTTTATCCGATTTTGCGTATTCGGCGTGCGGACGGCGACACAGAGGCGATCCGGACGCACCCGGTCGGGGAAGGAGGAACTGGCCTGCGACGCCGTCGAGACTCACCAGCCGCGGCGACATGTCGAATCGGGCAGATTATTTTCCTAAATCACGGGGCTTGGTGCTGCTCTGACGACGATCACGTCGCCGGATATAGTCAGTATCCCAAACGGTTTTGAATCGAGAAAGTTGATGAATCCGATAGCAACGATACATGCTCTCAAGACAAGTTAAAATTGTCGTATGCCTGGCTTTGACATTCACATAATGAGCAAGGCTACAACGAATCCAATTACCATTGCCGTAGCCGGTAGTAGCATGCTGAAAACTATCCTTGCCAAGTGACTTTTCTCTATGTAGTAGTTGGACTTAAGGTATACACTCAGGTAAAAAGCTGTCGTAGCGAAAGGCGCAGCGAGAGCCCAATATACACAACTGCCGTGCATGGACGCGATGAGAATCGTAGCTGCACCCAATGAGCACGAGGCTAAATAAAGTATATATTTATGTTTATTAGTCATTCTTATTATTATATTTATTTACAACTTGATACATGGCTTCTTCTATTCCTTCTGGACCTCTATCTGCGGGGGACGGTCTCGGTTCTGGAGGAGAGGCGAGCGCACTTTGAAAATCGACAAATCAGACGTATCGCGAACGGTATTACACGACCTGCTTTACACACTCGAACACAGCATACACCAAACATGCAATACGCTCTACTAAACAATCATTATGACACGTATTAAAAAATTTCCTTTATTATAAAGTATACACCTGCAACAATTCACATAACTCCAGAAACCATGACGTTTGTCGATGTTTCTTTCATCGCCTCACTCTGATGACCTATGTCTTCAACAAGCTTTTGGGAGTCATTGTAGTACAATATAGCCAATATACCGAATATGATGAAAACTATTCCAGATAGTATCATTTATATTTGATATTATAACCCGTTTCGCTTATGCCTTCCCCCATTCCCTCAGACCAGATGAGCTGGAGCAAGCCTAAAGTCTTGTATGAAGCATTTAAAATTTGTCCAGCTTCATCAAGCCTCTGTACAAACTGCGACCCGGTACTACCTGCAACGAAGGAAGCGGCCGTGGTACCAACTGAGACAAAATCGCAATTCATATCTGCTTCACCGAGTTTGCACCCGCTGACAAACGACCGATCTTCCCTCCGACAGCGACCGCTCCCCGGCGACCGAGCGCATATCCTCCCCCTGTGGCAGCAGTGCCGTATACTTCAGCCATTAACTTGACGTATTCAATGGATGCGTCAAGCGCCTGTGCATTTCCAGCACCCTGATACGCCCGCACGAAATTCGAAACGAACTGGCCGTCATTGGCTTCCATGCCATCCCGGACAATCGCTCCAGCGAGTGCATCGCTGCTTTGGGCAATATTGCCGACGAGTAGTGCATCACTCCGATTGCTAAGATCAAGCTTCCGCGGTACGCCTTCCGATGCATCCACAACGTGGAACGTGGGTGCCGCCGATGACGCCACGACCTCGACGCCAACAGATCCATCTTCACGCAGCGTGAAATAGATATGATCCAGCGGCGATTCACTCGCATTGCCATCCGGGTTGACCAGGTTCACGGGATCGCCGCCAACATATGTATATGGCGTGTGAAACTCGTCTGCCGGGTCCATCTCGGCCCACCGCGCCAGCGCCACGTCGTAGTAGCGCGCGCCATAGCGGTATCCGTTCAGACCAAACTGCTTCCCGTTGCATTATCAGTATTTTACGCGCACGAACGGCAGCACCGACAAGATGCATCAAGACTGATGAAACGAGAACCTGGACACCGAACCGGGTGTCGGGCTGACGAGGTATTAGCAAACAAATCTAAACAACGCACACATGCCTTATTTGTACTCAACCAAACTTAAAAGCAACACAATGCTCATAACCACCCCGATAAAGAAACATAAGACTGCAAGAACCACCCATATCTTTTCCCGCATTGTTGACTTTTCCCAATCCTCTATTGCTTCATATTCAAAGTAAGCAACAACTGCCCAGAAGATTGTCATGAAGTAAATAGGGTTTATGCCAATTGACTCTAGCCACTTGGCAAACTCAATGCTCTCTTTCTCAAACATGGCCTGTCTTAACTCTGAGATTCTTGATCGGGTAGCAGTATCGACTTCGCACCTACGCGATATGTCGCATCCAGTGCTTTAACGGCTTGGCCTTCACCTGCACGCAAAAGAATCAGGCGCCCTCCTGATCCTCGGAATAACAAGGGAACCGAATTGCCAAGATCATCCCCCCATCATGAATCGACTTCTCAGAATTTGTCCTCCCAGTTTGCTTCCAGCGTAAAATGCCCCCGTCTGAGCGAACTCCTAGCCTACAGACTGGAAACTGCGATTTCCCATCCCGGCATCCGCTGCCTTAAAAACCGTTGATGATACTCCCGCTGCAGCGTGGACTTGCGAGCTCACCTCCATTGTCGTAATCCCGGCAGACATCAGTGACGTGCCCGCAGACACGATACCCGGTCCCCCGGCTGACGTTGCAGGTTCTGGAAAGACTGTCATCCCTGAACCACCAAGCACCATGAATCGTCCTCCGGCCGTCATCCCCGCCCCTCTCCAGAATCCTTTACCGGATACAGCTTGCAATCCCTCAGAAACCGCGATGCCAACTCCCGTGACGTAATCAGCGACATCAGAGGCTGCTTGCTGAACTTTATGGACTCCATCATTGACCGCTCGATCAATAGCCGCTCCAAAAGCATTCAAGCGACGGCATGCAAGGTTCGAGTTCGCGCAGCGGATCTGCCGTCCATCCGGGTCAACGAGGTTCACTGGATCCCCCCAACGTACGTGTACGGCGTGTGGAATTTGTCTGCCGGGTCCATCTCGACCCACCGTGCCAGGGACGCGTCGTAGTAGCGCGTCCCGTATTGGTACCAGTTGAGCCCGAACTCTTCAGCCAGTCCCTTCCCCTTGTACAGATACAGTGCACAACAACACTAAGACATACTATTTCATGACTTATATCAATAATCTACATGCTACTATTTAGAGCACCCTTTTTCTATAAACAAAATTGCCGCTATTAAAAACCCGACTCCCGAAATAAATATATTGGTCGTAAATACTCTCATTGGTATACTTCTATTATTTATCGTGTCAATCCAATCGATATTGTATATATAGGTTGATATGATCAACACACCTATTAGAGCAGATATGACTCCGGCAACAATCATTGCTGTTTAAGATTTTCGCCTGTTTCGCTTATACCCTCGCTCATTCCCTCAGACCAAATCATCTGCACGAGGCCTAACGACCTTTATGAGGCATCTGAGATTTCTCCCGCGTCATCAAGGTATTGTACAGCCCCGGATGCACCATACGATGTGGCAAAGGAAGTAACAGTTGAGACTACTGAGATAGGTTCGCCATTCATTATTGCTTCAATCAAATTAGCTCCTGCTAGATGTTGGCTGATCTTCCCCCCAAGAGCGCCCCCCCACGTCGACCGGGCGCATAACCTCCTCCCGCCGCTGCAATACTGAACACGGCGGCCATCAACTTGAGGTACTCAATAGATGCGTCAAGCGCCCGTGCATTTCCAGCACCCTGATACGCCCGCACGAAATTCGAAACGAACTGGCCGTCATTGGCTTCCATGCCATCCCGGATAATCGCTCCAGCGAGCGCATCGCTGCTTTGGGCAATATTGCCGACGAGTCGCGCATCACTCCGATTGCTAAGACCAAGCTCCCGCGGTACGCCTTCCGATGCATCGACAAGATGGAAGGTGGGTGCCGCCGATGAGGCTACAACCAGACGCCAACAGTGCTCCTTGCATAATTGAGAGAATCAGCGGCGCGATGGATCGATGTTAAGAAAGAACGCCAAGCCACGAACACAAAATATTTTTAGAAGAGCATAATAGTAGCTTTGTAATACAGTCAGACACAAACTACAAACGAAGTCAGCACTCTACTGTTATTAGGCTATATACCCCCACAATTATCAACCCCACCCCTGACCACAATATACTTCGCGAGAAGACTGTCATTGGCTCGCTTTCGTAGCCTAAGTCTTCGACCCAGTTGCGATTATATGTATAGTAAGCCAAGAGTACAGTGCCAATTGTTAATGACACGACTCCAGTAATGATCATTTGTCGTCGATTTGTTTCCCAATTTTATTGGTCGCGGTCCCAATCCCTAACGTAAAAGCGTGCGCCGACTCTGGCGTGATTCCATCACGACATGGGCACAGCGCACGCATCGTACCGGTACACGTTGAGGGGTTGACTGGCGTCCAATCCCGGGTTTACAGCTCGATCACGGAGACGGCTAGCACCTTCTCCTGCTGCTCGATGCGCTCGGCGACATCGTCGGTGGCGTCGCCGTTGAACCGCATCGTGGCGACGGCGGCCTTTGCACCGGAAAAAATTTCGTTCTCCATCTCCTGAATATTCCAGTCGGCCTTGCTCATTTCGTCGAGCACGCGTGCGAGAACGCCGACCTCGTCCAGGTGGCGGACCGTAATCTGGTGCGTCGCGGGGCTCTGGCTGGCGAGGTTGACGCAGTTGGGTACATCGCCCGTAACACTAAACGTGTTGGCGACGCGCGCGGCTTCGAGTGCCGTCGCATCCTGGGCCTGCTGGGTCGAGGCGCCGATGTGATGCGTAATGTACACGTTCGGGTGCCCCGCAAGCTCGCTCTCGAATGATCCCTGCTTCACCGCCGGCTCGCCATGGAAAACGTCGAGTCCGGCGCGCAGTCCTCGTTCTTCCAGCGCCCACTTCAGGGCGTCCTCGTCCACGACCGCAGCACGCGTCGTGTTGATGAAGATCGAGCCTTTCGGAAGCGCCTCGAAGAAGCTCCGGTCGGCGAGGTGCTTCGTCTCGGGCGTCGAAGCCACGTGCAGGGTTACGATGCTCGCGCTTCGCGCCACATCGACGGCCGACTCGCAGTAGCCAATGCCCATGTCCTCGGCGCGCTCGGGCGTGAGCGACCGGCTCCACGCGACGACGTCCAGATCAAAGGCCTGCGCCCGGCGGACGACTTCTTCTCCGATATTGCCAAGCCCGACGACGCCGATCGTTTGCCCCTTCAGTCCCTCCGCCTTCGCGTACGTCTTCTTATTCCACTTCCCGTCGCGCGCATCCGCCACGTTGTCGGGAATTCGGCGGTCGATCGAGACGATCAGTCCTATCGTGAGCTCCGCGACGGCAACCGAGTTTTTGCCGGGGCAGTTCGCGACGTAGATGCCGCGAGCCGAGGCGCCTTCCACGTCGATCGTGTCGTACCCGGCGCCTGCACGGACGATGAGCGACAGAGCCGGGCTGGCGTCCAGGGCCTCCGGCGTCACTTTGGTGGAGCGGACGATCAGGATGTTGGGCTGCTCGCGACCGAGCGCCTCGACCAGCGCATCGCCGTTCAGAGAGGCGTCATCTACGACATGGTGCCCGGCTTCTTCCAGCGCTTCGAGTCCGACCGAAGCGATATTGTCCGCAACAAGAATCGTCATAGTGTCGATTAAATCGTTTAAACGTTCGTTCTAAAGTTTGCGTCCTGACCGCACCTCAAGCTCGCGCTGGCAGCGCTTCCAGACGGGGCGCGAAACATCAGCACGGACAAGAGCGCACGCCGAACGGTCCGACACCGATGGGTGCTGGAGCCGGTCGACGTGGCCAGTAACAACATCAATGGTGATTACACGTCGTCGGCAAAGTCGTGCACGAGCAGCCCGGAGCGCAGCTTCGGCTCGAACCAGGTCGACTTCGGCGGCATCAGGTCGCCCTCATCCGACACGTCGAGAAGCTCCTCGATGGCGGTCGGGTACATCGACACAGCCAACGAGGCCCGCCCGTTTTCGACGCGGTCTTCGAGCTCGTCGGTCCCACGGATGCCACCGACGAAGTCGATGTTGGCGTCGCGACGCGGATCCGTGATGTCGAGCATCGGCTCCAGGACGAACTCCGACAGCCGGGCAACGTCCAGCTGGTCGACGGAGCGGTCTCCTTCCGATTCCGGCAGCGCCATGCGGTGCCAGGCGCCGTCGAGGTACAGGCACACCGTCCCCTTGTCCTGCGGCACAGGGTTATCGACGTTTCGCTCGACGCCGTATTTGTCGTCCAGCTGGTCGAGAAACTCGGCCGGCGAGACGGGCAGGTCGAAGACGACGCGGTTGTACGCCATGATGTGCATCATCCCCATCGGGAAGAGCACGGCCGGGAAGAACTCGTATTCCGGCGCGTCGGGAGCATCCAGTGCCGTATCTCCATCACGATAGTGCTCGGCCGCACGGCTTGCGGCTTTGCAGCGGTGGTGACCGTCAGCAACATACAGGTTGGGGACGGAATCGAACGCATCGACCAGCCCTTCCGGCTCGGCCACGCGCCAGATCGTGTGCCGGACGCCATCCTCTGCCTCGAAGTCGTACAGCGGGTCGTTCTCCATGGCCGAGCGCATCTGCGATTCCACGGCGTCGTCGTCGCGGAACGTCAGCATCACCGGTTCGGCGTGCGCCTTCTGCTCGACAATGTGACGCGTGCGGTCATCTTCTTTGACCGGACGCGTTTTCTCGTGCTTAAGAATGACCTCGTCGTCGTAGTCCGCTACCGAGACACACCCGAAGATGCCCGTCTGCTCGCGCCCGTCCATAATTAGACGATAGACGTAGACGGACGGCGACTCTTCTCGCACGGTGTCTTCGTCCTCCACGAACGCGCGCAGGTTCTCCGCGCCCTGGGCGTACACGGCATCATCGTGCTCGTCGATCCCTTTCTCCAGGTCGATTTCCGGACGGATTACGTGGAGAAAACTCTTCGGCTTTCCCTCCGCGAGCTCGCGGGCTTCCTCCGTATTAATGACGTCGTACGGGACCGAGGCGATTTCCTCAACATGTGCGGAATCAGGTCGAACAGCGCGAAACGGGTGAAGCGTAGCCATGTGCGTGAGGTTACGTGATCGATGCCAGTGAGCGTGACCTTTCCTATGCGGAAGGCCGATGCGCGTAGTATACAAGCAAGCAGGTAGACACGCACACCTTAGACCGTCCGCACACAAAGTTAACAGCGGCGGTGTGATCATCATTCGTATCGTCCACCGATCGTTCCGCAGAGGCTGTGGCATTGGGCCGCGTCACGTGTCCATTGACGTGACGTTTGCACAGGTTCATGTTCGCATTTGAACAGACGATGATGTGCGCATCGTTCGTGGTCCTTCTCTCCAACGCCGCCCTCGGCCCCGACCGATGCAGAATGCGCCGAAACACGATTTCCGTGAGCGTTGTATTAATCCAACGAAATAAGCGGTTTTCAGAGAACAAGACCGGTGACAGAAGGTCTAAGGTGATCCGCGACGGGAAAATGGGGCACGCTGCCCGACGCCGCGGAGCGCTCGAAAGATTGTGCACTCGGTCATGACGAGTCGCGGAGCGCCGGTCGAGACCACCGAAACGGTCCCTTACATCGCGGGGTAGAGCAGCTGGTAGCTCATCGGGCTCATAACCCGAAGGTCGCAGGTTCGAATCCTGCCCCCGCTACATCGCACAAGTTGTGCGATATGCATGTCGCGTCTTCACCGGCGCATTGACATATGATTAGCAGTGGAGATCTCTCCACTCGTCGTTCTGATCCAGGCGCGTCATGACCGCCTCCTCCCGTCCGGGATGGTCGTCGACCAGAACAGAGAAAGACCCTACATCGCGGGGTAGAGCAGCTGGTAGCTCATCGGGCTCATAACCCGAAGGTCGCAGGTTCGAATCCTGCCCCCGCTACTTCGCACGAGTTGTGCGAGAACAGCTCTTATCGTTTTTGAAAGAGCGTATTTTTTCACCCGCCTCCCCATCGAGAGCGGGTGATTTTGATTGGCATTCGATGGCGAGGTCATCTTGGCCTTGAGCGGCGGACAAATCGACGACCCTTCACAGAATGGGTCTTGACGCAAACCGCCTCTCCGTTGTACCCTTTGCAACGCTTGTCACGAACGAGTCTATGGCTCGTGGCAGCGTACTTTACGGTCCGGTAGTTCAGTTGGTTAGAATGCTGCCCTGTCACGGCAGAGGTCGCGGGTTCGAGTCCCGTCCGGACCGCCAGCAACGCTCTTTCGATTTAATGCTGTACCGCGCGCAGAGTCATACGGCGCGGTCCTTACGGTCCGGTAGTTCAGTTGGTTAGAATGCTGCCCTGTCACGGCAGAGGTCGCGGGTTCGAGTCCCGTCCGGACCGCTTTTCCATTCCAGATCTTCCGCGCTTGTATGCGCGCTGTCGCCGCATCCCCTCCGGGGAGTGCGGCTTTTTTATTATCCGTACGACATTTGACCCTGCGGCTCGTCGCGTGAACGAATCACGCCTGCGTCACACCGGATACTTTCGCCTTCGCGCCGGGTCCCATACCTTCTCGACCGCTCGCCCTTCTCTCCTCTTAGCTCTTGACTCTATGCAATATCGCAGACTCGGACGCTCCGGGCTCCAGGTTTCCGCTCTTTCCTTCGGCTCGTGGGTCACGTTCGGCGACCAGATCGACGTGGATCGTGCCGCGGAATGCATGCAGGTCGCGTACGAACATGGCGTCAACTTTTTCGACAACGCTGAAGCATACGCGAATGGGAAGTCAGAATTGATGATGGGCGAGATCTTCCACTCGAAAGGTTGGAAGCGCTCGGACCTGGTTGTCTCCACAAAGATCTTCTGGGGCGGAGACGGACCGAACGATCGCGGCCTGTCCCGCAAGCACGTTCTTGAGGGAACGTACGCGGCCCTCGACCGCCTCCAGATGGATTACGTCGACCTCGTGTTCTGCCACCGCCCGGACCTTCACACGCCTGTGGAGGAAACGGTCCGCGCGATGAGTTACCTCGTCGAGCAGGGGTACGCGATGTACTGGGGAACGAGCGAATGGAGCGCGGAGCAGATCCGGCATGCGCACGGCATCGCCCGGCAGTACAACCTCGTGCCGCCGACGATGGAGCAGCCGCAGTACAACATGTTTCACCGGGATCGGGTCGAATCAGAATATGCGCCGCTGTACCACGATGTTGGGCTTGGAACGACAATCTGGAGCCCGCTCGCGAGTGGACTTCTGACCGGGAAGTATAACGACGGCATCCCCGAAGACAGCCGCCTCGCCACGGCGGGCTACGAGTGGCTGAAAGATCAGGTACTCATCGAGGAGCGCATCGAGAAGGTTCGAAAGCTCAGCGACATCGCCGATCAGGTCGATGCATCGATGGCCCAGCTTGCTCTGGCCTGGTGCCTCACAAATGACGACGTCAGCACGGTCATCACCGGCGCGTCCCGTCCCGAGCAGGTGGAGGAAAATATGCAGGCAATCGAGGTGGCAGACCGGCTCACCGACACGCATATCGACTCGATCGAAGCCATTCTCGACAACCGCCCGGCTGAGAAGCGCGACTGGCGCGACAACTAAGCCGCGGTTTTCGACACGGCTCATCGACGCCACCTACCTCCTCATGTTCGTCTCTCTTCGGCTCTGCCGACCAACGAGAGGGTGACAGACCCAGCGCGTTCCCAGATTCCAATCTTAGGAGTCGTGGGGCGCGCTTTGTTTTGTTCTCACCGGCAAAGTGCCGACGCGCGGATGGCGTATCGAGACGTCAGTTATATTTCCGCACCATCTGTCTGCCGATCGTCTGCAGCAGTTTGACGACCACTCGTGCGATGAGACCACCTGATATTGTACTGGTTGTGTCGTAGAGTGATTTCTGGAATCCGTCTGTCAAACAATCCCTCAACCCATGATCGAAGGCGCCTCCGCCTGGTTCGCTGTCCAATCTCCGATGCTTCAGGCCCTTCTCGCCGGGCTGTTTACCTGGACCGTGACCGCCCTCGGCGCATCAGTCGTGTTTTTCACTGAGTCGGTCAATCGCCGGTTCCTAGATGCGATGATGGGGTTTGCCGCTGGCGTCATGATTGCGGCGAGTTTCTGGTCGCTTCTTGCCCCATCGATCGATATGGCGGAGGCCCAGGGCATACCGACGTGGCTACCCGCCACCGTCGGATTCCTCCTTGGCGGCGTGTTTCTGCGCCTCGCGGACGCGATTCTACCTCACCTCCACGTCGGCGCTGAAATGCACGAAGCGGAAGGCATGCAGACGTCTTGGCGACGGGCGACGCTTCTGGTTCTCGCCATCACGCTCCACAACATTCCTGAAGGTCTGGCTGTGGGCGTGACATTCGGCGCTGCAGCACTTCAAATGGATGTGGCTACCGGGGCAACTCTTGCGGCCGCTGTCGCGCTGGCGATCGGGATCGGCCTGCAAAACTTCCCGGAGGGGATTGCGGTGTCGATGCCGCTCCGCGGCGAAGGCGTTACGCCTCTAAAAAGCTTCTGGTACGGACAAATGTCTGGGTTCGTCGAACCCGTTTCGGCCGTGCTCGGCGCATTTGCTGTTGTCTCCGTTCGCCCCCTCCTTCCGTACGCTCTGTCGTTCGCAGCGGGGGCGATGATTTTTGTGGTCGTGGAGGAGCTCATCCCCGAATCGCAGCGTCACGGGAACACCGACCTGGCTACGATGGGAGCGATGGGCGGCTTCGCGGTCATGATGCTTCTCGACGTGGCCCTCGGTTAAATTCACGACCTCGATACGTGCGACCGGCGTCAAGACCGACAGCCTCGCAGCGAAACTAGAGGCCGTTCCCACGCACGGCCATGGGAGGCATGAACCAGACCAGGCGTCCGCTCCTCGATTTCACCTTTGACCACGTCCGAACCGATAGCTGAATACATGCGACGGCGCCGGTCCGCATGTCGACCTGCGCACCCGTTAAACGCTGTATCACCGCTCCCCATGCGGGCTGGTGGCCGACCATCAGGACGTTCCCGTAGCCTCCGTTCAGGCTACGGATTTCATCCATCACGGCATCCGGCGTTGCCTGGTACAACCGCTCCGTCGCCGCCACTTCGATGTCGTTAAGGTTCGCCCCACGCGACATCCATTCGCACGTTTCCCGGGTTCGCACTGCGGACGAGGAGACGATATGTGCTGGAAATTGCCCGATGCCTGCCATGTGCCGCCCCATCGCCTCTGCATCGCGACGCCCCCCATCCGTAAGTTCGCGCTCATGATCGGTCGTGTAGGCAGCCCCGCTTTCGGCCTGGGCATGTCGCTGTAAGAAAAGAACGCGCATCGATGTGTGATATCCGGTAAAATGATATTGGTGCACGGCCGGGTCACGGCGCCATAATCCAGTCCCAGAGTGCCATAGCTCGCTCCATCTCATCCTCGCGGTCTTCCGTGAGGAGAAACCCACCCTCGATCAGCCGGTCGGCCGCTTCACGAACCCGAGCGCGGTAGGCATCTCGAGCCGGGTAGAGAGTGGAAATGGCAGGTCGAGGGTCCGACGCGCGCTCCCTCTCCACCGGGGTCCTCGGCAGGGGAATCATTCCGCCGAAGAAGTCTGCCAGCTCGCCGGTATTGTTTGCGGCGGCGGTACGTAGACGCCACGGTGTGATTGTCGCGAGAGGCGCTTGCACGAACACGCTGCGAATGCCTCCCTGTTCATTCCCGATGCTGTCGACCTGAGGGATGCGCGTCCCGAACGCCGTTCCCATACGCGGGGGCTGTTGCGTGATGACGCGGTTGCGTTCCCATTTTGGTCCGTAGTCCATTCGGTGCGCCGTATGCACGTCTGTCGGCGTATCGACACCTTCGATCGACGGAAACGACAGATTTTCAATTGGGACGAGATCATCGTTCAAAACCGTTGGATACTGACTTGGGGGCGGAGGCGTCCCGTGATCGAGCCAGTTGGTCATCGCAACCAGAAGCGCGCGATAAACGGTTCGGGTATCGACGGGGTGAGCCTCGACGAACGTGACGCTGTCTGGAGCGGCGGCCTCCGGGAGCGACCCGGGGACGTGCTGCGCCGATGCGATGTGATAAATGCGCTCGCTTGGTAGAGGCGCAACATCCGCCGTACCGTCGGGCGTCGTGTGGATGAGCGACGCGGCCCGGCCATAATACTCGTATCCGGAATTGATGAACATCGTGCGCGGCATGTGGGAAGCCGATTCGAGATGGGCCGCCAATCCGTTGCTTTGAGTGGCGAGAGAATCAAACTGCGTCGCCGTCGAAAACGGGAAGATGTCCGTCGGATAAGCGAACGCCGAGTACCGGTGCCCGTCGCGCGAGGGCTGGGCAAAGCGATGATTGAAGCTGCCCCGCCCCGCGCCCGCGGTCAGAACCATCATACCGTCGAACGCCATTCGGCCGTCTTCGGTGGTGTTAAACCCGTCGTAGATAAACTGTCGGAGGAAGCGGCCCGTCTGCGAGATCCCGAGCCCGAATACGCGGTCGACCGGCGCGACGGAGCGCGTGTCGTACTTGAGATAAGCCACCGCGTCACGGATGGCCGCCAGTCCCAGCCCGACAACAGCGGGTTTCGACGAGCGATAGACAAGTTCATAGATGCGACCCGGGCGAAACCCCTTTTCCGACGCAATATGCGTGCTATCCGGCTGGAGCGATGTCCCCACCGAATCCACCTCTGCAACCCCGAAACTCCAGTCAGAGCGCGGAACGACCTCGCGGGGCGCATTTCGACCCGTTCGCACAGTGAGTAGGTGATCCGGATGATCGAAGCGGATCGGTGGGTATGCAACATGGTCGCGGTGCGACAGCGGAAGCGTAAATGCCGTATCTTCGACAACCCAGTCGCTGCGAACGAGTCCCGTCAGCAGCGATCCGTCGGGCTCCGATGCTCGCGGCACATGCAGACGGAATCGTCCCTCCTCGTGCGGAACGTCCCACTGCCAGCCGAGCCACATCATCGTGAGCCCCTGACGAAGGAGCAGCAGATCCCCGAGTGCGTCGGGGTCGGTGGCGAGGGAATCGAACGGCGCGCTGGCGTCATTAAAGTATCGGAGCGCGGCCGGACGCCCACGATTGACCACCTCGACAAGCCCGATCCCACGGCGCATTTCCACCACGGTCGGCTGCATCAAGACGAAGCGCGTCCATGCCTCCACCTCACCCTTTGCATTGCGCGGCGCAAGATCCAGATCGGTGATCGCCTGGTTGCGAGGGTGCGCTGGATCGAAAGCGAAGTAGATTTTCCCTCGAAGCACCTCGTATCGACCATGCGGCCCGGTCGACTCGCCATCGTTGACCACCGTGCGTTCCTCCACCTCTACGCGAACGACTCGAGCCTCCGCGGGTCTGGTACCGGCCACAATAAAAACAAGAAACAGCACCAGAAAACCGATCGATCGACGAGCCATACGTTCGGAAAAATTGGACATGGGAGAAAAAGACATCGAGGCACCCAGCGGAGGCACCGTATTACATCGCCTGGGCCTCAACTAATATAGACGATGGTTCCTGAAAGTGTCCACGTTCTGCACAATCGAAGGTCAAAAGATCGAGTTACGCTCCGGCAAAACGTCGACTCAGATCGTTCCTGAAAAGTTGTTGCTCTCCGTCGTATGTTTTGATCAGCGCGCGATCGATGATCGAGTCGTATCTCCTCCCGTCGTCACAACAGATTATGTCCGACTCCCAACCACACGGCGTCATCGCAGCTGCCTGCACTCCGATCAACGCTGATAAAGGGCCTGATGCCACCTTGCTCGCGGAGCACGTCCGGCGGCTACAGACCCACGGCTGCGACTTCGTTCTCCTGTTTGGCACAACCGGCGAAGGGCTCTCCTTTACGGTTGAGGAACGCAAGCGAACGCTCGACGCCGTCATAAGCCAGGGTGTAGATCCGGCGTCCCTCCTCGTCGGAACAGGCGCATGTCCGCTTCCGGATGCGGCGGAGCTAACGGCTCACGCGACCGACCACAATGTCGCGGGCGTTCTCGTTGTGCCGCCGTTTCACTTCCCGGTGGTGTCCGATGACGGTGTGTTTGCCGCGTACGATGCACTTATCCGGGACGTGGACGACGACCGGCTCCGGCTCTATTTCTACCATTTTCCCGACATGACGGGCGTCAAGATCTCTTTTCCCGTCATTCAACGCCTTATCGACGCGCACGGCGAGCAGGTGGCTGGCGTCAAGGACTCCAGTCGAGAGTGGGACCACATGCAGGCACTCTGCCACTCTTTCCCGAATCTTCGTATCTTCTCTGGTACAGAGCGCTTCCTCGCCCCGATCGTAGCGGAAGGTGGTGCCGGGTGCATTTCTGCTACAGTGAATGTCACCGCACCACTTGCACGGAAGGTCTATGCGGGCGCGGTTGCCGGTCAGGACGTCAAGCTCGACCAGGACCGCCTCTCGAACCTTCGAATGGACATCGCACAATATCCGGTCATTACCGCGCTGAAGTGCCTTCTTGCGATGCAAACGGGAGAGACCTCATGGACTCGAACACGCCCTCCGATCATACCTCCAACCGATGATCTTCGCGCCGAACTGGATGGGGTGCTCACCCAGCTCGCTGACCTCGAGGCTCCCACGTCGAGCGCCTGATCAAGCTGATGAGAGAATGCGAGCTGCCGCGTCTCGCCGCAACGCTGACAAGAAGATCTTAGGCAGCCTCGATGTTCTTGTTCAGGTCGTGCGACACACCTCAACGGTTATTCCTGTGGAGGTCCGGTCTGAACAACACGACCGTCCGGTAGAATACGTTCGTTGGGAGCCGGCTTCTGTGACGGAAAGTCGCTCATGGGTACGTCCTCGTCTCGATCCTTCGGCACGTAGTGAACGTGATCCCCATGCGGCACCTCCATGTAGGGTTGATCCGCAAACTGGGTGATCGCGTTATACGTCACGACGACGATCAGTCCGACGAAGAAGAGCGCGACGACGATACGCCGCGTAGACCATCCCGACGATGATGTCGATTGTTTGGGAGATGGGGCTTCAGGAGGCATGCTACTAACGTTGTCAGAAAAAATTAGGCCGCGTCGACGTGACTGCTACGCAAGAGGGAGTTGACGGCTCCCTCGAAAGGGGTAAACAAACAGGTCCGAGTCATCCGGTCGACTGGGTGTCCCCTCCCCTTGCATGGGGTTTCTGCACGTTATCCATTCGCGGCAACGTGATTCCCCGCTGGTGCTGGTACTTGCCTTTTTTATCGGCGTACGAGACTTCCGGCGTCTCCCCGTGCAGGAACAGCACCTGTGCAATCCCTTCGTTCGCGTACACCTTGGCCGGGAGCGGCGTGGCGTTGCTGATCTCGATCGTCACGTGTCCCTCCCAGCCCGGCTCGAGCGGTGTCACGTTAACGATGATCCCGCTTCTCGCATAGGTAGACTTACCGAGCACGATCGCCAGCACATCCGGTGGCATGCGGAAATACTCGACGGAGCGACCGAGCACGTACGAGTTCGGAGGGATGAGAATGTGGTCGTCCGTTTCGTATTCCACCATCGCCCGCTCATCGATGCGCTTCGGGTCGACGACACTGTTGTGGATGTTCGGCGTGAACACTCGAAATTCGGTCGCGATCCGCATATCGTACCCGAACGAGCTCAAGCCGTAGCTGATGACATCTTCGCGGACCTGCCCATCTACAAATGGGTCGATCATGGAAGCGTCGGTAGCGAGCTGGCGAATGTGGTGATCCGGTAGAATCATGTAAGGCGTTTCGTCGAAACAAAAAGGCGGTAGGTAGGACCGAAGAAAGTCCGTCGTGGTACGGGCAACCGCTTCGGCTCGGTGCGATACGCCGGAGGGCGCGATGCCGGTCGTTGGAGCTCGCGCCCCGCGAACCTACGCAGTGTCCGCATACGGTTGAATGGTCCCCGCATCGGCGATTCGGACAGCGGCATCCGGGCCGTAGTTAAAGGCGAAATCCATCGCAGACATCTCGGCCTCAAAGCCCTCGAAGTTCTGGCGGTATGGTTCCAGGTCAAACTGTAGTACGTGTACGTCGCGTCCGGTCTTTGCGTTGACGGCAGCGGTATCGGGCAGGCAAAGAAGCGATTCGCCCTCTGCATCCATGGTGGCGAGGATGTCATCGACCGAGGCCGGAGCACCGTTCAGTTCAGAAGCCCGAATGATCGGCGTGTCGATTTGCATCAGTTTCGCTTCCACTTCGACCGAGCGACACGTCAGATCTGCAAGCGTTGGCCATTCTTCCTCATCAAACATCGGCCGAAACCGATCCTCGTAATACTCGAAGTACATCGTTGAACGATAGTTGTACATGAAAGAGCGCCAATGACGCTCCTTCCACCGATTATCGTGATCGATCTTTACCCGATGAATCGGTTCGCCGTACGCGTATCCCTGCAGCGGCACAGTAATCCACTGCCAGCCGTTTGGATTGCGGAGCTTGCTACGGTTCTGGAACGATTGCCGACTATATTGAAACGTGTCCGCGAGCACGAAGTGATCTGCATGTTGCATCAGCGAAATGTACGCGGAGCGCGGGAAATACTCCGGCGGGCGGATGGCTATCATCGGGTAAGGCAGGGACGCCAGATTGGGACGGACAGCTGAACTCGGTTACTCCTAACAACCCTCGTCTCGAAAACAGATGCAAGTAAGTCGTCTCCTCCCGGACCTCCTTCCACAAACGTTCATTCACTCGGAGCAAACTGTCCGGTAGATTTTCAACCCACGATCGGACGCTGCTTGTGAAAGGCAGCCGATCCTCTCACCTCCGCATCATCCCAATTCGGCCGCCTCACTTTTCACCCACTCGACCCTTCAATTCTGTATGCCCACGGATACTGCCTCGCAGGGCTTCCGCGACTCCATCGACCAGTTGTTTCGATTTGGGTTTTGGTTACTGGTAGGCTCGGTTGTGTTCAGCTTGCTGGGAATGCTCCTTCTGAAACTCTTCCCGTCGGCCTGGGGCGTTTTCGGTCCCATCTACGATAAGCTGGTCAAAACGCCAACCTGGACGTACATGGCGATGCTGGCAATCCTGCCTGTACTGATGTATGGACCGTCTCTGGGGTGGAAGCGAATGACGTTCTTTATCGCATGGGGCTGTCTGATCGGCGGAAGCAGCGAATTGATCGGAACGACGGGTTTCGCGACCTGGAACGACATCGCACTTCCGTTCGGAGGCTACGAGTACACGCAGTGGTTGGGAGCCAAAATGTTCGACCACGTGCCGTATTTTATCCCGCCCTCCTGGTTCGCGATGGCCGTCGTGTCCTTTGACCTTGCTCGACGCGTTGTGAGTTCGCGCTGGGCCGGGGTGCTGGTTGGAACCGTATATATGGTGCTGTGGGACGTGTCGCTCGATCCTGCAATGACCCAAGGGCAGGTTCCGTTCTGGTCGTACGCCGTCGACGGATTTTACTACGGAATGCCGTTGTCGAACTGGATTGGATGGTTCGTCGTCTCGCTCGTGATTATCTTTGGTTACGAGTACATCGGAGGCGGACTCAAAGAAACAAACGAGTGGGCTCCATGGCTTTACATCGTCAACTGCGCGTTTCCTCTCGGCATTTGTTTACTGGAAGGCCTGTACCTCGCCGTTCTCGTCGGTACGCTAGCCACCGCCGTTCCATTCATCGTACTCTATCTCCACGGAAAGCGGCGGCCTACGATTCAAACGCCTCAGCCACAGCAGGCCTGAGTGGTATGTGACCCGTTCGTGTCCGACTGTATGCTCTAGCCTTCTGCCTGAATATGTCTACGGCAACTCTAGATACGCGCGCCGACGAAGATCAGTGGATCTGGACGTCGTTTCGCCACCATTCCCGTACGTTCTCTCTGGCCACGCGCTTCCTCCCGCGCTCGGTGCAGATGCCCATCGCGACTCTGTATCTGTTCTGCCGCCGGGTCGATACGCTCGCGGATGATCGGGTGCTAGAGGTCGGAGCTGCTCAAACACTCCGAGAACTAGATGAACTAAACGCTGCCCTCGACAAAACGCTACTCGGCAACCCGCCTGTGGAGAACATCCTCTGGAGGCGACTGCATGAGGTCCATCAGACGTACCAACTCGACCGAGAGCCACTGTACGAACTCATTGCCGGGGCTCGGTGGGACCTGGAGGGCGAAACGGTGGACACGCTCGATGATCTGATCTACTACTCTAACCTGGTTGGTGGGAGCGTTGGGGCAATGATGCTCCCGTTCCTCGTCGACGATGACCGCCACCGTGATGAACTCGAGGAGCCGGCGCGGAAGCTCGGCATCGCAATGCAAATCACGAATATTCTTCGTGATGTCGGCGAGGACGCCCGCCGGCTGGACCGGATCTACCTGCCGTCAACGTGGATGCAAGACCACGGCGTGAACCCAGACGATCTAGAATCTGGCACCGTCCCTCCGAACTACTCCGAGCTACTGGAACCGATCATGGAGGAAGCGGAGTGGCGGTACCTTGAGGGGTTTTCCGGGATCGACGCGCTGCCGTGGAAGTGCCGGACTGGAATCCGTGGAGCCGCGCGCATGTATCGCGAGATTATGAATGAGGTCCGCGCGAACGGCTACGACAATCTGAACCACCGAGCGTACGCCTCCCTCGGGCGAAAGCTCTTTCTTGTTGCGATCGACAATTACGAGGCACGGAAAAACCGGCTCAAAACACGAGCTCCACACGTGGCCGCCTGAGCGGACACGACTGAACCTCGTCGTGATTCTTTCTGCCCTTCCCAACCTCCCGGTTTGTTGTTGAAGAGATTCGGTACGGTCGCCGTTCGGGCGTTGATGCGATACGAGTTGCGGTCGACGTTTCGACGTATCGCATGGATGGATGAGACGCCTCCGAAAGCAACCGAGGGGCTCCCGGACACATCACCCGTGATTTTGTATGCAAACCATCATCACTTCTACGACGGGCATCTGCTGTGGTATCTCCTTCGACACGCTCTCGGTCGCCCCGGGACCATCTGGATGGAAGAATGGGATCGCTACCCTTTTTTCGCTGCCGTAGGGGCACAGCCATTTCCAACGGACGACTCGCGACGCCGCGCCGCAACCATTCGGAGGACCGCCCGCAGATTTCGAGAGGCGCCACGAACCGTGATGGTGTACTTTCCGGAAGGCGAATTGCACACCCCGGCGGAGGGCATTCATCCGTTTCCTGAAGGGGCCGCGCAACGCCTCGCACGATTCTATCCAGAAGCGACCTGGTGGCCGATCGCCATCGACGTTACGTTCTGGGGCGATAAACATCCAACGGCTTGCCTCCTTCCTGGCACTCCTCATTCTGCACCGGATGGAAACGAACGGGATCGTTTAACGCGACTCTGGCATACGCTTCGTGAAACGTTGCCCGAAGCACCACACCACGTCCTGTTGAACGGACGGCCGAGCCCGACCGACGTGTGGGACTTCTCACGCTTTGCGTCCCTCTTTGCGCGCTACCTCAAGCCCCTATGATCGCAACCCTTTTGCTGACCTTGTCCCTCACGTTCGCCGATTCCACGCAGGCCCACTACGCACAGCAGAATGCCGATGCGCTTCGGCACATGCTTGCCGAGTCGGACACGCGAGCCGAGTCGCTGATGGCGCGCTATCGCCTCTATCCCCTCACCGAGGACACAGATGTGATTGATGACATTCCGGAGGAACTGGGGCCGGACGCCTCCGCGCGAGAGCTTGCGCTTCTCTCCGGTCTGTGGGCGTACCGAGCAGGCGAAACGAACTTTTTCATGGCCATGCGCTACGGCCGGCGTTCGATGAGTCGGCTGGAAGAGGCAGAAGAGCGCGATCCGGATGAACCGTTCGTTCTCCTCGTCAAAGGCCAGTCCCTCATGTTTCGCCCCGAAATTGCCGGCAAAGACGTCGCCGCTGCCGTAGATGTGTTTCGCGCACTTATCGAGTCGCTAGACCATCACCCGGATTGCGGCATCTCTCGAATCGAAGCGAGAAGCTGGCTCTGGCTTGCCATGAAAGAAAACGGTCAGACACGTGAAGCCGACGAACTGCGCACCGAACTCCTCGCCGAAAACCCACCTCCGCTCTACGACCAGTTCCTGGCGGATCCTCCCAGCGTATAAACATATCTCGTTCCGCCTCCGCCGTTTGCCCCAGCCCCCACTCCCTCTCTAATGCCGACCCTCCCTTACGCCGACTTCATCGCCCCATATCTTGCCGGCGTTCACGTTCTTATCTGGGTCACCCTTCTCGCCAACATCATTTATCTGCGACGGAAGCGGACGCGCAAGCAGCCTGATATCGAGCCGTTTGTCTCCATCCTGATTCCGGCGCGGAACGAGGAAGAGAACCTCCGGCGCCTCCTCCCCTCGCTCCTCGAACAGGACTACGAGCACTTCGAAGTCATTGTTGTCGATGATGGCTCGACGGACGCGACGTGGAACGTATTGTCCGCCGCGAACGATAATCGTCTTCGACCGGTGCGCGGCGAGGGTCCCCCGCCGGGCTGGTTAGGCAAACCGCACGCCTGCTACGTTGCCGCCTCCCACGCCGAGGGGGATCGCTACCTCTTTCTCGATGCCGACACGGAGCTCGCCGATTCGGGCGCCCTCCGACGCATCGTGGAACGCGAGTCTGCCCTGCCGGACGATACCGTTGCGACCGGATTGCCGCGTTTACGGGGAGCCGCTCAGATTCTTGTGAGTCTCGTGCCGAACGCCATCCTCACCGGACTTCCCTGGCCGCTGGTTCGCCCACTACGCATCGATTCGCTCGGTGCCTTGAATGGCCAATGCTGGATGATCGATGCGGATCGGTATCACGCATACGAGCCGCATGTAGAGGTCAAAAACAAGGTCCTCGAGGATGTAGAGATCGGCCGCTACTTCAAACGGGAAGGGTTTACGCCGGCACTGCTGGATGTCCGCGATGAGATCACCGTCTACATGTACAGTACCTTCGGAGATGCCTGGCGCGGATTTCGGAAAAATGCGTATCTGATTCTCGGCGGTTCCCCTGCATCATTCGTCGGGCTCTACTTGTTCTTTTTCCTTACCTTCGTTGCCTCCCCATTCGTGCATCCAGGATTTCTGGCGAGTGTGCTCCTGCTCAAAGGAACGACGGACCGCCTGACTCGATTTTCGCCCCTATTCGCGCTCCTCGCTCCCGTCTCCTATCTTCTCGGTAGCGCTCTGCAACTCGACTCTGCCATCTCCCACTGGACCGGTCGCGTCTCGTGGAAAGGTCGCAGCGTCGGTGCCGTTGCCGTTGACCGATCCACGGCGTCCAATTCTTGATTTCGATGTACCGCGTCCCCGCTCGCTCCGTCCCGATAGACAGCCTTTTCCAGTACCATGCGTTTCGCACTCGTCTTTGCGCTCATTCTCGCTGTTCTTACGGTCGTATTTGCGCTGCAAAATGACGATCCGATGGCCGTCGATTTCTTGTTCGTCCAGACGCAGGGCTCCAAAGCGCTCGTGCTGATCGTGACGTTCGCTACGGGCGTGCTCACGGGTCTACTCAGCACCCTGCCCGGACGAATTCGCGATCGGCGGAAGATCAAGAACCTCAAAGGATCAACAACCCCAACACCGGGCCCTTCCGCATTCGAATCACCATCCGCCGAAACGTTCTCCCGGAAGAAGAAAAAGCAGAAGGACACGAAGGACACGTCGTCGAGCCCATCGTCAAGCTCGTCGTCATCCTAGCGCCTAAACCCCGATACTCTGGCCCCCTCTGTCCTTTCTTTCCCTGCTGATGCCTATGGCCTCTCGAACACGACGCGCCGCCGATCGCCTCCTGTTTCCGATCAAGAAGCGACGACACAAGGTAGGTCTGGCCCCAGGATCCGTCGTGTTCGTCGGAGAGGAACGGTCAACGCCGATAACCTGCCGGCTTACGAACTACGCACCGGACCTCCACGAGGTCTCCGATGAGGATGACGTCGAAGTCGCCGTGCAGCGGTTTTTAGAGAGTGACGAATCGACAGTAACGTGGCTGGATGTATCGGGCGTACACGAGCCGGACAAAGTTCAGACGATTGGAAATCAGCTGGGACTCTCCCCCCTGCTGCAGGAGGACATCGCCAACACAGGTCAACGCCCGAAAGTTGACGAGTCACCGGAGGCGATTTACATCGCAGCGAAAATGCTTCGGTACACCGACGACGCGGAACGGCCGCATCTGATCGCAGAGCAGATTAGCCTGATCGTGCGACCGGAAGGAGTCGTGTCGTTCCAGGAGGTGCCGGGAGACATACTGGACCCGCTGCGCGAGCGGATCGCACGTGGACGAGGTCGCATTCGCTCATCCGGTCCAGCCTACCTCGCCTATGCGATCCTGGACGTCCTCGTTGATTACTACTTCGTCGTGCTGGAGACGATGGCCGAACGTGCGGAGTTACTCGAAGACGCCGTTCTTGAAGACCCAAACGACCACACCCAGTCCGCGCTGAACGAAATGCGGCGCGACCTGGCTCACGTGCGCAGACACGCATGGCCGATGCGCGAGGTGCTCTCGCATCTCGAGCGAACGCAGCATCCTTTGTGGCCAGATGACGTGCTTCGACCGTACGTTCGAGATGCATACGAGCACGCCGTCCAGGTCCTCGATATGGTCGAGTCGCTTCGAGATCTCGCGGGCGGCCTCATGGACCTGTACATGACGTCTCTCTCGAACCGCATGAACGAGGTGATGAAGGTCCTCACCATCATCGGTACGATCTTTATCCCGCTCACCTTTGTGGCTGGCATTTACGGGATGAACTTCGAGAATATGCCTGAACTTTCGGCGCCATACGGCTACCCCATTACGATGGCGTCCATGGCTGCCATTGCCCTCGTTCTCGTGTACTACTTTCGAAGAAAAAGCTGGCTGTAGTCGTGGGTGCCGCTGTTCGTCCTCCATGACGGTCGTATGATCTCGGCATCAGGCCATATTGACGGATTTTCGAGCACCCTGATTCATCCTTTCCACGCGCTGCCACACATGCTCCCCCCGCCCCTTCGCCCCGGAGATCGCATCGTTGTTATTGCCCCTGCGAGCGCGCCGCGCGATGTGGAGCGCTACCGACGGGGGATTGAGGTCTTGCGGCGCATCTATGAGATCGATGTCCTCTACGAGCCGGAAGAGGCCACGTCCCCGCACGGCTACCTCTCTGCGCCGGACGCGCGCAGGCTGGCTGATTTGCAGTCGGCTCTTGCAGATCCGGATGCAAAAGCTCTCATTGCTACGCGAGGCGGCTATGGGTGCCTGCGCATCCTTGACGACCTATGGACGGAGGCTGAAAGCTTTCCCCCAAAGTGGGTAATCGGATACAGTGACCTGACGGCTCTGCAAATGGCTCTGTACGCACGTCGCGGATGGGCTTCGCTCTCCGGCCCGGTCGTGACGGAATGGGCGAAGATGTCCACGGATAGCATCACCAATGGCTCAGCGTCGGCGTCGCCGGATGCGTGGCAAAATGCGGACACGGGCGATCTGGATGCAGCCGCAGCCTTCCACCGTATTGCCAGTTCTAAAGAAGGACAGCTTCCGCTTGCGGCAGATCTGCCCGTTCTGTCGGGTCGAGGCGTCGCTCGCGGTCCCCTCCTTGGCGGCAACCTGTCGGTCTTCGTCAACCTCATCGGTACCGACTTTCTACCCGACCTGGCGGGCGCCATTCTGGTTCTCGAAGACGTGGGCGAAGCCCCATACCGTGTGGACAGAATGCTGACGCATCTGCACCTCGCCGGATGTCTTGACGAGCTCGCCGGCGTAATCCTCGGATCGTTTCGTCCCGGAGACGCAACGCCGCCCACCCTTACGATGGACGAGGTCCTACAGGATCGATTTTCCAATCGCCCCTATCCAGTTGTCCGCGGGCTCGCGTACGGTCACATTTTGCCCCGGCTCACGCTCCCATTCGGCGCCCCTGCCGAGCTACGCGTCGAGAGGAGCACCGCGTCTCTCCATGTGGATATGCAACGGTCTGATGCTTCTGTCGCCTGACGCTTGGAGCAACGAGATACGCGCAAGCCTCCCGCAAACAAAGAAAAGCGCCCAACCTCGGACCGGTCGGGCGCTTTCCTCAATCTCAAATCGCTGGAAACGCGCAGTCGTGCCATCCAGCAGGCACGTGCTACATAATCGAGCGGAACGAAGACGGAACGTTATCGCTCTGGGCACGCCCGGACTCGTTCGGCTGCGACGGAGCGTCCGCAGGAATGTCGCCGTCCGTGCAGTATGTGTCGATCGCGTTGCGGAGATCCGACGCAATCGCGTTTGCCGTACGACCTTCGATGTGCTTCCGCTGAATGACGTAGACCGGATCGCCGTTGCGGAAGAGCGCGATGAATGGAGACGACGGCGGGATGCCGGCGAGGTGCTCACGGGCGCGGTCCGTGGCTTCCAGATCCTGTCCGGCGAAGACCGTGGTGTAGGCATCCGGATGCGTGTCGCCTTGCTTGACCATGGCGACGGCCGGCCGCGCGTTCCCGGCAGCACATCCGCACACAGAGTTGATGACGAGCACCATCGTGCCGTCCTTCGTTTCGTCGAACGCCTGGTCAACCTCCTCGGCGGTTTTCAGTTCTTTGACGCCGAGGCGCGTCAGTTCCTCGCGCATCGGCTGTACCATCTGCTCAGGATACGGCATAGGGGTGGGTCCGGTCGGGATTGGGAAGATACAGTAATCGGGGATGTTGGCCGTGCGTGGCCGTAGGGATGTACCGTACCAGGGTATGCGATGATCCAAACGCCAGCTCGTCGGCGACGTCCTGGCGGCCACTTCTCGCATTCCTCAAGCGTGTGGATTCGAACGGTCTCCCTGTCGCACGTCGATCCTCTGGTTTTCCTTCTGTTCCTCCTCTATGTTATGCATCCGCCGCGCCGATCGTGTGGTTTTACTTCTTCAAACGTGTTGCTTTCTGATCGCGTCCCGCGGCATACCTTTCCCATCCTCTCGCATCCGACTCGTGCCGTGATGCCACCTCCCGGTGCCCGTCTTATCCCCCTTCTGGCGCTCTCGCTCCTGGCCTTGACGGCCTGCTCCTCGACGCAGTCAGCGAGAACATCAGAGGAACCATCCTACACTCGATCCAATGCGTCCGTCCAGAACGGGACGCTTGAGCCGGAGCTTCGATCCGAAGCACGCCGGTGGGAAGGCGTTCCACATCGCCTCGGGGGAACGGACCGCCGCGGAATCGATTGCTCCGCACTGACGCAGGTGCTCTACGCGGACGTTCTCGGACTCGACCTTCCACGCGAGACACGCCGTCAGTCCCGAGTGGGGACAGAGATCCGGCGATCAAACCTCCAGCCGGGCGATCTGGTCTTCTTTCGACCGGGGCGCAAACAAAGGCATGTGGGCATCTACCTGTCGAATGGCGAGTTCGTACACGCCTCGTCAAGCACCGGAGTCACCGTCTCATCCCTCCACACGGACTACTGGCAGCGCACGTGGTGGCAAGCTCGACGCGTCCTGCCAGAAAATCCCCGTGTCCAACCTAATCCAGAAACGCGATCCGTTTCATCCACGGACGATAGCAGGCGGAGCGGCTGGTAACGAAACTGTATGCGGTATCCACGCAGGCATTGCTTCGCTCCGATATTACGTTCCAATCCGTAAAAATACCGGAGCGTAGCCCCCCATGGACAGGAACAATTTTCCCCTGGCTGCCGAATACTACGGTCCGAGTCGGAAATAACACCCCCGCTACCGCCGCTGCCGGAATGGCTGTGGCGTTCTTTTTTACATGGCGGAGACCGATTCGGATGCCCCTTCTTTCGCTGTATTCACGTATTCACGTGCGACTATGACTAAAGATAAACCCGTCTACCTAACCGAGGAGGGTCTGCAAGATCTGAAAGAAGAACTTCGGTTTTTGAAGACCAAAGAACGTGCGCGTATTGCAGACGCCATCGCCGAGGCACGGGCCAAGGGCGATATCTCGGAAAACGCGGAATATGATGCCGCGAAGGAGGAACAGGGCAAGCTCGAAGCCCGAATCTCCAAGCTCGAAGATACCATCGCCCGCGCTCGACTCGTCGATGAGAAAACGGTTGATACGAGCAAAGCATACATCCTCTCGAAGGTGACCGTAGAGAATGTAGACTCTGGCGCCGAGCAAACATATACGCTCGTGTCGGAGCAAGAGGCAGACATTTCGGAAAACAAGATCTCTGTGGATAGCCCGATTGGAAGCGGGCTCCTCGGCAAGGAAGAGGGGGACACCATCGAGATCGATGTCCCCGCCGGAAGCGTGAAGCTCAAAATCAAGGACATCAGCCGCTAATTTCTGTCCGTAGGGTTGCAGACGGACGCCGATTGCGTCGGCACGCCGGACCCTTTGCCGCTCCGGCTCCGTCCCATCGACGTTAACAGTTTCAATACAACTGCACACCTCGGTGACGGACTCGCAGCCTCCATTCGATGCCTCGCACTCGCCCGAAGACGGGATGGGTGCGGGGCATTCTGTGTCTGATGACCCGAAAGCGACCCAGACGGCCAACGACGACTCGCCTGGAGCACCCGATACGGAAGCCGACGACAGCTCGAGCAGTCGCTCCGGTCTTCCCAGTGAAGCATCGACACACTCACAGGATTCTACGAGCGCCGAAACGCCTCACGCAAAGGACGAAGACGCCGATACCTTTGAGGTTTTTACCCTGACGCCTGAAGTGATGCGCTCCTGGCTTCGCACCGCCATGCGAAGCATCCTCCTCGTACTCGGCAGTTACTACGCTCTGTGCACGCTCCTGCTCATCGCCTATCGATGGGTCGACCCACCGATAACAGGTGTACAGATACAACGGTCGGTGGCGGCCTGGTGGACAGAAGCAGACTACGAGCGCTCCTATGAACCGGTGTCGCTTCGTGAGATCGATGATGACCTGGAGCTCGCCGTCGTCTCTGCTGAGGACACTCGGTTCTTTCAGCATACAGGGATCGATTGGAAAGCCATCGGAGAGGCGATCGAGGATAACCGCGAACGCGGGCGAATGTACCGGGGTGGATCAACGATCACACAGCAACTCGCAAAGAATCTGTTTCAGACGACGCACAGTTCGCTGATCCGGAAAGGCTTGGAGGTGCCTCTGACGTACCTCACCGAACTGCTTCTCCCGAAGGAACGCATCCTCGAATTGTACCTGAACGTGATCGAGTGGGGCCCCGGCGTCTTCGGGGCCGAAGCTGCATCTCGGTACCATTATGGGCATTCTGCCGATACGATGAGCCGGTGGCACGCGGCAGCCCTCGCAGCATGCATTCCAAACCCACTTGTCCGTAGACCCCGCCGAATGGACAGTTACGCTCGTACAATTCTCGGACGTATGCGACAGGTTGAGCGCTTCGAAGCGTACTTCTAGCGCTTCGTTCCACGTTCGACCGCGCCATCAGCCCTCCCCCGCCCACGACCATTTCATCCCCTTCAATGATCGATCTGCGCAGTGACACCGTGACCCGTCCCACCCCGGCCATGCGCGAGGCCATGGCGAATGCTGAGGTGGGCGATGACGTGTATGGCGAGGACCCAACGATCAATCGGCTGCAGGACCGTTGCGCAGAACTCTTCGGCGTCGATGCAACCCTGTTCGTGCCGAGTGGCACGATGGCGAACCAAATTTGTCTCCACGTCCTTACGGACCCGGGCGACGAGGTCATTCTCGACCGGTCAAGCCACGTGTTCAACTACGAGTCAGGCGCGAGTGGCATGATCTCCGGCGTACAGCTGAACCCAATCGATACGTCCGACGGTCGCCTTTCAACGGATGATGTCGAAGCGGCCATCCGACCGGACATGCCGGTGTACGCTCGATCTCGCGTCGTCAGTATCGAGAACACGGCGAACAAGGCCGGCGGCGTGGTCTACGACCTCAACCGCATTCATGATATCGCAGCCGTCGTTCGTGCTCATCGGCTTCGATTTCACCTCGACGGTGCACGTCTCTGGAATGCCTCAGTTGCGCTGGACGTCCCGGTGCACTCCCTCGTGAAGCCATTTGACATCGCCTGGGCTGCCTTCTCGAAGGGCATCGGCGCGCCCGTCGGATCGATCATAGCCGGTTCTCAGGACTTGATCAACGCCGCCCGTACCGTGCGCAAGCAACTCGGTGGGGGCATGCGTCAGTCGGGCGTCCTGGCGGCTGCCGCTCTGGTGGGACTAGATGGATACCGCGAACGGCTTGCTCGAGATCACGCGAACGCGCGTCGCATCGCCGATACCGTTTCAGACTTAGACGCGTTTGACCTCGACCTCGAACGCGTGCAGACGAACATCATCATCTTCGACGTTCACGACGGGACGGCCGAGTCGGTCATCGAGAAGCTTGCACGTCATGACGTCCACGTCACTCCGTTTGGCCCGCAGACCGTCCGCATCACGCTCCATCGAGACATCTCGGACGCCGACGTCAATGCGACGATGGATGCGTTGAAAGCGGAGTTTGCTTGACAGCTGCTGCGACGCCTCCGTGCCGCAGTTCGCCCGGCTTGCTGCGGCCAGAGTCTTTTCCTATTCACCGTCCCGGTGACGCTCTCCGGCCTCGGCATGGGAAATCCAGCCCTTCCATAATATCCGCCTCTCGCCCAACCGCTTCGGCGAGCGAAAGCCCACCGAACAATCCATCCAGGTGGTCTCTCACCTCTCCCCACTGGTCGTGCAGCGGACACGGCTTTTCGTGCCCACAACCAGGCAACCCGAGCACGCACTCGGTGAAGAGCTCCGGGCCGTCGATAGCGATTACGATTTCCTTCAGAGTCAATCGCTCTGGCGCTTGGCTAAGAGCTACTCCTCCATTGGGTCCCCGCATAGACGTAAGCAATCCAGCCTCATTGAGCTGCTGGAGTACTTTCGTCAAAAACGGGTAGGAGATATCCAGATGCTCACTGATCGCCCGGATAGGAACATATCCCTTCTGTGGGATCGACGCCAGATACATCGCCCCGGCAAGTCCATATTCGCATCCTTTCGAGAGTAGCATAGCATCAGAGAATTGGAGAAACGATCGGCCGGGCGTACAGACATTACATGATTTCGTAGTATTTTATCCTCATATGGATAATAGTTCCCGCTCTGCTTCACCGTCTGCGCAGCGGCGGTGCATTGACACGTTCCCGAGCACGTACGCTTTCAGGAGATGCTACCGTTGACTGTCAATCCTGTAGATGCTCGCGCCTTCGACGCTGTCACGAGTCCACGCAGATGGGATTCTCCTACCTTCACGGCGGTAGACAGACGACCACAATTCATTTCTCCCCCGGAGAGCGAGGGCCTCCCGTTCCGCATGCGTCAGATACACAATGGATCTCGCTCCTCCTTCCCTTTTCCGACCGTCGGGCGAATCTAAAATGATCGCTGGGGACCAAATGAAGCTGATTGACTCGACTCGAATCTCCGGCTACGGGTGTTTCTCAAGGGGGACATCGTCCTCGTCGCAAACCATCGACATCTCATGTACGCGATCTTCTGCTTGTAAAACCGATGTCCGCGAGACGACGATGGATGAATGCCCGCGTCCTTGATGTACAGAAAAAGAAGGGATAGCGAAGATAGCATAAAGAAGACCTGTTTGTCCGCTATAGACTTGCAACTTCCTTACTAACCGCGGATATAGAGACTGAGGTTTTCGGACAAAGTACTCTTAATACCGAGAATGTTCGCTTTCCCTCCTGGCATCATCTCAGACACCGTACTCTTACTTAAGAGGTAACCTCCATGCAACGTGCCTGCCTCCCCCCCACGTCTCTCCTTTCCACTCTGTTTGCACTCCTGCTGCTGGGCACGTTTCCGCTTTCCAGCTCCGCACAGACGAACCCAAACGACGTCTACCTCCCGCCGATTGAGGGTGAAGAGGTAGCCGTCCTGACGGATGCACCCGAGGTACCCGCCCCTATCACCCGGGATTACGCCACCCGAATGATCGTCAATCTTGACGTCATCGAGACAGTGGACGAGATCGCTCCCGGTGTTGAATATAACGTCTGGACGTTCGGCGGCGAGGTGCCAGGCAAGTTCATTCGCGTCCGTGAGGGCGACATGGTTGAGTTTCACATGCGCAACATGCCGGATAGCCGGATGCCGCACAACATCGACCTTCACGCTGTGACCGGTACGGGTGGAGGCGCCCACGCCACGCTCGTTCCTCCAGGTAAAGAGGCGGTCATGGAGTTCCGTGCCCTCAAACCGGGCCTGTACGTCTACCACTGCGCTACCACGCCCGTAGGCATGCACATCGCGAACGGCATGTACGGACTGATCCTGGTTGAGCCAAAAGAAGGCCTACCGGAAGTCGATCGCGAGTACTACGTGATGCAAAGTGAATTTTACACCGTCGGCAAGCACGGAGAAAAGGGCCTGCAGCAGTTCGACCTGCAGAAAGCGATTGATGAGAATCCCGAGTATGTGGTGTTCAACGGCGGGAAGGGCAAAATGACGGGCACAGGCGCTATCGAAGCCTCCCCGGGAGAGAGAGTCCGCCTTTTCGTGGGCAACGGCGGTCCCAACCTGGCCTCCTCCTTCCACGTGATCGGCGAAATGTTCGACAACGTCTACGGCGAAGCTGGCACGCGCGTCACCCAGAATAACGTGCAGACAACAACCGTCCCTCCGGGCGGAGCGGCTGTGGTCGACTTCAAGGTTGACGTTCCAGGTACGTACACGCTCGTCGACCACGCGATCTTCCGAGCCTTCAACAAAGGCGCGATCGGCATTCTGAAGGTAGAGGGCGAAAAAGACCCGAACATTTTCTCGGGCCAGACGGAGGTCAATGATGTGAAGCCGACGACCTCCGACGCTAAGGCAACCGATTCCTCAACGGAGTCAGGCCGAAAGAAGCGTTAACCATGGCTTCCAAAGGGCTCGCCCGCTGCGATCGGCGGGCCCGGCGGATCCCCCTCCTCCCTTTACTCTGCGATCCAATGTACCCCGTCCAGATCTTCCTCACCATTGGCTTCCTGCTGACCGCCCTTCCGGCGATGGGGCAGGCTACGTCAGCCGATGACGGCATGGTGCGGATTGATGACGGCTATCACACGCCGCTCTACAAGACGCCCTCAGAATTCGACTCGGTTCAGGTCGACGCATTTTGGCTGGCTCGCTATCCCGTGACCAATGCGGAATACCTGGCCTTCGTGAAAGCGAACCCTGAGTGGCAACGCTCCCGTGTGAAGGCGCTTTTCGCGGATGAAGGCTACCTGCGCCACTGGGCCGGCGATGTAATGCTCGGCCCCGAAGCTCCTCCCGAACATCCCGTCGTGTACGTGTCCTGGTTTGCCGCAATGGCGTACGCACGCTGGCAGGGGCAACGCCTGCCGACGACGACCGAATGGGAGTACGCCGCACGAGCGAGTGAGACCCACCGCAATGGCTACTCCGACCCCGGCTTCAAAGCCCGAGTGCTGGCCCATGCCACGAGCAATCAGTCGCTTCGCGACGTAGACAGGGCCACGGCCAACGTCTTGGGCGTCCACGGAATGCACGATCTCGGGTGGGAGTGGGTCGAGGACTTCAATACGCAGGTCATCAATGGGGACTCGCGCTACAACACGGCCTTTGACAAGGAGCGATTTTGCGGCAGCGGTGCGCTTGACGCCACCGAACTTGAGGATTACGCCGCCTTCCTCCGCTTCTCTGTGCGCACCAGCCTGAAGGCAACCGACACCATGGCCCGCTTGAGCTTTCGATTGGCCGCTGATGCACCAGATACGGTCCGCTCCGTGGCCCAATGACTGTCGACCAGACGACACGAAATCCGATGAAACAATTACTCGCTGTCCCGCTGATACTGCTGATTCTCGTGGGCACCACCTTTCCCGCGACGGCAACCACGCATCCTGATTCCACCGGGCTCCCGGAGACGTCGATCTACCAGCTGACGTCCACCTGGACGACCCAGGATGAAGCGACCGTTCAGCTCAAAAATTTCCGCGGGCGTCCGCAGCTCATCGCCATCGTGTATACCCACTGCGGCTATGCTTGCCCGATGATCGTGCAGAACATGAAGCGGGTCCTCGGAACGCTGTCCGATCCGGAGCGCGCTCAAGTGGGCCGCATCCTGGTGACAATGGACCCCGAGCGTGATACCCCCAAACGACTGCGCGAATTCGCAACGACGCACGATCTGGACCTCGCGGATTGGACGCTCCTCCGCAGCACGGACACGGACGTACGCGAGCTCTCCGCTGTTCTCGGCGTGCGCTACCAGCAAGAAGCCAGCGGCATGTTCTCCCATTCCTCCATCATTACGGTCGTAGACGCTGACGGCGTCATCGTTCATCAACAACCGGCCATTAACAGAGGGATTCAGGCTTCGTCGGACGCTCTGCGCCAACTCCTGAACGCCGCCCCCCAATAGCAAAACATCAAGACACCGGCGCACAAACGTGCGCTCCCCCGAATTTCCCAAACCGAAATCGACACAGAACCATGCGTACCATTCTCCGCTCTCTTTTCGTTCTCTTTCTTCTCGCCGGCCTCACAGCACTCGGCGCCCAGACCACGCTCGCGTATGATACCGACCCGGAGCCGATCCGCGTCGTCATTGAGCCGGACGGCAACCAGATGCTCTTCGCACAAGACGAGTTCACGGCCAAAGCCGGTCAGGAAATCACGCTTGTGTTCAAGAACACGGCGACCAGCCCGGCAATGGTGCACAACGTCGTGATCCTGAATGACAACGATGACGCGACCATCAATCGAGTCGGCCAGGCCGCCCTGACCGCAAGCGATAACGAATACGTTCCAGAAGACGATGCCATCATCGGAGCCACCGCTCTTGCGAAGCCAGGTGAAACAGTAGAAGTCACCTTCACGGCTCCGTCCGAGCCGGGCAAGTATTCATACGTCTGCACATTCCCGGGACACTACTCCATGATGCGCGGCACGCTGACGATTCAGTAACCGCTGCTGGGGCGTAGCACCGCGCCCGATGCTCCGGTTGCCCGTTCGTGGCGAGGCCGCAGATCCGTGCTGCAGCCTTGCTAGAACGGGTTCGATGATCCAGCAATCCGGATCCAACATTCCGAGCCCTCGAGCGCTATTCCAGGCGAAAGGCCGGGTCCAGCAAAGGTCCCGGCCTTTCTTCTTTTTCGTTCAGCTTTGTGCCCTCGCAAAAAAACTACGTGGTCAGGTGACGGTTGGGACCAGCCGAACGTCGAAGTTTTTTATTTGAGAGGCCATGTCATCCAATGTGTTGCGCTTGAACAAACGTTCCAACCGCGATCGCTCCGTTGCCCACCGGTCATGAATCGGACACGGTTTCTCATGACCACAGCCGGGAAGACCCAGTACGCACTCCTCGAAGAGATCCTCACCGTCAATCGCCACGACAATCTCATACAACGAGATCTCGTCGGTCGGCTTCGTAAACGCCACGCCCCCGCTCGGCCCACGATGTGACTTCAGAAGACCCGCTTCGTTGAGTTGCTGGAAGATCTTCGTCAGGAACGCAAACGAGATGTCGAGCTTGTCGCTGATCGTGCCGATGGAGACGTACCCGTCTTCGTCGAGAGAAGCCAGATAAAGCGTGGAACGGAGACCATATTCACATGCCTTCGAGAGGAGCATATCGGATTAACGATTTGGGAGTCCGAAATTCTTTTTCTGTACGCACGGATCGACGAATGATTCCCTCTCCCGTGCGGCGCGTCTGCATTCCCCGTCAGTCGCAGACACGACGAGCGAGCGTCTATTCTTTCTTTCCCATCGTCGGTTGCCTCGTAGGACGGACCTCCAGGCACCAGACACGCGTGCGCGTCGAGACGTGCGTGAAGAGCTCACTCACGGGATGATCCACGTTCCATCAAATCTCTTCTCACCGGCGTTCCACGCAAAGACGGCTCGCTGGTGGTTTCCCCGTAGAAGGTGAAGTGCATCGATCTGGTCGATTACGGTGCGCACCACAGCGAAGTTTGACCGTCCGGCGGCGACGTCATCTTCAGACCATTCGTGCGAGGATAGATGACCTGGTAATCCATCGTTCGGTGCAGAAACGCCCGTCCCCGGTGCCTCCGACTTCAAATAATGAGCTAGATTGGCGGCAGGCTCACTCGCCCACATACCGTCAGCTACGTCGTCGGACGTATGGATCGACGCGTCCCCTTGGAGGCGGATTTGAATCGAGCGCTCAGGATCCCAAACATGCCAGGCGATCCGACCGCCGCTCCGGATGTCGTCGGTTTTCCCCGTTCGACGATCCGTGTGAAAGATCAAGTGGCGCTCCTGGCGATCGGCCGCCCGCAACACGACGGTCCGAACCTGCGGCTGTTTGCCTCCGGTCGTAGCGAATGTCGGTGTCCGAAAAATGTGAGATGGATCGGATGCTCCTGCTTCGATCTCGCTCCAGACGAGATCACAGACCTCGTCAAGATCGGTCCACGGATTCATATCTTCAGGTTGTGAGAACGTAATCAAATGACGTGATATCACAGAGAGAATGCTTTGGACGCGGGCGACATGTCGTCCTTCACCTCGATCTCGCACGAGAGACGGCCCACGTTACGGGAGGCGAGAAACGCATCGAGCCACTGATCCGGGTTTTGTTCGCCACGGTCGATATCCACGGCACAGGCAGAATATTGGACCGCTCCCCTTCCAGTTAACGTGTTTTGTCGGCCCCCGTGCGGTGACAGATTGTGCTCCTGCAAGACCGCCCGGAGCGTCCGTCCATGACGAATCTTAAGATCGTAGGTGGTGCGACCGTCATATACAGAAACAATGTGGTATTCCCCATCCCCGCGATCACGCAGCACCGCCGCAGAGGCGTCCGCGCCTCCATCGGGCGAACCGGATGTGTCATTAAGCGGCGCATGCGACTTTTTATATTCGTAGATCGTCGTCGTGCCCCCATCATTCTCCAACGGATGCAACACAGTGACCTCTTCCGACCTCAGACGTTTCTAACCAAGACGGTAGGATTACGACGGTCTTACACTCGACCACAGATTGAAACGGAGCCGATTTTCCGACCGCTGCGCTCTTTGCACGGCTGAGTCGGATATAAAAAATCCCTCCCCTGCCGTTGAGTGGGTGAACGCCAACGGTCGGGAAGGGACGGTATGGATGCATCAGACTGCGGCCGTGTTGACCCGGATTAGTCGGCCTGGCGTGCCACGCGAACGAGAAGCGGAGAACAACCGGTGAGCCGAGCCTCGATGACGTCTCCGTCCTCCACAGGACCGACGCCATCCGGTGTCCCGGTGTAAATCAAGTCCCCCGGCTCCAGAGTGAAGATGGTCGATGTGTAATGGATCAACTCAGCAACGGGAAAGATCATGTCCTTGGTTTCGCCGGACTGTCTCGTCTCGCCGCTTACCTCTACCGAAATCGATAGATCCTGCGGGTCTCCAATCTGATCCGCCGGCGTCAGCGGTCCGAGCGGCGCGAATGTGTCGAAGCCCTTGGCGACAGACCACGGATGCCGGTTAGCCTTTGCCACGCTCTGAATGTCGCGCGCAGTCATGTCGAGTCCAACGGCGTACGCGGCCACGTGGTGGAGGGCCTCGTCCCTCGGGATATTACGCCCGCCCTCCCCGATCACGGCCACCAGCTCGACCTCATGGTGAACGTCCTGCGACTGCTGTGGTAGAACAACAACGCCTCCGGAACGGATAATCGCTGTGGACGGCTTCAAAAACACCATTGGCTGATCCGGCACATCGCTCTTCATCTCAGCCGCATGTTTCGCATAATTGCGGCCGATACAGAGAATCTTTCCGACGTTCAGCGTCTCTTTCGAACCGGGTAGAGTGATCTTCATAGGAAACGGATGTGGTAGAAAAACGGTAGCAGAAACCTGCGGCGCGTACCTGCGTGTTCTAGGACTCGAACGGACACTTTTCCTCACTCTCGCGTCGGTATCCAGCCCGGCGCTCCAAAGCAGAGCCGCCCATGTACGCTATTGTTGACATCAAAGATAAGCAATTCAAGGTTCGTGAAAACGAGACGGCTTACGTCCCGTTTCATAGCGAACTGAACAAAGGAGACGAGGTCGTTTTCGATCGCGTGCTTCTCGTATCCGACGGCGCCGGCGACGTGACGCTCGGTACGCCGACGATCGACGGTGCGGCCGTGCACGCCACAGTCGTTGACCAGGTCAAAGGCGATAAGGTCATCGTCTTTAAAAAGAAACGCCGCAAGCGCTATCGTGTAAAACGCGGGCACCGTCAGCAGTACACGCAGATCCGCATTGACGCGCTGACCAACTAAGCACCGTGTCTGCTTCGATCTCCGACGGAGCAGATCCCGCTGAAGCACACGGCCCCTCCCGGCTGAATTGATTTTGTGCTGTTCGCCGCGACGCGTGGCATCGGCACATCCCCCTCGTAACATCACCAACTGAGACTGCAGGTTCGTTATGGCACACAAGAAAGGTATGGGGTCGACCAAAAACGGTCGCGACTCCAATCCGAAATATCTCGGCGTGAAAGCGTACGGCGGCGAATTCGTCACCGCGGGCAGCATCATCGTCCGTCAGCGCGGCACGAAATTCCACCCAGGCCAGAACGTTGGCAAAGGCGGCGACGACACGCTGTTCGCCAAGCAGACGGGCACGGTGAAGTTCTCCCGCAGCCGTGGCAACCGTCGCTACGTGCACATCCTGCCGGAAGAAGCGTAAACTGCGCGTCCTTCCAGGATACAGAACGTCCTTGTCGCTCTCGCGGCAGGGACGTTTTTTGTTTGCACCGCGCGTGAGTCTCGCACAACCCCGGCCGGCCCAAAGGCCACCTCTTTCGCTCCTTTCGATTGATCAGCATGAGCCTCCTTCCCCCGTCGTTCCGATCGAAGTACCGCCACCCGGATCCGGCCAATGGCGTCGATGAGGTCGTTGAGTTTCGCGCGTTCACCCACGGCCTGCAACCGGAAACCGTACCGGCGATGATGGAGGCCTTTACAGAAGACTGGCGCCGCTTCGGGGTGGACGCCTGGAACGAGGTCCCCAATCACTGGCGCCCTGACTCCGACGACCGCGTCGGATGGTGGAGCCTCCCAACCTATCTGGCGGATGAGTTCGTCGCTCCCCTCCTCGGCGTCGATCCCGGCACCTGTATTCTCCAACCACATGTTCACTGGACAGTGCAGTGTCTCCTCAGTGCACCGGAGGTGGCTGCCCGCGGCACCGAGATTGTCGTCACGGATGGCGAATTCCCTTCTGTGCTCCACAGCGTGCAGCAGTGGTCGGACCTCATCGATGTACAACCCCGGATCGTCCCGAGTCAACCGGACGGCCGCCCCGATGTAGATGCTATACTTGATGCGATCGGACCCGATACGGCCATGACGGCCATCAGCCACGTCGGGTTCACGACAGGTGCCCTTCTTCCGGACGACGATGTCCGTGCACTCGTCCGTGCGACCCATCGACACGAGGGACTCTTTCTGCTCGACGGCTACCACAGTGCGTCGACCATGCCGCTGAGCCTCACTGACCTCGATATGGACGTCTTCACGGGCGGGTTGCTCAAGGAAGCGAGCGGTTCGGCAGGGAACGCTTTTGTCTATCTCCGAGACGGCCTCGACATCACACCGCGTCTTACGGGCTGGTTTGGCGATGCGGATCCGTTCGGATTCAACACACAGCCGCGACCAAACGACGACGTGCGCCGCCGCTTCCTCGGTGGCACGACTTCCGTCGCCTCCATGTACCACGCGGTCGAAGGTGTCGACATCCTGCTCGACGCGGGCCTGGAAAACGTACGGGAGCATTCGCTCGCGCTGTCGAGTCGCGCAATTGAGCATGCCGAACGACTCGGCCTTTCCCTCCGCTCTCCACGCGCTGAGCAGCAACGAAGCGCCATGATCTTGATCGAGGTTGAGAACGCACATGCATTATGCGAATACCTCAAGACGAAGGGCGTCTACACAGACAGCCGAAAAGATGCGTACCTGCGGATGGCGCCGTTTGTCTGGAATACGAAAGCCGAGGTTGACCGTGCGTTCGATATCATCGGCGACGCGATCTCCAATGGCGAACACCTCGACGCACCGATTTTATCCACGGGCGGTCCGGTCACCTGACACGCCTGCATTTCTTATCCCGAAACGACGACATCCTCGTTGCTCGAGGTCGGCGCACGGCCCGTTCGCGGATCGATTTGATAAAATGCGCAGAGTGCCTCGAAAAGATCGGTGTGATGGTCGTGCATGCGGTGCGGCTGCTCGAAAAAGACCTCCGTCGCGACAGCGAAGAACTCGGACGGCGCCTCCGCTGCGTACGGTCGTAAGATCGACGTACCGTGCCGAACCTTCCGCATCTCCTGTTTGACCAGCGACTGCCACGCCTCCGCCGACTCCGGAGCAACGAGCGACGGCACGCCGTCCGCGTTGATGTTGTCGAAATCAAAATGATGGGCGAGCTCGTGAAGTACCACATTGTCGCCGTCATCGGGCGAGTCCCAGCTTAGTTCGACAGATGACGCTGTCAGAATCGTAGGGCCCTGCTCGTGCGCCATGCCGTCGTAGCTGGCGTAGTCGCCGCCGTAGTAGTCGTCGTCAAATCGGTCGGGGTAGAACAGGAAGCTCGTCGTGCCCGGCAACTCCCACTCGGGCCGACCGTGGAGCAGGCAGGCGACCCCGGCCGCAACACCGAGGCGAAGTTCGGTCGACACATCGACAGACTGTACGCCTTCGAACGAGTATTCGTCGAGGACGAACTGAACGTCACGCTCGAATCGCGCTCGACCTTCCGCATCGAGCTTTTGGTAGAGCGGGATGTGTGTAGCCAACCACTGCTGCGTGTCGTGCGGCACCGATTTCTTACTGACCCGCCATCGCCGAATCGGTCGCCGTAATGCCAGAAGAAGCACCAGACCTCCAATTACGATACCGGGCCACGGTCCGTACGGCGTCGCCTGGGCACCTATGACCGCCAGCGTCCCTCCGGCCACACCGGCCATCAGAACTCCCCAGATCAATGTGCTCGGACCTAAGATTTGCATCGCGGTTTGCCGGGGAGAAAATACTTGAGTGTACGCGGCTATGAAAGCAATACGCGTTACGCCCGAACAACACGCTCGGTCCCCTCCTCGCATGTTGAGGTATCGAAGCTGAATGTTTTCAGCGTCTAAAAGGCCAAGAGGTATCAAGTCGAATACAGAACAACCGCCATCGGTCTGGCCGGGTTGCTCCGGATTCTTGCCAGCAAATCCGTAGACGTCGTCATCCGGTGCATCAGCTAAACCCTTCTTCGATGGATTGACCGCGAATACCTGCTAGGCGGCCGATCAGGAAGAACAATTCGTTGAGAGCATGGTACGGGTTCGATGCGGCGTGAAATTTTACGGTTTCGTCCCCTCCAGCCGCACTCGGCCCGTCCCCCAAGAAGACCATTTCTGCCTTATCATGGGTGTGATGAATAATCTCCGGCAAAACACCGGAGTCGTATTGTGGATTCTCGTATTCTCTTTCGGCGTCATCTGGGTTCTGCAGGACTCGCAGGCCTTCGATGCGATCGGGGCACAGCCGCGCGACATTGCTGTCGTCAACGGTGAAGCTATTCCCTATCAGGAGTATCAGCAAACACTCGAACAGCTGCGTGAACGCGCCCGGGAGCAGTCGGACGGTGAGCTGACACAGGCTCAGCGCGACCAGCTCGAAGAACAGGCGTACGACCAGTTGGTGACGAGCAGGCTCCTCGAACAGGAAATGGAGCGCCTCGGCATCACGGTGACGAACGCGGAGCTGTTGGACATGGTCTATGGGGAAAACCCACATCCGATCATCCGCCAGCAGTTCGCGGACTCCACGGGCGAAATCAATTACCAGTTGCTGAACAACTTCGCGCAGAATCCGGAGGCGAAAGCCACATGGGCTCAGATTGAGAACTACATGCGCGAGCAGCGTCGTCAGCAGAAGATGAGCAACATCGTGCAGGCGACGGTTCACGTGTCCGACGCCGATGTCAAGAACTACTATGAGCGTCAGAACACGAACGCAGACATCCGCTACGTGCTACAGCGGTACGCTTCGGTGCCAAACGACAGCGTGAACGTGAGCGACGCTGATCTTGAGGCCTATTACGACGAGAATAAGGAGGACTTCTCGCGCGAGCGCACCTATACGATTCAATACGTGCAGCAGGAGAAGCTCGCGACGGAGCAGGACACCCAGCTCGTCCGTGACGACCTTCGTCGCCTGAAGGAGGAGTTCGCTGCTGCGGATGACGACTCGACGTTCCTGCAGATCAACGCCTCGGCACAGGACTACTCGAAAGAGTACCGTACGCCGGATCAAATGCCGAGCGGTGTTGCATCTGCCATTTACGAAAATCTGGAGCCCGGAACGGTCGTAGGGCCGATCTTCGCCAACAACGCGGGTCACCTTCTCAAGATTAAGGACACGCGCCCAGCGGACCAGACGTACGTCCACGCCAGTCACATTCTTCTACGCGTTGGTGAATCCGCCGGCGACGAAACCGTTGCGGAAATTCGCTCGCGTATCGAAGCGCTTCAGGATAGCCTAAATCAGGGCGCCTCGTTCGCCGACCTCGCCAAACGCCACTCGGCCGATGGATCTGCCTCCCGAGGGGGTGATCTCGGATGGTTCACGCGGGATCGCATGGTCGAGCCGTTCGCTAACGCGGCCTTTGGTGCTGAGGCCGGCGAGGTTGTCGGCCCGGTCCGCACCCGGTTCGGTTTCCACCTGATCAAGGTCCAGCAGAAGACGTCGGAGGCCGTTCAGTACGCCGACATGGCCTACAGCCTCGACCCGAGCCCCGCGACGCTCAACGACTTTCAGGCGAAGCTTGAGGACATCGCGTACTTCTCTGAAGACGGCGGTGACTTCGAAGAAGAAGCCCAGAATGCCGGATACGACGTCCGGACGGTTCAGGTCGAAGAGGACGCCCGCAATATCCCGGGTGTCGGCAGAAGCGCTTCGCTCATGCGGTTCCTCTCCGAAGCGGATGAAGGCCAGATCAGCAACGTGTACGAGCTGGACGACAAGTTCATCCTCGCGAAGGTGACCGGTATCACTGAGGAAGGGTACCGCCCGTTCGAGGACGTTAAGAATGAAATCCGCCCGCGCGTTCTGACGCAGAAGAAGAAGGACATCGTTCTCGGCCAGATGCGCAGCGCTATGAACGGGGCGAACCTCGACGCACTCGCCAGTGCTCTCGGCACGCGAGTACGGACGAAGACGGGACTGAACTTCGGCACACGGCGCGTCGCCGGTCTCGGCAACGATCGTTCGATCATCGGTGTGGCCTTCGGCCTCGATGTCGGCGCCACGTCGGGCGTCATGGAAGGAGAAAACGCCGCGTACGTGGTCAACGTGACGAATCGAACGGAACCAGCCGAACTCACGGAAGAGAAGCGGGAGCAGATCCGCCAACAGCTTCTCGCCCAGGAGCAGCGCCAGATTGCCCAGCAGTACATCTCGGGCCTGCGTGAGAATGCAGAGATCACCGACAACCGATCCAAGCTTCTCAATTAAGCGATGAGTGCGACGCTTCACAGCGTCGTCTCGGTTGTTAGAAAAGCGAAAGCGGGCTGCCTTCTATCACGAGAAGGCAGCCCGCTCTTTATGAATTCAGGAGATCACGTAGATCCACCGCGGAGCGAGTGAAGGAGGTGTTCTGGCTCTACCGCTCCTCCCCTCCCCACTCGAACGTGCCACGGAAAACGGACCGCGCCGGACCCTCCAGATATAGGTGGCCAGCCCGATCAAACGTATCGGCGCGTCCGACCCGCAACGTTCCTCCCTCTGCGTGAACCGTCACCGGGTGCGTCGCGAGGTCGTCCTCGCCCCGAAGCCGCGATGTGGCAATCGCTGACGCGATCACACCGGTGCCGCAGGCGAGCGTCTCCGCCTCGACACCTTTCTCGAAGGTGCGCACCGTAATCGAGTGTACGTCCTTTCCTTCCGCGACGACATTGACATTCGCGCCTTCCGGCTGCAGTGCCGGGTCCTTCCGCAATCGTGGTCCCCAGACTGCGAGCGGAGCGGCTCCAGCATCACGCACCGGTACGACGAGATGCTCCGTCCCGGTCCAGATATAGTGAACAGTGTCGATTCCGTCCGGTAGCGACTGATCGAGCGAAACGTGTTCCTGCCACTCCCGCGGCTCGGGCACAAACAATCGCACCGGTTTCGTCGCGTCCACCGGAACGTGGGCACGGTACATGCCTGCATCGGTCGCAAACGTCACGTCCGGACCATCGATGCCAGCGGCGACCGCGAGACGGGCGATGCAGCGTGCGCCGTTGCCGCACATCGTCGCCGGAGATCCATCCGCATTTATGTACCGCATCCGAAAGTCAGCGTCATCGTCGTCCTCGAACGCGAGGAGCCCGTCGGCACCAATCCCGAAGCGTCGAGGGCAAAAACGGTCCGCGATGTCGGAGAGCTCGTCCGCAGTAAAATGCAGGAAACGATTATCAAGAACGATAAAGTCGTTCCCTGCGCCTTCCATTTTCGTAAATTCAACGACTAGTTTTCGCGACATACCACGACAGTTTGTTTACTTTGAGCGCGGAAAGCCGGAGCCGAAACGTTCATCGAGCAATCGAACGCAACGCCAAGTTTTCCGTACAGACAATGTTGATTAGCCTACCGGCCATGAGACGCCGGTTCGCGTCCGTGCACCGACGAAAACAGTGGTGCGGAGACGTCACCTTTACACCTGCAGACGGACACAGTCCCGGTCGCATTTCTTTTTCAAACACCCCACATCGCGTTGCCCGAAAAACGCCTGAGTATCGAAGGCATCGACCCGCTCCTCCTGTTCGGATTTAACGACGTGTACCTGCGGAAGGTCGAAAGTGCATACCCCGACACGCAGATCACGGCGCGCGGCACGGATATTCTCGTGCGTGGCGAAGAAGACGCCGTTGAGGAAGTGGAGCAGATCTTCGACGAACTGGTCGTCCTGATCGACCGAAACGGAGACCTCACCGAAGACGATGTCTCCACCGTTCTCACCCTCTACGCGACGGACGACGGTTCGCGGGCGGACATCGCCACGGACGACGTCATCCTCTACACGCCCGATGGTGATCCCGTTAAGCCCCGCACGCCGAACCAGTCACGGCTTGTGAAGTCATCGCGGAAGAACGATGTCGTCTTTGCCATCGGCCCGGCCGGGACGGGCAAAACGTACGTTGCCGTCGCTCTCGCCGTCGCCGCCATGCGCGAGCACGAGGTGAAGCGCATCGTGCTCTCCCGACCCGCGGTCGAAGCCGGTGAACAACTTGGCTTCCTGCCGGGCGACTTCCACGAGAAGGTGGATCCATATCTCCGCCCTCTCTACGACGCACTCGGTGATATGATGCCTCGCGATAAGCTGGCAGAGTTCATCGAGCATCAGCGTGTCGAGATCGTCCCGCTAGCGTACATGCGTGGACGCACGCTGAAATCGGCCTTTGTGATCCTCGATGAGGCGCAGAACGCCACGACGAGTCAGATGAAGATGTTTCTGACGCGTCTTGGTCCCAACTCCCGAGCGATCATCACCGGAGACATTACGCAGACGGACCTTCGTAGTCGATCGAGCAGCGGCCTCATTCAGGTGCAGAACATCCTGAAGGGCATCCGCGGCATTGACTTCATCTACCTGGAGCGTGAGGACGTTGTGCGCCACCGACTCGTCCGCGAGATCATCGCCGCCTACGAACAACACGATGCATAGGCAGCCGCGGGTCACCTGGGTCGCTAAACCGTCGCCGCATGTACCAAAGCAAACGCCCCGGACCACCATGGCCGGGGCGTTTCGCGTTCTGCAGCCGGAGAGACGAGATCCACTTCGCCCTTCGCACTCAGCATTTCGATGTGTCATTATTCGTAGTCGTAAAAGCCGGCGCCGGTCTTCCGGCCAAGCTTACCAGCCGTCACCATGCGGCGCAACAGCGGGCACGGGCGGTATTTGTCGTCGCCAAGCTCGCCGTGCAGCACCTCCATGATGTTGAGGCAGACGTCCAGGCCGATAAAGTCGGCCAGCGTCAGCGGGCCCATCGGGTGGTTCATTCCCAGCTTCATCACCGTGTCGATGTCTTCGACCGAAGCGACCCCCTCCATCACGCAGAAGACCGCCTCGTTGATCATCGGCATCAGGATCCGATTCGAGACGAAGCCCGGGAAGTCCTCGACCTCTACCGGCGTCTTGCCAAGATCTTCGGCCAGCGCCTCGATCGTGTCGTAGATCTCATCGCTCGTTACGAGCCCGCGCACGATCTCGACGAGTTTCATTACCGGCACCGGGTTGAAGAAGTGCATCCCGATGACCTGCTCCGGGCGGTCCGTCTCCGCCGCGAGGGCCGTGATGGAGATCGACGACGTGTTCGACGCGAGAATGGCGTGATCTGGCGCGTGCTCGTCTAGTTGCTGAAAGACCGACGCTTTCACCTCCATCGTCTCGCTCACTGCCTCTACGACGAGGTCGACATCGCTCACGCCCTCTGCAATCGCCGTCGACGTGTCGATTCGGTCCAGCGTCGCCTGCTTTTCGTCCTCCGTGATCCGCTCCTTCTTGAGCTGGCGATTCAGGTTGGACTCGATGGTCGAGACGCTATCGTCGAGAACGTCCTCGTTGAGGTCCACGATGGTGACGTGACGGCCGCTGAGAGCGAAGACATGGGCAATGCCATTTCCCATCGTGCCGCCACCAACGACGGCGATTCGATCAATCGACATAAGAAACTGGGTATGGTGAAAGGACGAAGTGCGGGTTGGGACGATAACCTAGATGAAAGCGGTTCCGAAGGCCATCCACAAAGACGAATTTCGTGTTTGAAGAACGCAACACACGCTATATCAAGAATCGATTCAGCGTTCACCTGCGGAAAATCGGAAAACGTAGACAACCTATCCGTTTTTCTTGATTCGTCCCGCTGGCGTCCATTACGTTATTGAGTCTACCGCCCCCCGCTCGAAGCTCGATTACATGCCGAAGAAGCCCAACCCGAATCTGCCAATCATCGGCTGGCGCGAGTGGCTGGCACTTCCAGATCTAAATATCTCCTGGATCAAGGCAAAAGTGGATACAGGTGCGCGATCGTCCGCGCTCCATGCGTTCAACATTGAGCGCTTTCAGGAAAATGGGATCGAACGTGTTCGCTTCGAAATTCACCCCGTGCAACGGAGCAAGGAGCGCTCGGTCATTGCAGAAGCGAGCGTGCACGACGTCCGTAGCGTGCGCAGCTCCAGCGGTCAGAAGCAAGAACGCGTCGTCATTCTCACTCCTGTCCGCGTGCTCGGGCACACCTGGGATATTGAACTAACCCTCGCCCGGCGCGATAAAATGGGCTTTCGCATGCTCCTCGGCCGGCAGGCCATCCGCCGCCGCATGCTCGTCGATCCAGGCGCCTCGTACGCAGGCGGCAAACCGAAAGTGTAAAGGTGTGAAGGTGTCGAGGTATGAAGGTGTCGAAGTGTCGACGTGTGAAGGTGTCAATGTGTTGACGTGTTGACGTGCTACCGTTTATATGTACTTTCATACCAACGCACGAACGTGCGCAGCGTACGGTTGACGTCTAAAATCATGACACGGGCGAAGGAAAGATTTACAATCCGCAATCGACAATCCGTACCCCCCAATCCTGCATGAAGCTTGCGATCCTGTCGCGCAGTCCCAAGTGTTACAGCACCCGTCGCCTGAGAGAAGCCGCCGAGCAACGTAGCTGCGAAGTCAAGGTGCTGGACACACTCAAATTTTCAATCGACCTGGAGAAGGGCACGCCTGAACTGTTTTTCCGATCGAAGAAGCTCAGCGAGTACGACGCGGTCCTTCCTCGTATCGGTGCATCGATCTCTTACTTTGGGACAGCAGTGGTTCGGCAATTCGAGCAGATGGGCGTATACTGCGCTAATACGGCGGCCGGCATCTCCAACTCGCGCGACAAGCTCCGCTCCCTCCAGATCCTGAGCCGACATCAGATTGGCATTCCGGAAACCGCGTTCGTGCGAGATCGAAATGATGTTATTCCTGCAATCGAGCGCGTGGGCGGTGCGCCGGTCATCATTAAGCTTATCGAGGGTACGCAGGGCATCGGCGTCATCCTGGCCGACTCCGTCAAGGTCGCGCAGGCTATTATCGAGACGCTGCAGAGCGCGAAACAGAATGTCCTCGTTCAGAAGTTCGTGTCGGAGAGCAAGGGTCGTGACATTCGCGCCCTGGTCGTGGGCGATACCGTCGTGGCGGCCATGCGCCGGGTGGCTCAGGGCGACGAGTACCGGAGCAACGTCCATCGCGGTGGCCAGACGGAGGCGGTCGAGCTGGACGACCATTATCGCGAAACAGCTGTTCGTGCTGCCCAGATCATGGGTCTGCGGGTTGCAGGCGTTGACATGTTAGAAGCAAACGACGGCCCGCAGATCATGGAGGTCAACTCATCCCCCGGTCTGGAGGGCATCGAGACATGCACCAACCTCGACGTGGCCGGCTCGATCATCGACTACATGCGCACCCAGGTCGACTTTCCCGAAATCGATTTACGCCAGCGTCTGACCGTCAGCACAGGGTACGGCGTAACCGAGATTCATGTGCCACCGGGATCGGAATATGTCGGTCGGACGATCGCCAACTCAGGGCTCCGCGAGCGGGACATCAACGTTCTCATGTTGTATCGTGGAGCAAAGGGCGTCCCGAACCCGAGGGCGAGCCGCGTCCTGCAGCCGCACGATCGCCTGCTCTGCTACGGAAAGCTTGAATCCATGCGAACGATGGTTCCTCCGAAGACCCGCCGTGGTCGCATCCCCGACATTTCACACCTCGGGACGGACTCGGGTGTTGCTGACGACATGGACCCACAGGCCACGTGGCGCCCCAAAGAAGAGGAATGACGCACAACCCGTAGCGGCATGCTTGATCCACGTTTGTTTTACGCACCTACCCTTCACCTGCGGAGCGTACCGTGACAACTTCAATCGAGAAATGGGGCGACGTTCACGTAGAGGCCGGAACGAGCCGGAACGTGTTTCTGGACGTCGGTGAGACCTACAGCGGCATCACGGTTCGCATTCCCGTTCATGTTCGGCGTGGCGACGAAGACGGCCCCGTCATCTTCGTCACAGCAGCCGTTCACGGCGATGAGGTCAACGGGACCGGCGCCATTCGACAGTTGATTCGAGATCCCGATCTCGACCTCTCGCGCGGCGCCGTTATTTTCGTCCCAGTCGTCAACCCGCTGGCATTCGACCGGCATTCCCGGTACATGCCGGACCGCCGTGACCTGAATCGCTGCTTCCCCGGACGCCGATCGGGTAGCCTCGCTAGTCGTCTCGCGCACACGATTTTCAGCGAGATTGTCCACCGTAGCGACGCAGGCATTGACCTGCACACGGCCGCGGTGCGCCGCACCAACTATCCGACCGTACGCGGCGATCTGTCCGTCGACGGCGTTCGCGAGCTCGCCGAAGCGTTCGGCACCGAGGTCATTCTTGACAAGCAGGGACCGGATGGGTCCTTTCGTCGTGAGGCCTGCAATGTGGGATGCCCCACCATTTCCCTCGAGGCCGGAGAAGTATGGAAGGTCGAGCCAGCCATTACGACGCTTGCCAGTCGTGGGGTGCTGCGCGTACTTGAACATTTCGACATGCTCGACACGCCAGCAAAGCGGCCATCAGCTCCACGGCGTCCCCCGATCCCGGTGACGAGTGATGACACCACGTGGGTACGGGCGGATGCGGGCGGCTTTCTCTCTTTCCACATTCGACCGGGAGATGTCGTACGGGAAGGCCAGGCTCTCGCGACATCCACGACGCTACTCGGTGATGAGGTCGAGGAGGAAGGCGACGTGCTCTCCCCGACAGATGGCATCGTAATCGGCATGAGTACGCTCCCCGCAGCTCATCCGGGCACGCCGATCTGCCACATCGCGAAGCTCCCACCGGGAATCACGGCTGATCTGATTGAACGTCGACGTGCGCGCCACGGCGAACTTCAGGAACAGATCCGGACTGAACTTGCTGCAAATATCCGAGTTGAGGAGGATACGTAGGTTTTGGCACGCATTCGCAGGACTCAACTCCACTCTTATTCTACTATGGCTGATGAACCGCAAACGGAGACCATCTCCGCCTTTCTGCTTGACTTCGGAGCGGCCTTAGGATGGGGAGTGGCATATCCGATCTTCGTAGCCGGCCTCTTTTTGCTCGGTAATCACTTCAAATCTCTGGTTACCGGCATCCCGCTCATCCGAGGCATCGACGCGCATCTTATCCTACCGTTTCTGCCAGAGGCATTGTGGTTGCAAACGCTCATCGTGATCGCGATCGGGATTATTTTGATCAGCATCGCTGCGGTGCTTCATCCCCCCTGTGCCCGCCGCTTACTCGACCGGAAGCTCATGGAGGTGAGCGACTCCTTCATCTGGTATTAGGCGGTGCCAACGGTGGGTTTCGAACGTGCGGACATCCATGCGTGCATTGCCCGGTTCGGGATTGTGGATTCATTGAAGTGTCCACGTACAAAAAAGCCCCGCCGGATGGATTCCAGCGGGGCAACGGTCGGCTAAATGTATCAGAAACCCTGCGTGCGAAAGCCGGACGGGTTCTGTCAGCAGAGCTTACGCGATGAGGACGTCTTCCGAAACATCGTCGGGTAGATCGGGGCTCTTCCGCCCCGGCTCCAGCGTCATCGACTCCTTAACATCATTGTTCTCATCAACGAGGCACACGCGCGGCTCGAATGACTGGGCTTCTTCAGGCGTCATCTCCGCGTATGAGATGACAATCACCTGATCGCCTTTGGCAGCAAGCCGGGCCGCTGGGCCATTGAGGCAAACGGTCCGCTCGCCGGGCTCTCCCGGGATCGTGTACGTTTCGAGGCGCGCACCGTTATTGACGTTCACGACCTGTACTTTCTCGTACGGCAGAATGCCGGCTTCCTCGAGGAGCTCTTCATCGATCGTGATGGAGCCTTCGTAGTACAGGTCTGCTTCGGTCACGCGAAGCCGATGCAGCTTCGCCTTGAACATGGTGATCGTCATGGACGGCGGCGAGAATTGATTCTTTAGGGGGTGCGGGGGTTGACCTGCATCAGGCAGACGTGGCAGTGGCTTCCGTTGATCTGGGAGCCGACGCATCTGGAGCGCACACGAGAGCGTTGTCAATGAGGCGGGTGTCGCCAAAGAAGACAGCTACGGCGGCGAGTACATCCTGGCCGGGTTCAAGGCGATCGATAGACACGAGTGTTCGGCTGTCGACAACCTCAGCGTACTGAACACGCGCATCCGGCGCGTTATCCAGAGCGTTTTGCATCGCTCGAACAATGCGGGTAGCATCCTGTTCCCCGGCCTGAATGGCCGATTCTGCTTGCTGTACCGCTTCGAACAGGACCGTGGCCTGCTCTCGGTGCTCGTCGCTTAGGTACGCATTCCGCGAACTCATCGCAAGCCCATCCGCCTCTCGAACGATCGGTGCGGCAACGATCTCCACGTCGAACAGCAACTCGTCGACCATGCGCCTCAGGATGGCGAGTTGCTGTGCGTCCTTTTGCCCAAACACGGCGACATCCGGTTTGCACGCGTGAAAAAGCTTGGTCACGATCGTCGTCACACCGCGAAAATGACCGTCCCTGTATTTCCCGCAGAGAGAGTCGTTGTATTCGTCGACATCTACCCACGCGAGCGGGGCCGTGCGGACGGAGTTGTCGTGGTGCGGATACATTTCGTCGGCGGACGGCGCGAACACAACGTCGACGCCTCGGTCCTTGAGCTTTTTAGCATCACCGTCCAGGTCACGCGGATACTCTTCAAAGTCCTCGTCCGGACCGAATTGTGTTGGGTTCACGAAGATCGACGTAACCACGTGGTCTGCCTCTTCCAACGCTCGATCTACGAGCGATAGGTGCCCGCCGTGGAGGGCTCCCATCGTCGGCACGAGCGCTACGGTCTCACCGGCCGTGTGAACGGCATCGGCATGGGATTGCATGTGGGCGACCGAACGGAGGATGTCCATGGAGGGCAGAGGGATGACATTCAGTGAGGCCAGAGGCGGGGTCCGTTGTTACCCCTACCGGCATGGACGTACCGCAAAACCGCGGACATGATTCACGCGATTGAGCGCGAAACGTACGCAGAAACGTTTGGCCTCGAAGAGCCCCGTTGTTCGAGGTAGGCGTCTCGGGACGTCACAGCATACCGTGTGGATACGCCAGCGCATGACATCCCTGCGTCTGCCACTCTGGACCTTCAACGGATCGAAGTGGAAGACGCGAGCGAGGCGACGCGTAGTACATTCAGTTGTCTGTCTGCTCGATCAAACCCGACGAATCAGCGCCGGGCGTCGATCAACGGTTTAATTTCATTCCACGACATCGTGTTGAGCACATCGCCCGGCTCCAACCAGCCCCGTCGTGCCTGATCGATTCCATATTTCAGAAAATCCAGCTCGTCTCGAGCGTGCGCGTCAGCGCCAATTGAAATCTTGAGGCCGAGTTCTTTCGCGCGTTTACAGTAGACATCGTTCAGATCGAGGCGCTGTGGCTGAGCGTTGAGCTCCAAAAAGCAGCCTCGCTCGACGGCCGCCTCCATGATGCGATCCAGATCAACATCGATCGGTCCGCGCTGGTTGAGCCGGCGCCCCGTCGGGTGCGCTAGAATATGGAAGTTTGGGTTGTCCATAGCCCGTAGGATGCGCTCGGTTTGTTCCTTTTCGCTAAGACCGAGACTCGTGTGGACCGAGCACACGCACAAATCCAGCTCATCGAGCACGTCGTCCGGAAGATCGAGGGATCCGTCTTTCATGATATCGACCTCGATGCTCTTCAGAACCCGAACGCCCACCATCATTTCGTTCAACTCATCGATGGCGTCCATCTGCCGCCGGAGCTCGTCTGAGTCGAGGCCCTGAGCTACTGCCACCGCGGGCGAGTGGTCGGTAATGGCGAGGTACTCCAATCCTCGCTCCTTCGCGGCCTCCGCCATTGCCTGTATGGAGTCCTGACCGTCGCTGTCTGTCGTGTGCGCGTGCAGGTTTCCCCGTAGATCATCCAACGTGATGAGATTAGGTAGGTGGCCGCCTTGAGCCGCTTCCAGTTCACCGCGGTTCTCTCGTAGCTCCGGTACGATGTACGGCAGATCGAACAACCCGTAGATACCCTCCTCCGTCTCGCCACCAATCCGCTCCTCTTCCCCATTGACCCGAAATACGCCGTACTCATTGATTTTCATGCCTTTGTTGACGGCACGATTACGAAGCGCAACGTTATGTGCTTTCGAGCCGGTGAAGTAGAGGAGCGCAGCGCCGTAGCTGTCCGGTGGCACCACACGTAGATCTACCTGTATGTCCGATCGAAGCCGAACCGTCGATCGTGTATCCCCTTTCGAGGCCACATCTACGACGTCTTCGTACTCGACAAAGTGATTCGAGACGGCTACCCCATCATCGCTCAGCACGAGAAGGTCGAGGTCGCCAACCGTTTCCTTTCGGCGCCGGTAGCTTCCAGCCACGTCGACCTTCTCGACGGCCTCATGATCTTCGAGATACGCCTTTAGCGAGTGCACAACCGGGTCGGCCCTCGAGAGAAGCCAGCGCTTCTCCTCTCCGATATCCTTCAGCCCTTTCAGGATGTTCTGTTCGGACTTTTCCCCGAACCCTTTAATGGTCCGAACCTTCCCCTCCTCGGCCGCCTTCGTCAATTCGGCACGACTCGAAATTCCGAGCTCATCGTGAAGCGTTCGCACCCGCGAAGGGCCGAGTCCGGGAACGTCCATCAGCTCGGTCATAGCAGGATCAACCTCCTTCTCGAGCTCCTCTAAAAGCGGCAGGGTACCGGTTTGGACGATCACTTCGATTTTTTCCGCCAGGTCATCGCCAATATCCGGGAGTTCGCTCAGGTCTCGTCCGTCACGGATCATCTCTGCGACCGGCTCAGAAAGCTGGGAAAGAGTTCGTGCAGCGTTCCGGTAGGCGCGGATGCGAAAGGGATTGGCGCCTTGTAGATCGAGCAGGTCGGCGACTTCTTCGAAAACCGTTGCGACGTCTGCGTTGTGGATTGGCATGAAGAGCGACGTCGATGCATGAAAAGAGATACGAGAATGCCGACGAATGCCCCTCAGCGCTCGTACGTGCCCGTGCGCTCTGCTTCCGCGAGGATGTGACCATCCATCGCCTGCATGACAGCATCATTCGATACCCCTTCGTCGAGTTCGAGCGTCGTATCAACCGCGAAGAGCCGGAAAATATAGCGATGCGGCCCGTCACCGGGCGGAGGACACGGTCCACCATACCCAACATTTCCGAAGTCATTTCGTCCCTCTCGGGGCGCCGGGTCGCTTTTCGGGAAGGCGGTTTTGACGTCAAGTCCTCGTGGCAAACGAGTCGTGTCCCCAGGCACATTGAAGAGGACCCAGTGCGTGAACGTTCGCCGAGGAGCGTCCGGGTCTTCCAGAATCAACGTCTGGCTCTTCGTGCCATCTGGCACGCCGTTCCATTCCAGCGCAGGTGACACGTTGCTCCCTTCGCACGTAAAGTCGCGATGCATAGAGTCACCATCCGCGAATGGTGTCGTCGTAAACTTGAACGGTGCAGGCATTGGATTGGGTCGAATGGGTTCAACAGAAGCAATGGTGCTCGATCCGCATCGTTAGCAGCGTCGAGCAGCGCCTTCATCCTGGTCCTTCTGACCTTTGAATCACTTTCTCATATGCAGACGGTCGACCTCCGATCGGTGATGTAGCAACATGTACCGTGCCGTGCGCACCTCCTCAATCGTCATAAACGACCGAGGTGCGGTGCGTTCAATTTTTTCGGCCACGTGACGGGCATTGCGTCGCGCTACCACGACATTGATGATGTCAACCGGACCATCTCGACCTCGACCATCGATCTCGGTCACCGCATAGCCGGCCGTGCGAAGGTCATCGGCCACTTGTGTACCATCCCCGTCTGGCAGAATCGAGCGAACCATCACCTGTCCTAGCGCGAGAGCTCGCTCGAGGGACACGCCCAGGAACGTGCCCACCGCGAACCCGCCGGCATACCCGACCAGGTGATACGGAGAGGTAAGGTGTTGCATGGCGTTACCGACCGCCAGAATCCAGATCGTCACTTCCACGAAGCCGATGCCAGCTGCGATCGTCCGCCAACCACGGACGGTCAGCATCAGGCGGAGCGTACCCATCGAGACATCAACAACCCGCATCATGAAGATCAAAAAAGGCCCGTACGGAAACGCGAACCAGGCATCCATGTCAACGAGTCATATCCGGTTTTCAACGCGATCGGTCGCTCAAACCCGAACCATCATCGGGGGCATCCGGCACGCAGCCCGCGTCACCAGCGGCGCCTATCCGGTGGGCACGTCAACCGTCTCTGATGACGTGCTGCAGAACTCCGGTTCCTCGTTCGAGCTGTCTTCACCATTCTGCCACGCCCAACCACTCTCCGGCCCAAGAACAACATGGTTATCATCATCCACACAGTCGCCACACAATGCCGCGTATCCCGCCGAGACGATCTGCGTCGACGAGCCGACGTCGTCTGAACATGTCCTCACTTCAGAACGACGACCTTCGTGGTCCCCTCTCGCCGCGTAATGCGGACACCCACATCGCGCTCGTACCGTGTGACGAGCAAATCCAGTTGTCCATTTCGGACGTTCAGATCGTTGATCTGAATCTGGTCGATATACGCAGGTAGGTAGGGATCGTGAAACCGAACCTCATCCCTGACTCCGTTTACTTCCAACCCCAGGCAGGCCTGCAGACATAGCAACGGTGTCGCGGCTGCCCACGCCTGCGGTAAACACGCTTGCGGGTATAGCGTCGGCCCCTCGTCCGGACGGCGCGTGAACCCACAGAAGAGCTCTGGCAGCCGGTGCAGGTCGAAATACTGAGATGCATCGAACAGGCCCGTCATTATTTGTGCCGCGCCTTTGCGATGCCCGTACCGACCAAGTCCGGCCGCCGCGATGGCGTTGTCGTGCGGCCATATGGATCCATTGTGATACGACATCGGGTTGTAGCGTGCCTCCGTGGAGGCGACGGTGCGGAGCCCCCACCCTGTGTAGCCCGGCTCGCTCAACAGCGTCTCTGCGACCCGATGGGCATGGCGCTTCTCTGATATTCCCGAAAACAGGCAATGGGCGGCGTTCGACGTGCGTACTTTGCATGGACGGTTGTCGCCATCGAGCGCCAAGGCATAGGTCGACAGGTCTTCGCACCAGAATGCATCCTCAAACGCATCGGCAAGGCGCGCCGCTTCGTCCTTCAGAATCCGAACCTGATCGGTGTGCCCCAGCGCAGATGCGAGCCGTGAGGCCGCCATTTTTGCTGCATACACGTATCCCTGAACCTCGCAGAGTGCAATCGGTCCGACCGCCGCACGACCATCCTCGTGAAAGACGGAGTCATTCGAATCCTTCCATCCTTGCTGAACCAACCCCTCCTCGGAGCGGCGTTCATATTCGACAAACCCGTCGCCGTCGATATCCCCGTATTCGTCGATCCAGTGCAGTGCAAGCTCGATGTGCGGCCAGAGTCGCTTTACGAAGGAGCGATCGCCCGTGCGCTGATAGTATGCCCCAGCAAGCATAACAAATAACGGCGTCACGTCCACGGAGCCATAATACCGTTCAAACGGAACCTCACCGAGTGAAGCCATCTCCCCGGCACGGGTCTCGTGCAGTATTTTTCCGGGCTCCGCGTCTCGCGCGTCATCCAATTCCTTCGCCTGCATCGCCGCAAGGTAGCTCAACACGCCACGCGCCACGTCTGGACTAAACCACAGGCACTGATACGCCGTCAGGATACCATCTCGACCGAAGGGCGTACTGAACCACGGGACGCCGGCATAGGGATATGTCCCGTGAGGCGTCTCTGTCTGGAGCATGTGCAGATCCGCGAGCGACCGATTCACCCACACGTCGAACTGCTCATTTGACGTAACGACCTTCGGCTCGGCCTGACGCGTCGCTCGAAGGGCTGATGTCGCCCGGGTTGCAGCCGTGTCATACCCTAGAACTGCTACCGGTCCGCCGTTGCCCGATGATGTGTCGGGATCTTTCACTTCGCACGTGACCGTCCACCCGAACTCGATCGCCGACTGCGGGTCGAGATCGGATTCGTAAAGCGCCACTGTATCCGTCAACGAGGTAGGTGTTGGCGAAAAGTGGACATACGTAAATCGGCGCCGGTTGTCCATCCCCTCGTATGCAAAGCCAATCGCGCTCTGTTTAACCGACGGTTCTAGGAGCCGTCCGCGTTGTTTTCGAGCGAGACCTCGAACCTCAAAAATGTCGGCAAAGTCTGCGCTAAACGCCAACTGTATCGGAATGTGGACGGTCGAATCCCCGTAATTGTGGATCCGAACCCGGCTGTAGCAGGTTGTCCCCCACAGCACCTGCGAACGATAGACATGTATCGTTCCATGGGGAATGATGACATCGCCTCCACGAATGATGTCGGGATTCATCAGGTCGACGGTCAACAGCGCATTATCCTTTCGAATCGCGGACTTCAGCAAGAGCAGCGACTCATCGTCAACCAATCGCATCGTCATCCACGAGAGGAAGCGCGTGTCCCGGTGAAAAAGGCCGAATTCACTACGATCATGCCCCTCGATATCGCCGAGGTGGTTGAACACGGCGAACGTATCGCCATGCTTGAGCACACGCGTCCGTTCGTCCGATCGCGCTTCGGTTGTTCGAATGTAATGCTGTCCTGGGACGGTGGGCGGTACGTCGACCATGGGAGGACATCAGGAAAGAGTCTGTGCCGGTGACGGGATCAGTTGCTCGTAAACACGCAGATAATCGCGAGCCATGCGATCGACCTGGAATCGCTCTTCGAAGTACTGCCGACATACATGGCGATCAATCTCGTCGATGCGCTGCACGGCTTCGACCGCCTCGTCCAGGTCGGACACGACGAAGCCAACCCGTTCATCGGCTAGCACCTCGGGCACGGAGCCCCGTCGATACGCAATCACGGGCGTGCCACAGGCGAGCGCCTCAATCATGACCAGTCCGAAGGGCTCCGGCCAATCGATCGGGAAGAGAAGGGCCGCTGCATGTCCGAGCAAATCGCCTTTCTCGATGTCATCGATCTCGCCGACGAAGTCGACATTCGCATTGTCCAGTAGAGGCTCGATCTCGTTCGCGAAATAAGCTTCGTCGGCTGGATCTACCTTCGCGGCGATTTTCAGCGGCGCATGTGCGCGTGACGCAATCTCTATCGCCGTATCGACTCGCTTCTCCGGTGAGATCCGACCGAGGAATGCAAGGTAGCCTTCCGACTGCTCTCGGTACGTGAAAAGGTCTGGCGGGAGACCATGATACACCGTCGCCTGCCAGTTTGCGGTCGAAATCGGGCTTCTCTGCGCGTCGGAGATCGATACCACAGGCATGTCGGAGAACTCCCGGTAAAGTGGCCCTAGTTCGGGCAAATCCAACCGGCCGTGCAGCGTGGTCAGGTGCGGTGTCGTCTCGCGCCGTGAGACGGGGTAATGCAGGTAATCGACATGGAAATGAATGATATCGAACGCGTCAGCGCGACGGTAAACCTCCTCCAGCATGAGCACATGGGGAGCCAGGTGATCCACGGCCTTATCGTCAAGCCGAAGCGAGTGCGGGCACATCGACACGAGGTCCGCCTCCGTCTCGGAATCTCCGCTCGCAAAGAGAGTGACCCTGTGTCCCTGTCGGATCAGTTCTTCGGTAAGGTAAGCGATGACTCTCTCTGTTCCACCGTATTGCTTTGGAGGAACGCTCTCGTACAGAGGAGATACCTGGGCGATGTGCATGATCGATACGTAGCAGGTAATGTGTGATTCAAAACCGCCTCTCTCCTGGCCGGACCGTCCGTTCCGCGCGAAATCACGCTACAGACGCACAAGCAGCTGCGAAATCATCTCTGCTACTGCTCGATTTCTTCTGCCTCATTGAGCGCATCGAACCAGCCCTGATCCCACTCCTCGAATTCAGCGGGATCCGATTCTGCATCATGCGGATTTTCGGAGCGATCGAGCTCGTTGTGATACGCGGCCCAGCCTTCCTCATAGGCGGGCGACTGTTCTTCGTACTCGTCACCTACATCCAGTGGGCTCATTGGAATCGAAAGGGCTATTTATGGATATGAGAACCGGTTTCGCGAATCGCATTGGGCGATATGTGGGCGTCATGCATCCAGGAATCGACCCACATTACATCGACTTTGGGTCGGACGCGTAGTGTAATTGCGAACGAGCGATGTGAGGCAACGCCGCATGTCGCACAGGGAATCTGGCGCATGAATGCCGTTCGGCGACGGCTTCGCGAACGGACCAACCGAAAGAAATCTGAAGAAGCGGACGATTCTTCTCGCGACCGACTGAGATGCACTCGATTCCGTTGACCTTGCCCGGTCCGTTGGCGAGGTTACCGGTCGGATGGCCCTGCAAATGTATGCTCGCGTTTTGGGGCGCCGTCCGAATACTGCAGGCACCACGACCGCTCGACTATTCACCAGGACCGTAATTACTCATGGCTGAAGACTTTCGCATCGAAAACGACTCCCTCGGCGAGGTCCGGGTCCCGGCTTCAGCGCTGTACGGTGCACAGACGCAGCGCGCGAAGGAGAACTTTCCCGTCAGTGATCTCCGATTCTCCCGACGCTTCATTGAGGCGATCGGACGGGTGAAGCAGGCAGCCGCGAAAGCCAACGAGTCGCTCGGGGGGCTCGACACCGACAAAGCGAAGGTGATCGTCGAAGCGGCTCAGGAAGTGATCGATGGCAAACACGACGACCAGTTTGTGCTCGACATCTTCCAGACGGGAAGCGGTACGTCCACGAACATGAACGCCAACGAGGTGATCGGGAACCGGGCGTCTGAGCTTATCGGTGCGGATCGCGGCAGCAAGGCCGTGCACCCGAACGACCACGTGAACATGTCGCAGTCGTCGAACGACACGATCCCGACGTCCATGCACGTCGCCGCGCGGGTGGCTATTGAAAACGAACTGCTGCCGGCACTGAAAGACCTGCACGGCGCGCTGGAGGAGAAAGCCAAGGCGTTCGATGACGTCCTGAAGAGCGGCCGCACCCACCTGATGGATGCGACGCCCGTACGGCTCGGACAGGAGTTCGCTGGGTATGCTGCGCAAATCGAGCAGGCCATCGAACGGATCGAGCGCGCGTCCGAGGAGCTGGCCGAACTCGCACTTGGAGGCACCGCGACCGGGACGGGCCTGAACTGTCCGCCTGATTTTCCCAAGAAGGCGATTGCGGCGATCTCCGAGAGCACGGGCCTGGACTTTCACGAGGCGCCGAACCACTTCGCTGCACAGGCGGCCAAGGATGCATTCGTCAACGCACACGCCAGCCTCAACACGCTGGCCACCGCCCTGCTCAAGATCGCGAACGACCTGCGCCACCTTAGCTCCGGCCCGACAAGCGGCCTGTCGGAAATCACGCTCCCGACCATTCAGCCGGGATCGTCGATCATGCCGGGTAAGGTCAACCCGGTCCAGAGCGAGCAGGTTATGATGGTCGCGGCCCGCGTTATGGGCAACCACACGACGCTGACGGTCTCGAACACGCATGGCAACTTCGAACTGAACGTGATGATGCCGGTCATGGCCCACGCCATGCTCGAAAGCATCTCGATTCTCTCCGGCAGTATCGAAGCCTTCCGTACCAAGTGCGTGGAGGGCATCGAAGCAAATCGGGAACGCTGCAAGGAGCTACTCGAACTGAATCCGTCCATCGCGACGGCGCTGAATACGGCGATCGGATACGACAAGGCGAGCGAAGTGGCCAAAACGGCCGCCAAAGAACGGAAGAGCGTTCGCGAGGTCGTGCTCGATATGGGGCTACTCAGCGAGGACGAGTTGGACGAGTACCTCGACGTGCGGAGCATGACCGAGCCGGGCATTCCCGGCGAATGATCCGCGTGGCCGCATCAAATCAGTTGTACCCGGCACCCGCCTCCCATCTCGGAGGTGGGTGCTTTTCTATTCTCCTTACGGGCCGGAATCATCACAGTCGAGTGGTGGTCTGTCCTAACGCTCCACCGTCCTGTTCAAGGGATCCCTCATCTGAACGATGGGAGATTCGCCGTCACGTTTTCATCACGTACGCGACCATGTTGCACGTGGGATGAAATCTTAAACCCCTATGCGAAACGCAGGGGGGCGTGCGTTATACAAATCGTCGAGCGAGTATATGGTAACACTCTTCCGTATCTACTCGGCACCGCACGCTATGACCGCGCCCCGAATGTTTTTCGATTTTATCAGGAGGTGCTGCGGTTTTTCTCGTACACGCGTCCTTTCTCCAACGACGATCATTCCATTCAATGGATGCTAAAAAGATTATTACGGCTGCCGCGATCGTTGCGGCATTTGTGGCTGGCGTCCTGTTCGTCTCAGCCGGCGCAAACCTTTTCGGATCTGACAACTCGGGCTTGCCCACGACATGGGCGGACGGCACGACGGCGCTCGACGAGTCGGACGTGAGCGCGCAGGCGATGGCCTTCCAGGAAACCTTTGTCAAAGTATCGGAATCGGTAAACCCGGCGGTCGTGCAGATTCAAGCGCGCCGCACGCAGGAGCGCCAACGGCGATCTCCGTTCGAAGGCACCCCATTCGAGGATTTTTTCAGACAGCCTGGCCCTCAGCAATTTGAGTCGCAGGCGCTCGGCTCCGGTGTGATTGCTCGCTCGGACGGCTACATCATCACAAATAATCACGTCGTCGAGGATGCCACAGAGCTTTCGGTCATTATGTTTGACGGTGAATCCATGGATGCCGAAATTATCGGCACGGATCCCCGAAGCGATCTTGCCGTGATCAAGGTCGACGGGGAGGACCTTCCGTCCATTAGCTTCGGCGACTCCGAGGCCGTCAAGACCGGACAGTGGGTGCTCGCCTTCGGGTCTCCGCTCTCGGATCAATTGTCAAACTCCGTGACAGCAGGAATCGTGAGTGCCGTTGGTCGCCTCCGTGCTATGGGTGCGAGCTCCGTTTCAAACTTTATCCAGACGGATGCGGCGATTAACCCGGGTAACTCAGGCGGGCCGCTGGTTGATATGCAGGGCCGCCTCGTCGGTATCAACACGGCGATTGTGAGCCGGTCCGGAGGGTATCAGGGCATCGGATTCGCCATTCCGTCGAACACAGTTGAGCGCGTCACTCAGCAGCTGATCGAGGATGGAAGCGTGCGCCGGGCCTACCTCGGCGTTCGGTACCAGCCCGCGCCGGAGACGCTCGTTCAGAACGAGGATCTGCCGCGTGGCGCCGCCATTATCGCGTCGGTTGAAGACGGCTCCCCGGCCGCCGAAGCCGGCCTGCAGCAAGGCGATATTGTCGTTGCGATCGAAGGCCAAGAGCTGCAGGAATACCTCCAGCTTGGCAACTCGGTCATGCAGAAGGAGCCGGGTGAAGAGATTACGGTCACCGTGGATCGAAACGGAAGTCGTGAGGAGATTACGGTCGAACTCGGCACGATGGACCAGGAGAGCTCAGACGGTGAATCTGCTTCGGGGGACGAAACCCCGTCGAGTGATTCGATGATGGAAGAGCTCGGTCTCTCCTTCCAGAACGTTTCGCCGGAAATCGCCCGTCAACTCGGCCTCGAGAACGCGGAAGGAATTGTGATCACGGACGTGGATACACGGAGTCGCATGATCCGGGAGTCCGGCTTGCGTCCGCGGCACATCATCGTTCGCGTCAACGGTGAGCCGACGCCGGATGTCGAGACCTTTCAATCGGTGTATGCTGGGATCGAAGCGGGGACGGCATTCCGCGTCGTCGCACGCACCCCCGAGGGCATGGCGTTCGTGACGAGCCTTCGGAAACCGGAGAACTAGGAAGCACATCCGTCCTCCCCTAACCGAGGAGGGATCATCAGAAAAGCGCCTCTCCGATCGTTCGGGGAGGCGCTTTCGTATGAACCAGGTAAATACGTGCCAAAGGATGCTTGCCAAAGGATGAGGCGGGTCTAGGCCTCACGACGACGACTTTTCAGGTCGGTGCGGTGGAGCAAGGCGCGAGACGAGTTCATCCGGAAAGCCGACGCGGGGAATCTGTCGGAGCGTCGGCGGTGGACCGTCAAATTTGATTCGCACGCCCGGCGTCTCATTTCTAACGACATTCAGTGCGCGTGCATATGCTTCAGCAACATCAGGCCGTTGATCGCTCATGGCCTGGTCGTATAAAATCATCAACTGGGCAGCAATACTACTGAGCATTTCGCGCGTTGGCTCGTTTGAGGCGGCCATGATGATCTTTTCAGAGCGGAAAGAAGGGGGAAAAACAGATCTCGACAATAGCGCACAATTAGCAATATTCGCGGCTGCGCTGGCCGCACCAAGGTTGGACCCGGTTCACGTCCACAGGTATATCGGACCTAAGTACAGTAACATGCCTGTCACGCACGGAAAAAACCAGTTCAACGCTACGTGCTCGTTACTTTTGGTGAATCACGCGCGGCTTGTACAGGTGAAGGATATCGCAACATGGGTCCTATCCTCTTCGATGTCAAGAAGCTGTTTTTATTATGACTGCCAATTCGGCGTCACGACTGCAGATGCATAATGTCAAAAACCTGGATGCCTCGCCCACGCCCGACGGCATCGACCAACTTCGCACGGAAGCCCAAGAGCATGCTGAAGCCGTCGCTGCAGCCCTCCCGTGGGGATCAGACACGTACCTGGTTGTTTCTCCACGCGGGACGTGTGTCCTGCTCGACGACTTCGTGACGCGTGATTCCTGGGAGCCCAACAAAAGTTCAGAAACTGTAGCAACTGAACTGCAAGCGACTTAACGACCGAAGCATCCGCTCGCCGTTGACCCGCGCTTAGCCCCCGCCGTACCGCTCGATCGAATGCCCCGCGCCCATGCCCATATTTGACGCAGATCGCCCGCACGCACCCAATGCGGAATCGCTCCGCCAGAAGATGTTAGCTGTCTGGAAACGAGCGCAGCGCGAATACAAACACGCAGGTCAGCCCTTTGGCTCCTCGACGCGCGCCATCGAAGTATGGATGGAGTACGGCCGAATCACAAACACGAATTAAGCGTCTTCTGCACACGTTCAGCCGTTTACGCCCCGCGCCATCTTCTTCCCCAGTTTGCTGTAGCAGTTCCCCGCGTCAACACATATATAGCGTTGTGCTGGACCGACCGGTCAGGCTTCTATCGGAGCCGCCGAGTCGGTCTCGTCTTTTTTGTTCTCGAACTCATGACCCAGATAGCGAATCACGTAGGTCCAGGCGCCAATGAGAAGGAGCACCGGGACGGACAGCCAGCGAATCCCTCCGGCGACCAGAATATCGAGTCCGAGATTAAGAGCGACCGCAAAAACTTTGGCCGCACGCTGGAGAAACATATCGATAAACGCCTTCGCCTTATACTTCACATCTTTGCTCGTCGGCGTGTAAAGCGCTTCTCTTGCAGACTGATTAATCGAATAATTGAGCCCGTTGTCACTCGCCGAGAGGAAGCCAACCAGCAGCAGTGATGGCGCGAACAGAAAGCCGAACGAGCCGGCAAACAGGGCAATGGGGAGAAACAGAAGGGCGACCCGTAAGCCGAACCGCTTCATTACGAATGACGTGAGGAAGAGCTGTACACCGATTGAAACGGCACTGGTCACTTGGCCCACGAAGCCAAAGAACTCGTCACGCGCGAGATTACTGTCTATGTTGTCCTCGACGTAAACCCCGAGCTGGAAGTCGACGATATTCGACACAATCTCGTACACGCCGAGCAGAGCGGCGATGCCGATCAGGTAGCGCGAACTGAGAACAAGTTTTGCCCCCTCTAGAGCTGCGTTTGGCGTTTTGGCCTCGTCGATGTCGTCATCGGGGCAGCAAGGGTCGTACCCCACCTGTTCCTTCTCCCGATGGTGAATATACCAGACCAATCCAGCGATCAATGCGAGCGGCACAAGGAGCGACCACAGGAAGGGCTCGCGTCCAACGTCCTGCACGTACCGACTGACCACGGTTGCTCCCACGAAGCCACCGATCACGCCTCCGAGCCCAACAACCCCGTACAATCGCTCAGCCTCTCCTCCCGAGTTCAGATCGTTGGCGAACGCCCAGAACGTCGCAACCATCACCGTCGTCCAGATGTCACCCAGAACGTAAAAGGACCAAACCCCCGGCGCGCCAAGGAGGTCGATGTCTCCGATGAATGATGCGAAAAAGGCAAAGAGCGCACCGAACACAGCGCAAAAGCCGATGATGACCCAGTGCCGTGCCACGCGACGCACGAGCCAGGTGAACGCGACAACGACGCCGAACGCGACGAACATATTCAGCACTTTGCCCAACTGCTCCGCCTGGGCTCCGTCGAATGCGTACCCGAGCAACTGGATGGGATCCTCGCCAAAATAGCCGATGATCAGCCCACGCTTCATCGGCTTCAGAACCCAGAACACGGCAATCACGAGAAAGAAGTACACCGACAGCCCGACCGCCTTCGGAATCTCGCTCGGACGGATGTCGAAGAACTCTTCTCGAAGGGTAGAAAACATGTGTAGCTATGATCGTCCGAGTCGGGCACGCGAACGACCGGGCAGCCTCGGGCTACCCGGTCGGTGCAAGTTGCGTCTCGTACGTACCCGGCAGGCACTTATTTGTTACTCAGAGATGTACTCTTCAGGTCACAATGATGCAGTTGTCGCTTCCATGCTCATTGTGCTCAAAGGCATCAGCGTTTGGCTCATTCTCCCAGCCATTTGACGGGCTGTAATATCGAAACGCATACCGCTGGCCTTCTTTCAGCATCACATTCGTACTATACGTTTGATTGCTTCGGCGAACGAATTTATTTCTTCCTTCCTCCCAGTTGTTAAAATCGCCAACCACATGCATATCGGCAGCATGTGGATGATTTTCGGGCAACACGAACGTGACCTTGACCTTGTTGCTACCGCGCTTATTGACTTTTTTGATCATCGCTATTGTAGAATTGGTTCTCCCTCGCGTGAAGTGCGCAGTCCCGGTGCGGGTGAGCTGTGCGCTAAGCCTTCTCCTTGAATTCGCAATTGCCCTCGCAACGTACGAAAGGCATTGGAGGGAGTTGAACTCGAAAAGCGCTTCCTTCGATAGATTTTCGACACTCCGGGCGAAAAAGTGCTTTTCTCGGTGCCTTCTTCGCTGCTCTCCGCCCGGAGAACGCAACGCTTCCTCGATGTTCTCACCTCTTCCAGGTTGAAGTTCAACGCTCCGCAATGCGAAACGGACGCGCCCTCACAACATAGGGGGCGAAATGAAGGATGATGTAGGGTGTTGGCGCACCGCCCTATCCGTGAATGCACACTGTACCGTTGGTGTCAGTCACGAAACTCTCGTGGCTCCCCACCTCGTATGAGCATCTGTCTCTTTGCTCACCCACGTTCTGCCCGTGCACCGACTCTCCTCTGTTTCCCCCCTTCGCTGGGCCGCGATCGGAATGCTCCTGGTTTCGGTGCTCCGCCTCGCCCCCCTTGCCGCACACGGGCAGCGGCTCCCTGACCACGCAGCACGCATCGAACTCATGCAGGCCTGCAATGGTGACGATGGGATGAGGGAGTTATTCTTTCTTCAGTGGCAGACCCGGCACCCTGCCATCTCCGTGATCGACCGCGGCGGACTCTCGCCCGTGCACCGTGACGTGTACGACCTCGTCGAGCAGGTTTATCGTCCGTACCGCGATCCGCACCAGACTTCCACATGGACGGGGCAGAAACCCTTTGCCGTCGTCCAGCCGCACCTGGTCATCGACATCGTACCAGACACCACCTTCGCTCGGTGGGAGCGTCGGGAATACGCCTTGGACCTGAATTGGGACCGCCCTCCCCTCGTGCGGACGGACACCATCGCCCCGTTTCGACCCCGTCCCGACCTTCCGTCCGAACAGTTGTTGTATGCAGACGAACCTTACCGGGAAGACGTGATCGACTTTTTCCTCCCGAACGGGGCCGCGATCACGGATGCCGAACTGAACCGAAGAATCGATTGTGTCGACGACTTTGTCGGACTGACCGACTGGGTTCGAACCTCCAGACGCATGCACTCGCCCCCCCATCTCTCCGTTCTGATTAATCAGCGACGCGATCGAGCCATCCTCGCCTTCGGATGGGGAATCAAAGGGGGCATCTGGGTGGCGTATCGTCGCTCGGGCCTGCGCTGGGAAATAATTAAGCCTCTCGGGCGCTGGGTGTACTGATCCTGCCTTCAGATTACTTCGTTTCCTCGATTCGACGCTGAATGACCACCGCTACGAAAGACCGTATTACATCTAGAGCCGTGATGGCTCTCGCTGCTGCCGCTGCGCTCTGGGGCGTATCGTTTTTGTTCGGCAAAATTGCTCTTCGTGCTCTTCCTGCGACACACGTGGTTTTAGGACGCTTCGTGATCGGTACGGCGATCCTCCTCCCTCTCTCGCGCAACCGCTTCCCGGATGTGACGATAGAAAAGAGCGACTGGTCCCGGTTCGCTCTCGCCGCTCTCCTGATGGTGCCGATCAGCTTTCTATTGCAGTTCGAGGGCCTTGATCGCACAAGCGCTGCTCGCGCCTCGCTGATTATCGGCGCTGCCCCACCCATTATGGCTGTGGCGTCTGTGATGGTTGGAACGGACCGGCTGGCTATGGGCGAATGGCTCGCGGTCGGTGCTTCCGTCCTCGGCGTCCTGCTGATGGTGGGTCGACCGGAGGCACCCGGCGATACGGTCGGCGACCTGATGGTTCTGGCGTCCATCATGACGCTGACCGTGTGGTCGATCGTGACGAAAGACTTGATGGATCGGTATCCGCCGTTGTTCACGACCGCGATGTGCATGGCGGGCGGGACGCTCCTCCTCTTACCGATCGCGCTCACCTGGCCCGGCCTGCCCTCGCTCGACCTCTCCTCGCTGACGTGGATTTCGCTCATTGTGCTCGGCGCCGGGTGCACTGCGCTCACCTACGCCCTGTGGAACTGGGGACTGCGGCACATTGGCGTCGCACGTTCGGGCGTATTTTTGAATATCGAGCCGGTCGTTGGGGCCGCTCTTGGCGTTCTTATCCTGAATGACGTGCTCGACGTGTGGACCGTCGTTGGCGGCGCGATGATTCTCGGCGCCACGTTTTGGATCTCACGACAGTCGTAGTGGGCCTTCGCCCAATCACGGGTCGTTACGAAGGATGATCTGGACGAGCAAAACCTATTCGGCAGACGGTTTCCAACCTCTGACACCGTTTCGACTCTACTATCTCGGTGTCTCCAACGGCTTCGACTCGGCGGAGCCGCCACTCTCTAGCAGATAAACGTTTCTCTTCTCGACGCGGAGCCGCTGCGAAGACACGGTTTGAGCGTTGCCGCCTGTATGATTCGGAAAACGTATGACGCAGTCGACCCTGACTGCGAGTCGATCTGTCAAACAGCTTATTAGCCGCAATCAGGCAGCCAGCCCACGTTTTTCGGGAGAACGCCACGGCTTCCCCGCAGCGTACGCGTCAAATCATGTCAAAGCCTCCTGCTTTCTTTGCAATAACGGATATAGAGATCGGTCGTGACCGCTCTCTGCTTCCCGTAATCCGCGTCTATGCCTCTTCCGTGAGATGATCCTTCACGCTAACGGTCTCAAAAACAAGGTACGAGATCGACGCAAGCGTTAGCGGAAGGATGTGGAAGATCGCGCGGAACGCGAGGACAGCCCCGACGATGACGGACGTGCTCAGGAAGGGGTCGAGCATCATGATCAGAATCCCATCAAACACACCGAGTCCGCCCGGGACATGGCTGATGACCCCGGCGATCAGTGCGATCTGGAAGACGCCCAGGAGATAAAGGTACGAGATTTCCGCTCCTGCGGGCAGCAAAACGTACAGTACACTCGCGGCGACGAACAAATCCGCGACGGCGAGCCCGACCTGGACGGGCACCATCCACTGGTCCGGCATGTCGAGCGACCATCCGCGGATGACGAGCGGACGCTCACGTAGACTTGTAAGGCCAACATACCCGGCCGTCGGGAGCAAACAGGCAAACCCGATGATAGCAGGCTGGACCGGGAGATCCAGCGCATTGAGGGAAACCGGCTGCCCCAGAAATAGAAAGGATCCAAGGGCGAAACAGCCCAGCCAGAAGGAGATCCCCGCGAAAAGAACGGTCTTCGCGATATCGCGGCCGGAGAGCCCCCAGGACGAATACAGCCGATACCGGACGCCCCCGCCCGTTATCAACGGATTGCCAATCGCCTGGCTGAAGGCGTACCCAATAAAGGCAGAGAAGGCAACGCGGCGGTATTCGAGATCCACGCCGACGTACCGCATTGCGAGCCAGTCGTACCCCGAAAGCACAAAGAAATTCAGTGCGGTGAGACCGAGGGCAATTCCGACATAGACGAGTGGCAAGTCCGCCAGATACGCACGCACTTCCCCGAGGGGCAGATCACGCAACTCATGCACCATCACCCATGCCACGGCGACGAAAATCACGAGGCCCGCGATGGGAGCCAGGTTGTCCATCGGAAGCTTTCGGCGGAGGAGGCGCACCCACTGCCATGGACGGGATCGCAGCGATCGCGTGCGCGAAGGCGAACGTCGAGATGAGGTTCGGTTGCCGGCGGGAATCGAAGCCGGTTCGTCCTCCGGCTCCAGATCCGTCTCTGTCGATCGCACAGATTCGCCAGAGGCGTCGAAATCAGCTTGTTGTGTTCCGCTCTCACGCGGGTCGGTCATCGACGGATCTCGTAATTCGCAATCGTTGATCGTTCTTCCCCAGCTCGTCAGCCCTACGTCGCGCCGGCGTTACATGTCACCGCAAAGCGTGCGCCAAATGCGCAGATTTTAAGCGTCTGTGCCGGCGGGTTCGGATTGAGGCATCGCAATCGGATGCGCCGTCAGTAACGGAGACACTTGCCTTTCGATCCAGACGTCATTCTCATTGTTCGCGGTTTGACAGTGCGTTTAAGGCACAATGCGAAACGCCTGTCTCTGCGCAGAGACAGGCGTTGACTTCATCAATTCACCGGACACCGGTTGCCGTGAGGTCATACGATCAACCCGTGGCGGCGCATCGGATCGCGCTATTCCACGAGAAGATCACGGAGGCGTTCGAACTCATCGCGCTCGAAGGAAAGGCTGTATTTCCCCGGGTCATCTTCGTCCCCCACAGCCGTAAGCGGCTCGATGTCGGACGACTTCACCGTCTCAATCAGCTCCTCCGGCTCCACCTTGAGCGCACCGGCAAAATCTTCTGCCGTAGCGGCGTAAATGCCACCGTATGATTTAATCTCACCTGTTGAGAAATCGTCGGCGTCCTGCGGCTTAAAGCTAACTCCTCGCATAACGTGGATATCGTTGCGGTAGAATGGTTTTATCCGAGGGAACCGCTGCGGCGCGTTTCTACTGATTTTGCCTGCAGCTGGTGTGGACCCGCGGCTATGTCTCACTTACCAAACGCACACGGATCTCAGGGTTTCCATAACGCGGCTAAAACCGGGATGACTCACGTCCTTCTCACAACGACGCTCTGTTTCCCAAGCGTAGCACCGTCTCGTCACGTAGCAGCACGAATGTGACGCTCTGTTACTTCCGAGCGGACGACAACCGAGCCGACGAGCGCCAGAACCGCACCAGCAAGAAACGGCACGTAGAACCCGTGTCCGACGACGGCACCCGCGAGAATCTGACCGCCTGCGATTCCGAGACCGAAGGAGACGGTGAGCACAGAGAGCTGTGCCCCTGACTGACCGCTGTCTGCGAGATCACCTGCCAGCGCGAGGGCGGGTGCGAAGACGCAAGCACCAGCGACGCCCTGGAGCATACGTGCTATGATCATCTGCCACGGCTCGAAAACGAATCCCTGCACGAGCGTCGTCGGAACGAGCGCGATCAGGCCGTACACCACGAACGCCTTCCGGCCGTACTCGTCCGTGAGCCGCCCCACAAACGGCTGAAAAACCGCAAGCGTCAGAATCAGGGCGACGAACTCAATTGCGAAGAGGATCGGCGACTGATTCAGACGCTCGTTCACCTGCGGCTCCAGCGTCGATAGGAGCGCGAGGCACGCCGCCATCACAAGGGTTGCGATGCCCAACGCGAAGATCGGATCGAGCGTTCGCGTCCCCGTACGGTCCAGAATGGCGATCTTGAATCGGCGATCGGATGGTTGGATGCCCGCGGGATCTCTCACAATGAACACGACCAGCACGGCGCTCACGAGAGCCGCTACCGCCGCAATGTAAAACGTCACCTCGAAACCGGTTACCTCCGCTCCAATGCCTGGAACGACAAACGGACCCGACTCGATGATCACGCTGGCGATGAGCGGACCCGCACCGAAGCCGACAAGCCGAAAGGAGTTGTATATGCCCATATTGCCGCCCCGGCTATCCATGCGGCTGACCTCGTTTACCAGTGCGATGCTGGCCGTGATGGTAAACGCGGCCGCTGTGCCCTGCACAATGCGGAGGGCGAAAAGCAGAACGTAATTATCTGCCCAGATGAATCCGAGGTTGGACACCGTGAAGACGAGCAGGCCACCAATCACGAACGCACGGCGCTTTCCGGCTAGATCAGAGAGTCGCCCGGCGAGTGGCTGCGTGATGGAGCTGGCGATCCCAAAAAGAGCCAGGACGAGTCCCGCAATCATCGGCTGTGACAGGCCGAACGTATATCCGTCGACAATGCCGCTGGCGACGTAGAGCGGCAGAACGATTACAAGGAACGAATTTCCAAGCGCGTCCGCCATCCGAGCGATCGCGAGCGCCAGCACGCGACGGTCGGTTTTGAAAAAGGACGCGATCTTGGCGGGAGACATAGGCAGTCGGGCTGACGGATCGTAACACGGCACACTCGAAACGTAGCGGTCCCCGTGCGGTGCCCGGCAGTTGCAGGATCCTCCCGTTCTGCCGCCCGCGACGGCCATTGTTGACACGGAGCCAACAATCACGGAGTCCGCCCCCCGAACATGGCAACGCCCCTCCCCACCGGAAAGGTGGATGAGGGGCGTCTTTCGTGTGGCCCGGGCGGGGCTCGAACCCGCACGGTACGTGAGTACCAGCGGATTTTAAGTCCGCTGCGTCTGCCAATTCCGCCACCGGGCCAGGGTGTAGATGTCTGTTTTGCTAATCACGGATCGGTAGTCCCTCTCCCATGATCGGCAACATACGTCGTAAATATAACGAGTTAGACAAGCTGTCGCTCCGCACGTTCGTCCCGTCGATTGGGTGGTCCGGCGCGCGAGAACGCATCGTCCTCAGAGCTTGCCGTTCTTTTCTAATCGAAGTACCTGCGACCAGAACTGTCGTAGTATCCGGTTTCTTATCACATAGATCAACGCCTACTCTGGAAAGCTTGCGTCAAGCTTCTACTGCCCAGCTTGCGCCTGAACAACATGCATATCCTTCCCGCACCCGTGGAGAAGGATATCCTGCTAGCTGACAGCAGTAAAACAACATAGCTTTTAGAGACCACGAACGCCAGCTTATTTCCTCTCGTTTTTCAGGATCCACGACAAGGGGATTCACCGGCGATTCCTGTCAGAGTTCTCATCGCCAACTGCCTGTTCGTGCCTTCACTTACACGCAGATGAACTTGAGGAAAACGTACCTTTCGCAACCAGCAGCTAAAACCATAGCCCTGGCGATTATACGACGCGCCAAGCCGATGTTAACTGGAACCTCTGCGAAGTCGACCGATTGACGATGTCCGTTTTCTCTCTCGTCGTCTATTAATCCCTGTGAGTACGTCCGCCATCGTTGCGACCCTCCGTGAGCAGGCTCGAGCCTTCGCCGGCCGATCTTATGCCCCTTTCTCTGAGGAACCGGTTGGCGCTGTCTTCCTGGCCGACGATGGCATCATGATCCCCGGTGTGCGGGTCGAAAGTGCATCGTTCTCCCTCTCCCTCCCCGCCCTGTTGAACGCGTTCACCACGGCCGTCTCTGCGGGCTATCTGCATCGTCTGGTCGGTGTTGCTGTGAACCGTCCTCTAACCGACGGCGATGCGCATTATCTGGATTCACTTCCTGGATTATCCCTCGAGCCTGTGGCAAACGATACGTGGCTACATGTCTCCGAGCGTCCCGAACCCACATCCGTGCTCGATCCGAGGATGTGGACCGACGGCGCCATCTCCGACCTCGATCATGGGCAGGGAATTCAACTCGCGCGAGATGCTGCACTTGCGGCCTACGTTCCATCGTCGGACTTCCGCGTCGGAGCAGTCATTGAAACCGAAGCCGGCAACCTGTTTCCCGGGGCCAATGTCGAACACCCAGACTGGTCGCGGATCCTCTGCGCGGAGCGAAATGCAGCGGGAACCGCGCGGACATACGGAGAGCCGAGCGCACGGCGCATCTTCCTCTCCTGTCTCGACGATGCTGAAGGCACGCCTTGCGGTGCGTGCAGGCAGGTGCTCGCGGAACTCACGCCCGACGCGGCGCTTTGGATGGATCGTCATTCGTCACAACCAGAGAAATCGGCGCCTGCCACGCTACTGCCCGGATTCTTCAGGGGCACAAAGCTGCTGCAGGGCGACGATCCCTCCTCAGTCGAGCAGGCGACATCGGACTAACGCCTGACCTGCCCCCACCATCGAAGCCTTCCCTCGCCCGGCGATCGCTGCGTCCCCCGCTTCATGATCCTCGACACCGTACTCTTCCTCCTCGGTCTCATCATTCTGTACTACGGAGCCGAGTGGCTCATTCGAGGTGCATCTGGTATTGCCCTCGATTACGGTATCCGACCTGTGGTTGTCGGCCTCACCATCGTCGCACTCGGCACCTCGATGCCCGAGTTCCTGGTCAATTTCATCGCGGCTTTGGGCGGCGAACACGACCTCGCGCTCGGCAACATCATTGGGTCGAACATCTCTAATATTGCGCTCATTCTGGGCGCCAGCGCGCTCGTCCTTCCCATCGCGGTCACTCCGCAAATTCTGCAGAAGGAGTACCCGATGATGCTCGGTGCAATGGTTGTGTTTTATGGCGTCGCTCTGGACGGCACAATCAGCCGACTGGATGGTGGCCTTCTCGTCACCTGCCTCATTGCCTTCATCGGCTACCTGCTCTACGATGCGCAGAATAATTCGGCGGCCAGCAGCATGATCGACGAGATCGACGTCGACGACGACTCGCTAGAAACGTCGAGTCCGCAGGATACGCTGCTGAAGAAAACTCTTTTTCTCGTCGGAGGAACGATTGGTCTGGCCGTCGGCGCTCACTTCATGGTCGACAGCGCGGTCGATATCGCCAACGTGATGGGCATCAGCCAGATTACCATCGGGCTTACGATCGTCGCGATCGGCACGAGCCTTCCCGAACTGGCGGCCTCGATGGTCGGAGCCATCAAGGACGAGGCCGATCTATCGGTTGGAAATATTCTCGGCTCGAACCTGCTCAACGTGCTGTTCGTCGTGGGAACAGTGTCGATCATGTCCCCGCTCAGCGTCGAGCCAACCACGCAGACGGTCCATTTTCCCGTGATGCTCGGCATCTGCGTGATGCTCCTCCCCATCGCATGGACCCGCTTCCAAATCACCCGCCTCGAGGGAGGCGTTCTCCTCGCGACGTTCCTCAGCTACATGACGTACATCGTTGTCTGGACGGTCTGATTCGCATTTCGGAAAAGACCATCGTTTTCCGAATTTCGCCACCCGTACAGCATCTATCGCTAATGTGTGGTGACCGCGTCAATCACGGCGTCTCGTGCTCGTCGACGACGCTGAACCTGCACTACTGTGTCCGGGTATGACCGGCGACACTGAACTCTCCCTACGCCGCCCTTCATGTCGTTCACCTTTGGATACTCGCCGTTCCTGCTCGCCGCCTGCATCCTCGCGGCCGGAGCGCTAACGGTCTGGAGTTACCGCCGTACGGTCCCCCCGCTGTCTGGCTGGCGGAAGGCGGTGCCTGCGACATTACGATTCGTCGCACTCACAACGATTCTATTTCTCCTGGCGCAACCGGTGCTGCGCCGCGTTGACGAAATCGAACGGAATCCTATCCTGGCTGTGCTCGTCGACAACTCGGAGAGCCTTCAGGTGACCACAAAGCGCGACGGGACAAGCGATAACGAGTCCCCATCTCTGGATGCGCGTTCTTCCATTCGGTCGGCATTGCAATCCGTAGAATCCCTCGACGGTGCCGTCCGCGTCTTTGCGTTCGACCGTGATGTGCGTCCCATCGGTACGTCCCCAAATGCGACCGACTCTCTCCGACTCGACGGAGCACGAACGAACCTTGCGGCCGCTATCGACGCCGCACGAACGGAATTGCAGGGGGAAAACCTGGCTTGCATCGCTCTGCTCTCGGACGGACAGTACAATGCCGGCCGGAACCCGCTCTACACAGCCGAGCGCAGCCCGGTCCCGATCCATACGGTGACCCTGGGCGATACGACCGGTGCACGGGACGTTCAAGTCCGGCGCGTTACGACGAATGACATTGCCTACGTTGGGACCGAGCTCCCCGTCCAGGCAGCCATCCGAGCGACACAGGCAGCCGGAGAACAGGTAACTGTCCGACTCTCTCGCGACGGCAATGTACTGGACAATACGACCGTCACCCTTCCGTCCGGCACATCCGAGCGAACCGTCCAGCTGTCATTCACACCCGAGAATGCGGGACTGCAGTCCCTGACGGTATCTGTCTCGTCCATCGAGGGCGAGGCAACGGAACGGAATAATGCTGCATCTAAGACAGTTCGCGTCCTCGAAAGCAAGCGTCGCGTTCTCCTTCTTGCCGGTGCACCATCTCCAGATGTCGGGGCATTGCGTCGAATTCTCTCCCGAGACACGGATACGGAACTGACGGCGCGCGTCGTACGACAGGACGGTCGGTATTACGATGGCCAGCTGCCTGAGGACCTGACCGAGTTCGACGTGCTTGCCCTCGTTGGCTATCCGAGCACAAGCGTTTCAGACGGTGATCTGCGTCGGGTCGCCGACGCGGTGTCGGATGGAACGCCCGTGGTCTTTTTTATGCAACCTACGGCGGATCTCGGGCGGTTATCTGCATTTTCTGACGCTCTTCCTGTGTCGCTCGACCGCGCACGCTCCTCCTCCATCGAAGCGCTGATTCGGCCGACCGAGCGCGGATCGCAGCATCCGATCATGGACGTAGAAAACGCGGGGACTGCGCCATGGGACCAGCTACCACCCTTGAGATACAACGAGAGTCGGTGGTCAACCTCCCCCGATGCCCGCATCCTGGCCACGATTCAGGTTCGGAGCATGGAGCTCGACGATCCGGCTCTCGTCATTCGCAGCCGGGTGGGCCAGCGCTCAGCTGCCCTCCTTGCGTCCGGCACCTGGCGCTGGACGAACCTGCCCGACGATCTCGCGCCCGCACGAACCGTGTGGCCTGGCGTCATCTCCAATCTGGTCCGGTGGGTGGCCGCCCGTCAAGATACGCGCCCTGTTCGCGTCCAACCGGTGCAGCAAGTGTTCGCCGGAAGTGAGCGCGTCGAGTTCACCGGTCAGGTGTACAACGAAAGCCAGGAGCCCATCAGCGATGCGAACATCTCGGTCGAGATCACGGCAGAGGATGGAACCGAATATCCGCTGACGATGGAGCCGGCAAACAACGGCCAGTATAATCTGGACGTGGGCGTGCTGCCGGAAGGCACGTATTCGTATTCCGCTACCGCCGTGCGGGGAAATACAACCGTTGGCTCAGACACCGGCGAGTTTTCGGTCGGCGAATTGACCGTCGAATACCGAGAAACGAGAGCGGATCCTGTCCTGATGCGTCAGATCGCCGAACGCAGCGGAGGCGTCGCGTTGCTCGGCCCAGAGGCAGACCGGTTGTCAGAGGTCGTGCAACAGACCGAAGGGTTCAAGGCCACGACATTCCAACAGGAGCAGGAAACTGAACTCTGGCGCACCCTGCTCTTCCTTGCACTCATCCTTGCCTGCCTGGCGGGTGAGTGGACTCTGAGAAAACGGTTCGGCCTCGTCTGAGCGCCTTACGTACGCGTCGACAGCACCGGATCGTGTCCACGTCAGCTGGCGGATACCACCAACGCGGGTCCCCCGGCAACATTCTTGCGCTAAGATAACGGGCGACGACGCTCACAGCGATATACGCCGCATCTTTCGATCATTCGGGAAACCCGACGGCGTGCGTGAATCTACCGGTCGTAGATACCGTACTAACACGTAGAATTTGAAACGCCGCTAGCATGATTCCGGGTCGAAGCAGGCTGCGGCGGCTCTGCCGTCGAATCGACTCGGCGGCGCAAGCAGAATCGACTGTCTCTCTCATTCACCGCGCTATCATATGTCTTCTCGCGTATCCCCCGTCGATGCTGCTCATCTTCCCGATAACGTTGCTGATGTCGTCGGAGATGATGTGACGCTTGCACGATTGCTGATTGCCATTCGGCGGCACCTGCATATGAATCCGGAGATTGGAATGCAGGAGCACAGCACCTCTCAATTTATCCGAACGACGCTCGAGGGATACGGACTCGATGTGACGGGTCCCGTCGCAGGAACGGGCCTGTTCGTGGATATCGAAGGCACGAAAGAACCGGTCAACGGAGAGCCTCACAAGATCGGCTACCGAGCGGACATTGACGCGCTACCGGCGGCGGACCAGAAGCACTGCCCGTATCGCTCCCAGAATCCGGGCGTAGCACACTTGTGTGGTCATGATGCACACACGGCGGTCGGAATCGGCGTCGCCCTCGTGCTCAACCAGATGCGCGATGAAATTCCGGGAACGGTGCGCGTCTTTTTCCAGCCAAATGAAGAAGGCCTCCCTAGCGGCGCCCCGCTGATGATCCGTTCGGGCGTGCTCGACGGACTCGAAGCGGTCTACGGTATCCACGTCGACCCAACGCTCGATGTCGGTCGATACGGCCTGCTAACGGGTCCGGTGACCGCTGCGTCGGATCGTTTCGACGTATATGTTCGTCAGGAAGGCACCGGACATTCCGCCCGTCCGCATGAAGGTGCAGACACGATCTGGATCGCAAATCAGATCATGAATCAGTTTTACCAGCTCGCCGGACGCGTGACGGATGCGCGGAACGCGGCCGTGCTCACGGTCTGCAAAATGCAGGGCTCCGATGCGCACAACGTCATTCCGGAAACAGCCCAGTTTGGTGGGACCCTCCGCTCCATCAATCAGGCCGACCGCGAGACCATTCGCCAGCACATGCGCCGTACCGCCGAAGAGTTCGGTAAGATGTACGATGCGAACGTCGAGCTCGCATTCGAAGATGGAGCGCCGCCTGTCGTCAACGACGGCCGAGCGGTAAGCAACATTGCTCGCAGCATCAAATCCATGTTCGGGGAGCAGGCGATCTACAACATTCCTCAATCCAGTATGGGCGGTGAGGACTTCGCCTACTACCTGCAGGAGCTGCCGGGGGCCTTTATTCGCGTCGGTACGTCATCGAGCCCAAAAACCAGCTTCCCGCTACACCATCATCAGTTTGACATTGACGAGCGACCTTTGGCACCGACGGCTCGCCTGATGTCCCGAGTGCTGGTCAACCACCTCGGCAATGAGAAACTGATGGAGGACGCGACGCCGTTTCAGCGCGACGGGTATGACTTGGACGGCGTACCGCTGCCGGAAACACAACCGCGTTCCGCTCAGCAGCCCGCATACTCGTCCAACGGCGCATCATAGCCGTCGCCAAACGGAGACAGCCGGTACTAATCGCCACATGGTGCGCAACCCGCACCTCTCCCCATTTCGTCCAGATGTATACAGCCGCCTCGAATCGTTTGAGGCGGCTTTTTCTATTCACACCACGGGTATAGTCACATCAAAGAGCACTAAAACTTATGCACTATTTGTGCCTGTCTATACTGCACTTTATATTTGATTAATTCCATATTACTACACACCACGGTACGGCATGAACAGATGATCCGCCTTGTCTACGTCGCAATCGCATTTGGTTGCATCACTACGGGACTCGCGGCTTCCTCCAGTGAACCGGGCAGTTCCCGCTTCCCGAGCGGCCCCCTTGTAATCAATGAAGTGCACGCTGCGCCGAACGACTCCGATGCCGAGTTCATCGAAATCCTGAACCGCTCGGATCGCACCCTTCCACTGAGCGAGCTTACGTATGCCGACGCCAATGAGGACTTCGATCCGGTTGTGCCGGCGTCCGGTCCCCCTCTCCCGTCCGACCTGCCGCCGGGACACTACCTCGTCCTCGTCCGCGACTCCACGGCCGCTGCACGAGCCTTTCCTGACCTGTGGACGCAGACCCCGTCCGACGCCATCGTGGTTGCGCCCCCGGGCTGGGAAGGCCTAAACAATGGCGGTGACGTCGTTAACATCCGGATCGGCGGAAATCTATCGGACCAGCTGACGTACGACGGCGACTGGTTTCCGCGCAACACGTCCCTCGAACGGATCGACCCAAATGGACCATCGGCCGCCTTCAACGTCCGACCGTCAACGAACGGAGCAAGCCCCGGTCGGCGAAATACACAGTACGCCCCTGACACCACCGCACCGAAAATCACGTTTGCCGAGGAGAGACCGGATGAAGCCGGCGGTGAGCCAAAGGTTCGACTTTACCTGGACGAAGGCGTTGCCTCACAGTCTGTGCATGCCGACAACTTCGAGGTGCGGGGCCGCCCGGTCCACGACGCGACGTTGCATGAGGATCTGCGCACGATTGATCTCGCGGTAAAAGCCCCCCTCCGTGATCAATCAGATAGCCCGCTCGTTTCCGCTTCGGGCCTAGCCGACCGAACGGGAAATGCGCGAGACAAGGATGAGATCATCGTCGCACTCCAACCGACTGAAGGTGACCTCCGATGGACGGAGATCATGTATGATCCGCGCGCGGACGGTCACGACGGTTGGCCAGATCAGTCGGAATACCTGGAGATGGTAAACCTTAGCACGTACCAACTCACGCTTCATGGTCTGCAAGTGACGGGTGCAACGGACGAGCACGGCGAAACGGATCAGCTAGCGGCAGTTTCGCAAACGAAGGCCATCAGTCCACAGTCGTACGCTTTGATCTACGCCTCCGGTGACCTTCGTGGATCGACACCTGAAGAGCGCCAATCATCCTTGAACGAAGCATTTCCGGACATGGCGAATAGCGGGGGCGTCTTGATCGAAGAAGACCGATCCAGCCTGCGCCTCACGAACTCCGGCCGCTCAATCGTCCTTCGATCAGAAGCCGGCGAACTGATCGACAGCCTGCTGTACGACCCGGACTGGCATGCCGACGACCTCGCGTCAACGGACGGCGTCTCGCTCGCGAAAATCAGCCTGACGGCCGAAAGTACATCTCTTGTCGCGTGGACGTCGAGTGCTCACCCGGACGGCGGGACACCCGGTCACAAAAACAGTGTTCACCTCCCACAGGAACAGAGCGCCGTTACAGCTTCGGTCACGGTGTCTCCCTCGCCGTTCAGCCGGTCCCGGGATGGAGCGACGCGCATCCAGTATCATCTTGAGCGACCGGCGGGCACGATCAGGGTGCGAATTTATGACGCGCACGGACGACTCGTCCGCACCCTCGTTCAGTCTAAGAGAACGGGATCAGAGGGTGAATTGCTCTGGGACGGCCGAACAGATGACGGACATGCGGTCCGCATGGGAATCTACGTTGTCTTATTCGAATCGGTGGATGTGGACGGTGCATCGCTTGAAACGGCTCGGGCTCCTGTGGTTGTTGCCCGTGAGCGCTGACATGGTAGCGAGACACGGTTTCTAAACGGAACAGTCGACGTACATATTTGGTATCGGTGGGCCAAGATCGGGCACGTTATGTCCGGTCTCACGCACACCCTCTGAAGCAAACGATTCGGCTTACCGTCATGGCGGAAGCAACAACGAAGTCTGCGGCGAATGCACCGATTGAAATGAGCTCGACTGCGGCGCAGGAGATCCGTAAGATTATGCGAACGAAGAAGATTCCCGATGGCTACGGCCTCCGTGTCGGCGTAAAAGGCGGTGGATGCTCAGGAATGAGTTACGTGCTCGGATTCGACAAACAGCGCGAGCATGACTCTGAGTTTGACATCGATGGTATCCCCGTCTTCATGGATAAGCGCCATGGGCTCTACCTCATGGGCACGACCATTGACTATCACGACGGTTTGAATGCCCGCGGCTTTACGTTCGACAATCCGAATGCGACCGAAACCTGCGGTTGTGGCGCCAGCTTCGCCTCCTGATCAGCGTTCTCGCATCTGGAAGGTACCGGTACGAACGAGCCGGTGCGCCCCGTTACAGGTGTGCACCGGCTCGCGTCATCTTTCTACGTTCCGAAGGCATAGACGTGCGCAGTCATCCGCCCCGACGGGCCACGTATTCACATTATTACACGTTATGCTGACCGACCTTGGGAAGGGACTTCATGTCACCGGCGCAACATTTTTGAACATAGACCTGGACATTGCCGGTAGATAAAATGCGTCGACACCGGCTACAACCCCTTTTTCGGTTGTTGACGCTGACGAAAGTCGCATACAGTACGCCGCACACACAGCCTGTCGAAGCACGACGAAACGTTGTTTTCACCCCCTTCTGGCACGAGGGGAGGCAGGAACAGTGCGCGGAAGGGTATGGTTAGTGCGATGACGCTGATCATCTCGCTTGTCGCGCTGATTCGAGCGCACGAGACGCCGCACCTAGCGGTCCTGCGCAGGGTCTCCCGGCGACGTCAAGCGACTCTTCCGACCAGGACACCGGGTCCGGAAGTTCAGTGATCAGGTATGTAGGATGGTGCACTTACGGCGCGTAAGTCGCTACCTGCAACGTTCAGATTTCCCCTCGTGCCCGCGCTTGCGCACCCTGCGAGCGCGCGAGTCCTTGGAAAACCATTCAGTATGGAAGGAAACTTCTCCAACCGTGTTCGAGAAGTCATCTCGTATAGCCGCGAGGAGGCAATTCGGCTCGGTCACGACTACATCGGAACAGAGCACCTGTTGCTCGGCATCATCCGCGAGGGCGAGGGAATCGCTGTAAAGATTCTACGCAACCTCGGGTGTGACCTGCTGAAGCTAAAAAAGGCCGTGGAGGATACGGTTCGTAGTACGGGCAATGCCCTGTCGGTGGGAAATATCCCGCTGACCAAGCAGGCCGAGAAGGTGCTTAAAATTACTTACCTGGAGGCCAAGCTCTACAAGAGCGACGTCATCGGCACCGAACATTTGCTGCTCAGTCTCCTGCGAGACAATGAGAATATTGCAGCGCAGATCCTACAGCAGGGATTTTCGGTGACGTACGACGCAGTTCGAAATGAGCTCGACTCGATCATAAGCGGAAAGGCGTCGTCGAGCACCAGCGGGGGCTCGGGCGGACGCCTGTCATCGGGATACGGAAAAGAAAGCAGTGGCATGGCAGAGAAGAGCAAAACTCCTGTACTCGACAACTTCGGCCGGGACCTTACGGAACTCGCTGAGGAAAGCGAACTCGACCCCATCATCGGTCGTGAGAAGGAAATCGAGCGCGTGGCTCAGGTTCTGAGTCGCCGCAAAAAGAACAATCCAGTCCTAATCGGTGAGCCGGGGGTGGGTAAGACGGCCATTGCCGAAGGTCTCGCGATGCGTATTGTAGAGCGCAAGGTTAGCCGCGTGCTTTATGATAAGCGGATCGTGACCCTCGACCTGGCGTCGCTCGTCGCTGGCACGAAGTACCGTGGGCAGTTCGAGGAGCGGATGAAGGCGGTCATGAAGGAGCTTGAGAAGAGCCCGGAAGTCGTCTTGTTCATCGATGAGATCCACACGATCGTCGGCGCAGGCGGAGCCTCCGGCAGCCTCGACGCCTCCAACATGTTCAAACCGGCACTTGCCCGGGGGGATCTCCAATGCATCGGCGCGACGACGCTCGATGAGTACCGTCAGAACATTGAGAAGGACGGTGCCCTCGACCGACGTTTCCAGAAGATTATCGTCGATCCCTCGACGCCAGAGGAGACGATTAACATTCTGGAGAACATCAAGAAGCACTACGAGGCGCACCACAACGTCCGGTACTCCACCGACGCGATCGAACTGGCTGTACAGCTTTCCGACCGGTACATCACGGATCGCTTCCTGCCAGATAAAGCGATCGACGTGATGGACGAGGCGGGTGCCCGCGTGCACTTGTCCAATATTAAGGTGCCTCAGTCCATCCTCGACCTCGAAGAAAAAATCGAGGACGTCAAGAAGGAGAAGAACCAGGTCGTCAAGAGCCAGAAGTTCGAAGAAGCGGCGCGTCTCCGTGACAAGGAGAAAACCCTTCAGGAAGAGCTCGAAGAAGAGAAAAAGGCCTGGGAAGAGAAAGCTGACACGGAGATTCACGACGTGACCACGCAGAACATTGCGGAGGTCGTAGCCATGATGACCGGTATTCCGGTCGACAAAATCTCCGAGCCGGAGAAGAAGAAGCTTCTCCAGATGGAGCAGACGCTCAAGGAGCGCGTCGTCGGTCAAGACGAGGCGATCCAGAAGCTGTCGAAGGCCATTCGACGGACCCGTGCAGGCCTTAAGGATCCGGAGAAACCGATTGGCTCGTTCATCTTCCTTGGCCCGACGGGCGTCGGTAAGACGGAGCTCGCCAAGGTCCTCACGGAATACCTGTTCGACTCCCAGGATTCGCTCATCCGTATCGACATGAGCGAGTACATGGAGAAGTTCAGTGTGAGCCGCCTGGTTGGTGCACCTCCTGGCTACGTTGGCTACGAAGAAGGAGGCCAACTCACGGAGAAGGTGCGTCGCAAGCCGTACTCCGTGATCCTCCTCGACGAGATCGAGAAGGCGCACCCGGATGTCTTCAACATCCTCCTCCAGGTGCTCGATGACGGTGTGCTCACCGACGGCCTCGGCCGCCGTGTGGACTTCCGGAATACGATCATTATCATGACGTCCAACATTGGGACGCAGGACATTAAGTCTCTTGGGAAAGGTATCGGCTTCTCCCAGAAAGAGACGGAGGACATGGACTACAACACGATGAAGTCCACGGTCCAGGATGCGCTCAAGAATGTCTTCAATCCGGAGTTCTTAAACCG